>CAMCWL010000062.1 GCA_945882655.1 Opitutus sp. GAS368
TCCCTCCCTCACCGCCGCCTAATTTCCTAAGATGCCCGACAAGAAGAACAAAAAGACCACCGACAAGCCGGTCAAAGCCTCCAAGCAGGCCAAGCCCGTTGTCAAAGCCGCCGCCAAGCCGGCCGCCAAGCCCGCGCCTGCGGCGAAGACGCCCGTCAAGGCTGTCGTCGCCAAGCCGGCGGCGAAAGCCCAGGCGCCCGTGAAGGCTGCCCCGGCCGGTAAAGCCGTCGCACCCGCCAAGGCAGCTCCCGCTTCCAAGGTCGCGTCCGCCAAGGCTGTCGCCCCCACCAAGGCCACCGCACCAGTCAAGCCCGTCACCAACCCGGTGGTCAGCCGCGATATCAACGAGAAGGTCCAGCAGCTCGTCAGCCTTTCCAAGAAAAACGGCTACGTCACGGTCCAGAACATCAATGAAATCATTCCCGATAGCGCCACCGACCCGGAGCTGATCGAGAACATCATGAACATCCTTGATAATCTCGATATCAAGCTCCTCGACGAAGACGAGGTCGAGACGTACCGCAAGAAGGTCGAGGACTCCGAAGAAGAAGCCGCGCGCACCGTCCCGGCTGACGCCCCTTACGACCCCTTCAACGTCTACCTGAAGCAGATGGGCCACAAGCCGCTGCTCACCCGCGAACAGGAAGTCGAGATCTCCAAGCGCATCGAGGATGCCGAGCTCCGCGCCCAAGATTTCCTGTTCACTTGCTGGCTTACTCTCCCCTACCAGCTCGACCTCGCCCTCAAGGTCCTCCGCAAGGAAGAACGCTTCGACAAGGTCGTCATCGACAAGAAGGTCGAGTCTCGCGACGCCTATTACAAGATGCTCCCGAAGGCCACGGACGAGTGCACCAAGCTCAAAGCTAAACTCGACAAGGCTTGGCAGAAATACCTGGACGAGACTGACGCCCCCAAGAAGGCCAAGTCCCGCGAGGCGTACCTCAAAATCGGGCTGACCCCCAAGGAAGGCTGCAAGGACATCCTCCGCAAGTTCTGCTTCAAGATGAAGCTCTTCGAAGAATGGCTCGAACTCGCCGACATCAAGGGCGACATCGACGACTCCCGCAACCTGGTCGAACCGACCATGGTCGCCCGCGGACCGGTTCGCGCCAAGAAGGCCATCAAGCCGGAGATTTCCGCCACCCGTACTCGCGAAATCGAACTCCGCTGGCGCCTCACCCCAGCCGAACTCCTCCACCTCTCTCGTAACGTCCGCAAGCACCTCGACGAGGCGCAGCGGGCCAAGACCGAGATGGTCGAACATAACCTCCGCCTCGTGATCTCGATCGCGAAGAAGTACCAGAACCGCGGCCTGCTCTTCACTGACCTCATCCAGGAAGGCAACATGGGCCTCGTGAAGGCCGTCGAGAAGTTCGAGTACCGTCGCGGCTACAAGTTCTCCACCTACGCCACCTGGTGGATCCGCCAGGCGATCACCCGCTCCATCGCCGACCAAGCCCGCACTATCCGCATCCCGGTCCACATGATCGAGACGCTGAACAAGGTGATGCAGGTCCAGAAGCAACTCACCCAGGAACTCGGCCACGAGCCGACCGCCGAAGAAGTCGCCAACGAGATGAACATGGCGATCGATCGCGTGCAGCAGATCATGAAGATGGCCCAACAGCCCATCTCCCTCCAGTCTCCCGTCGGCGACGGCGAAGACACCTCGCTCGGCGACTTCATCGAGGATAAGTCCGCGGAAAATCCGTCTGACACCGCCTCCACCCGCCTTCTCCGCGAGAAGATCGACTTCGTCCTGCGCTCTCTGGCTGAACGCGAGAAGGAAGTCCTAATCCTCCGCTTCGGCCTCCTCGATGGCGTCCAGCGCACGCTCGAAGAAGTCGGCCGCCACTTCAAAGTCACCCGCGAACGTATCCGTCAGATCGAAGCTAAGGCGCTCCGCAAGATGCGTCACCCGACGCGTATGCGTCAGCTGCAGGGCATGTTCGAAGGCGAACTCGATACTTCCGGCCCCGGTTTCGACCAATTCATCTCGGAAGAAGACAAGGGCGAGCAGACCCCGGGCCCGCTCTCTCCTGGCGGACTCCCTGGCGGACTCCCGCCGAACTCCGCCTTGGCCGCCTTCATCGGCAAGCCGCCTGAAGGTCCGGGCGCTTCCAGCCGCGAGTGAACCGCTTCCGCCCAGTCTGTCTGCTGCTCGCGCTGCTGACTGGCTGCGTCGCGACCAAAACGAAGCCCGCCGAGGAGCCGAACCCGTTCGCGCTCCCGGCCGGGTCTCCGCGTAACGTGCGTATCGGCTTCATCCAAGGCTACCCGGTGACCAGCCTCTCGGTACCGGTGCACCTCCTGCCAGGCACCTTGGTGCAGGATAAGATGATCGTGGTCTCGCGTGACCC
This sequence comes from Opitutus sp. GAS368, assembly GCA_945882655.1. GTDB lineage: Bacteria > Verrucomicrobiota > Verrucomicrobiia > Opitutales > UBA953 > UBA953. The sequence continues at coordinate 2,361 of CAMCWL010000062.1, forward strand.
GCGCCTCAACCCCACGGCAGTCCTCGAAATCACCAGTGTTCGCGGCCGCATTGCCGTCGCCCGTATCGTCCGCGGACAGCCTCAACCCCGGGACGAAGTCGTCCTGCCGTCGACGGACCTCAGCGAACGTTCGCAGGAACTGCCGCCCTGAGTTCCGACTCTTGACCTCGGCGGGACGGATGCCCACGGTGCACCTTCCATGGCAAAGACTCAGGCAGGCATCGTCGGACTTCCCAATGTGGGTAAGTCGACCCTCTTCAACGCCCTTACGCGCTCGCGCAAGGCCGAGGCGGCTAATTACCCTTTCTGCACCATCGAACCCAACGTCGGCGTGGTCCTCGTCCCTGATGACCGCATGCTGAAGCTCCAGCAGATCGCCGGCACCAAGGTCGTCATCCCCGCCACGATCGACATCGTCGACATCGCGGGCCTCGTCGCCGGCGCCTCCAAGGGCGAAGGCAAAGGCAACGATTTCCTCTCCAATATCCGCGAGTGCGACGCGATCATCCACGTGGTCCGCTGCTTTGATAACGACGATATCGTCCACAGCATGGGCAAGGTCGACCCCATCCGGGATATCGAGGTCATCGAAACCGAACTCATCCTCGCCGACATCCAGTCGGCCGAGCAGCAGCTCGACCGCAACCAGAAGAAGGTCCGCAGCCAGGACAAGGAAGCCATCGCCAACGTTGAACTGCTCGCCCGTCTGGTGAAGCACCTCAACGAGAACCAGCCGGCCTCCTCGCTCGACGTCTCCGACGACGAGCGCGCCCGCCTGAAGACCTACAACCTACTCTCCTCGAAGAAGGTGCTCTTCGCGTGCAATGTCGCCGAGGCCGATCTCGCCGACCCTTCCAAGAACCCGCATGTCGCCAATGTCGCCGCCCTCATCGGCAAACGCCACGGTTGCGAGCATGTCGTGATCTGCGCTCAAGTCGAAGCCGAGCTCTGCGACCTCTCGCCCGCTGAAGCCACCGAGTTCCTCCAGTCCCTCGGCGTCACCGACTCCGGCGTATCCTCGCTCATCCGCGGAGCCTATCATCTCCTCGGCCTGGCCACCTACTTCACTGCTGGCGAAAAAGAAGTCCGTGCCTGGACCTTCCGCAGCGGCATGACCGCCCCCCAGTGCGCCGCGGTCATCCACACCGACTTCGAGAAGGGCTTCGTGAAGGCCGAAATCGTCTCCTACGAGGACTTGGTGAAGAACGGCTCGGTCGCCGCCGCCCGTGACGCCGGCCGCTACCGCCTTGAAGGCAAGTCGTACCTCTTCAAGGACGGCGACGTGGCCCTCTTCCGCTTCACGGACTAAGGTTTGGGCCTAGGCCAAATACCCCACCCCCTCGAAAAGGACGCCAAAAAGCGTCCTTTCTTTTTGCTTTGGCCGATTACCCCGCAACCATTGGCCGAGGACCCTGTCCCACCCCCATGCCCCACCGCACCCTCGCCCTAGCTATTCTCGGGATAGTTGCCCTCGCCGGGGCCGTGGACGCACGCCCGAACATCGTCGTGGTGATTGGTGAAGACATGGGACCCGACACCGGGGCCTACGGCTGCAAGGACGCTATCACCCCGAACATGGACCGCCTCGCCAAGGAAGGCGCTCTGTTCACCCGCGCCTTCACCCACACTGGTGTCTGCGCCCCTTCGCGCAGCGGCATGGTCACCGGACAATACCCGCTCAAGTACGGTGCGCAGAACATGCGCTCCAAAGTGGTCAACCCGCCTCACCCTTTCACCGAAAAACTCCAGTCCGCAGGTTATCATGTGATGTGGCCCGGCAAGACCGACTTCCAAGGCGTGCCGGAAAAGAACCTCGCGAACGACCGTAAGAACTGGGTCAACCCGGCCAACCGCCCGGCTGGGCCGCTGACTGCCAAGCCGAAAGAGCCTTTCTTCGCCTATTTCAACGATACGGTCAGCCACGAGAGCCAGGTGCGCGCCGATGACGAAGTGCACGCCAAGAACACGGCTGCGCTCAAGCCCTCCGATCGACGTGATCCGGCCAAGGTCGAGCTCCCGCCCTTCTACCCTGACACCCCGGTCGTGCGCCGCGAAGTGGCCCACTATCATGAGCTCGTCACGGCCGTCGACTACTCCCTCGGACGCGTGCTCGACTGGCTGAAGGCCCACGATCTTGAAAAGAACACCATTGTGATCCTCACTGGCGACCACGGCCGCGGCATGCCGCGCTTCAAGCGTTCAGTGAAGGATACTGGCACACGCGTCCCGCTCATCGTGCGCTGGCCCGGCCAGATCGCACCGGGCACCATCCGCGAAGATTTCGCCAGCTGGATCGACTTCGCCCCGACCGCCTTGACTCTTGCCGGTGTCCCTGTGCCCGCGGAGTTCGATGGTCATTGCTTCCTGCCCACGGCCGCCAACCCGCCGAAGTACGCCTACTCATTTCGCGATTTCATGGATGAGAGCTTCGACAAAGTTCGCTCCGTCCGCGACGCCCGCTATCGCTATGTCCGCAACCTCGCCCCTGGCGTCGACGAAGCCGGCAAGGTCGCCTACCAAGAAGTCGGCCAGACGATGCACGAGCTCCGCCGCGTTCAGGCTGAGGGCAAACTAACCCCGGTCCAAGCCCTCTACTTCAGTCCGAACCGCGCCCCGGAAGAGCTCTACGATACGCAGAGCGATCCGTGGGAAGTGAAGAACATCGCCGGCGACCCGGCCAACGCCACCAAGCTCGCCGAACTGCGCGCGGAGTGCGATGCCTGGCTCGCCCGCTGCGGCCCCCTTGCTGACCTGCACCCCGACGAACTCGTGAAGCGCGGCATCATCCTGCCTCGCGACGAGAAATACGAAGTGCGCCTCAAGACCGGCACGACCGCCGGCGACGCGGCTTCCGCCAAGAAAAAAGCCAAGCAATCCGCTAACAAATAATTTCCTTACCACCATGCGTCCCCTCCTCCTCCTGTCTGCTTCGTTGCTCGTCTTCGGCTGCAAACCTGCCCCGCAGGTCGCCCGCTATGAAGTGAAGTCCGACGCCGCTCCGGCCACCGCCGCGCCCGCGACTGCTCCGACCGCGCCCGTCGCCGCCACGCCGGCTCCGTCTCCGGCTGTGGCCGCCCCGATGGTCGCTCCCGCCTCGATGAAGGCCGAAGCGGCTGGCTTCGACGCCCCCAAGTGGGCAAAGCTTCCCGCCGGTTGGTCCGTCGGCCCGGAAAACTCAATGCGCAAGGCCACCTGGATCGTCTCAGGCCCGAACGACAGCAAGGCCGAGATCGCCGTGACGGTCTTCCCCGGCAGCGTCGGCGGTCTCACCGCCAACGTGAATCGCTGGCGCGGCCAGATCGGCCTCCCTCCGGCCAGCCCCGATGAAATCTCCGGCTCCGCCAAGACGGTGAAAGTCGGCGGCATCGAGAGCCAGCGGTTCGTGATGACCTCCACCGACGGCAAGAAGTCGGTCGACGCCGTCTTGACCGCCAAGGACGGCGCCACCTGGTTCTTTAAGATGAACGGCGAGACCGCCGCCGTCGAAGCCAATGGTGCCGCGTTCGTCGCCTTCCTCTCCGCCTCCCAACTCCCGTGAACAGCGAAGAACACCAAAAGAAGGCCGACAGCGGCCGTGGCCTCGTCGACACGCTGGCGTCGCTTAAGTTGACGGTACTCCTGCTCGTCTTATCGATGATCCTCATCCTGCTGGGGACATTCGAACAAGTCCACTGGGGCATCTGGCATGTCCAGAAGGTCTACTTCAGTTCCTGGTTCTGCTTCTATCCGATGGACCCGACGGCAGCCTTACGCATTCCGTTGCCTGCCGGCTTCACGCTCGGGGCCCTGCTAATCATCAACCTGGCCTTCGCCCACGTCCGTCACTTCAAGGCGACCGCCGCTAAGGTCGGCAACCTAATGATCCACGCTGGCCTACTCCTTCTGCTGGGCGGCGGCTTCGTCACCGCAATCTACCAGGAAGAATCCGCGATGATCATCCCTGAAGGCGAGCAGCGTAATTACTCCGAAGCGTTCCGCGATTTCGAGATCGCGCTCGTCCAGAAATCCGGCACCGCCGAAAGCGTTGTCGTGATTCCTGATTCGATCCTCCGCGACATCGCCGCCAAGAAGACTCCGGCCTCCGTCGAACTCCCGGGAACTCCTTACACGCTCGTCGTCCAGACCTACCACCCGAACGCGATGATCCGGGCTAAATCCCAGATGAGTGACGGCATCGACCTCAAGGCGACCCAAGGAATCGGCGCCCGCACTGAGCTAGTCTACAAGCCTCTCCCGGAAAGCTATGACGACAACAAGCCCAACGCTCCCACCGCGATCGTGGAGCTGAAGACGAAGGACAAGTCGCTCGGCATCTGGGCCCTTAATCTCAATCTCACAGAATCTTTCGATGCCCAGACCTTTGAAGATGCCGGCAAGACCCACGAGCTCTCGCTCCGTCGGACCCGCTACTACGTTCCCTTCACGGTGCTGCTGGATAAGTTCACCCACGAGAAGTATCCGGGAACCGAGACGCCCAAGCGCTTCGCCAGCGACGTGACGCTCAAGGAAGGTACGAGCTCCTTCCCCTTCAATATCTCGATGAACCAACCGCTCCGCCATGCCGGCCTGACCTTCTTCCAATCGAGCTTCGGCAGCACGAAGGACGGCAAGAACCTCAGCGTACTTCAGGTCGTCCGCAATCCCGGCTGGCTCATCCCATACATCTCCGTCGCCCTGATGTCCCTCGGCCTCATCTGGCACTTCGGCGTCTCCCTGCTGCGTTTCCTCCGCGGTCGTGCCGCCAAGGCCGCCGCTGTGCTGACCCTCGGTTTCCTGACCGCCACTGCTGATGCGGCCGACGCCGGCTGGAACAGCCGTGAGTTTGGCACGATTCCCGTCCAAAGCGGTGGACGCGTCGTACCGATTGAGACCCTCGCCACCGGCTCGTTGCTCCAGATGCGCTCGCGCACCTCGATCAGTCTATCGAAGCTCGAACGCGTCGCCTTCGGGCAGCGCCCGTCCACCTGGACCACGGAACAGCGGGAAGAGATTGCCAAGGAACTCCCCGCCCTCTCGACCGAACTCCAAGCACTGCTCGAGAAGCGTCCTGTCCGGCTCACCGGCGGTGCCATCAGCTCGGTCGACTGGCTCATCGAAGTCTGTTTCCGCGCCCCGATTGCCCGCCATCTGCCGACCTTCCGCGTTGAACACCCCAACGTGCTCAAACGCGTCGGCGGCGATCCCGAGAAGAGCCTCTACGTCAGCTGGGACGGCATCTTGAAGAACAGCGCCGAACTCAGCAAGGCAGCCGAACAGGCGCGCAAGCGCCCGCAGGCCGACCGCGACGTCGAAGACCGTGGCCTCCTCACACTTGAAAGCGCCGCCCGACAGTATGCGACGCTGAGCATGACCTTCATCCCCGGTGACCTGCCACTCGACGTCACCCCGCGCCGTGAATACGGCGCATGGATCTCCGCACTCAACCGTGCTCTCGCCGAAATGAATGCCAGTGCCACGGGCAAGGCCTTCGACCCCGAGCTACAGAAGACGGTCAAGACGTTCGTGGAACGCTATCAGGACTTCGAACGCGAAGGCGTTATCGGCCTGATGCCCCCCAAGGACGAAACTTCTCTCGCGCGTTGGGATAATCTCGGCGCCTCCCTCCTCGGTATCATCAAGGACCAGAAGGCCCACCGGGCCGGTCTAGCCGAAGACGGTATCATCACTCGTTACGCCGACTTCTCGATGGCGTGGCGCGAAGGCAAGGACGACGAATGCGCCCGTCTGAGCTCCGCCATCGCCGCTTCATTGAAAGGTCCTTGGACCGCCCGTGCGGAATCCGAAGCGAGCTTCGGCCGTCTTCAGCCTTTTTACTGGCTCCTTATCGCCTACGTGGTGGTAGTGCTCATGGTCCTTGTCTCCTGGGTGACCGGCTCCGAAGCCCTGCGCGTCTGGGGTTACCGCCTGCTGGTGCTCTCCTTCATCCTGCACACCGCCGCACTCCTTTATCGCATGTGGCTGCATGACCGTCCGCCCGTGACGAACCTCTATTCAACGGGAATCTTCGTTGCCTGGGGTGCCGTCGGCTTGGGCATCATGCTCGAGCGGGTCTGGAAGAACGGCATCGGCGCCGTCGCGACAGGTATCACCGGTTTCGTGTCATTGATCGTCGCCCATAACCTCGGCCTCTCCGGCGAAGACAACCTCGAGAGCGTCCGTGCGGTGCTCGATACAAACTTCTGGCTGGCGACGCACGTGACCATCGTGACGCTCGGCTACTCGGCGACCTTCGTCGCCGGCCTGCTCGGCGCCCTTCACCTCGCGCTCCGCGCCTTCAAGAAGGACTACAACTGGGGCGATAGTGTCGCCCGCGCGGCCTACGGCATCCTCGCCTTCGCTGTCCTCGCCAGTTTCATCGGCACGATGCTCGGCGGCATCTGGGCCGACCAGAGCTGGGGTCGCTTCTGGGGCTGGGATCCGAAAGAAAACGGCGCCATCCTCATCGTACTCTGGTGCGCACTTTGTCTCCACGCCCGCTGGGGTGGCCTAGTGCGCCGCGAAGGACTGATGCAGCTCCTCATCTTCGGTAACATCGTCACGGCCTGGTCCTGGTTCGGTACGAATCTCCTCGGCGTCGGCCTCCATAGCTACGGCTTCACGGAGACAGGGGCGTTCTGGCTCTACTACGTATTCTGCCCTTCGCAGCTCGCGCTGATCGCACTCGGTTGGCTGCCTGACCGCTCGAAGAGCGCCCTCAAGACCGCATGACCGAAGCCGCCGGCCCGACCTGGTTCTGCATCAAGGCCAAGCCTCGCCAAGAGGCCGTGGCAGTGCAGAACCTACGGGCCGTCGGCATCGGCGAGCTGGTCTTCCCGCGTCTGCGTCGTACCCGACGTGGCCACGACAAGAACAAGGTCGTCGTCGAACCGCTTTTCCCCGGCTACATCTTCGCCCGCTTCGACCCGGTGGAATTCCAGTCCACGATTCGCAGCACGCGCGGCGTACTCCACCTAGTCAGCCGCGAAGGCAAACCGGTCGACGTCGAGCAAGCAGTGATTGACGAGCTCAATGCGCTCGGCCCCGACGCGACCCTTTCGATGCTCGATGAAGAGTTAAAGATCGGCGCCAAAGCCCGCGTCATTCGGGGCATTTTCACCGGCTCCGAAGGCGAGGTCATCCGCCTAGAGTCTCCCCAGAAACG
>CAMCWL010000063.1 GCA_945882655.1 Opitutus sp. GAS368
CTTGAGCTTAAGGGTGACCCCTTCATAGCCCAGGGCAATATCCGCCGAGGGGTTGACGAGGGCGCGAACCAGGGCCTCGCGGCTCTGGCGGGAAGCCCAGCCCTTAAGCTCGGGACCATAAGCGGGGCCATTGCCGTTAACCTGGTGGCACATGATGCAGCGCAAGGCGAGGGCGGCGCCCTTGGCAGCGTCACCGGTCTTAGAGAGCACATCCTGTTCGGTGTAGGTGCCAGCCGGGGCTTCAGGAACTTGGATGGCGTTCACGACGATCGACTTGGCGTCATAGACGCCGGCATTCTTAAGCTCAGTGCGGATATCGAAGGCGGCCCAGGAACCGGTCATACGCATAAGCGCCCAGGTCTTGGCTTCGGAGGCCGACGGGGAGCCGGCGGCGCAGAGCTTGATCATTGCGAGCGCAGCTTCTTTGGTTTCGACGAAGGAGAGAGACTCGACCGCGAGCGTGCGGGAGGCCTGCGAGACCTTCGAGGAGGCGGCGCGAGCCAGGAAGTCCTGCACGGCCGAGGCGGGATGGAGCAACCAAGCGATGCGCTCGACTTCAGGAGACCAAGCTTCGGCGCCGTCCTTTGCGAGTTCGGACTTCACAGCGGACCAGACGGCGTCCTGCTTGTTGGTGGCGCCGATGCCGAAGGAGGCGATGGAGTTCTTGTCGGTGACGTCGAGGCGACGGGCGAGTTCGATGAGGATCGGCACGGCCTTGTCGGCCGGCGCGGCGATCAGCGACGTCGCGACGTCGCGGCGGACGGCAATATCGGCGTCCTTGGCGAGTTCAGCAGCGATACCGAGCGTGTCATGGCCGGCGCGACGCAGCGACTGGAAGGCTAGGCGGCGGAGCGACGGATTCGGATCCTTGAGCAAAGCCTTAGTGCGCGTGACGCCTTCTTCGCCGAGGTGAGGCAGGAGCCAGACGCCGCGGGCGGCGACATACGGATTCGCTTCGCGGAGAATTTCGGAGACGACCGGAAGAGACTTAGCACCGAAACCCTTCAGCGCGTTGAAACCGAGGTGGCGGACGTTAACGGCAGGATTGCGCAGCACAGCGGCAGCGCCTTCGGGCGTGGAGACATCGATCTTCGGGATGACGGACTTGAAGCCCTTCGGAGCGATACGGTAGATGGCACCCGTGCAGGTATCATCGAGGGTCTGGTGACCGCCAACGCGGGGGTCGTACCAATCGGCGACGTAGATAGCGCCATCCGGACCGACGGCGACGTCGGACGGGCGGAACATGATGCTGTCGGCGGGCTTGACGGAGGGATCCGTCTTCAACTTATGGAAGTCAGTGCCCTGAAAATCGCGGGTAGGATTCGAAGTGATGAGGTCCTTGCGGGTATCGGCGTTGAGGGCGTAGGTTCCCTTCTGGGCGACGAGTTTATAAGCGAGGACCGTGTTGCGGGATGGTTCGCAGTTCAGGAGCGTGCCTTCCCAGGCGCTGCCAAGGGCACCGTTCTCATAGACCGCGACACCAGTAGGCGAGCCGCCACCGTAGACGTCGCCGACGTCCATGGTATCAGGATCGTCCTGGCGCCAGTGGGCGCGCGGCATCGGCTGGCCGGGGCGCTTGACGGTGCCATAACCAGCTCCGGACGGAGTGGTGTAACCGGCCGAGCCATACTCGAGCACGAAGGAGGTGCGGCAACTCTGCGAGTCGTCGTTATCGCCCTGGAAGAGGTCGCCGAGCGAGGAAGGGACACTTTCGTAGCTATTGCGATAACCGTTACCGATGATTTCGAGGCCGGTGCCGTCGGCGTTCAGGCGGCCCGAGAAGCCAGAAGACCAAATGGAACCGTCGTCGCTCTTAGCGCCGATGTTGGCACGGGCGTTGAAGGGCCACTTACCGCCGCGCTCATCGACGTAGTTGCTGGTGACGCGGAAGGTCTTGCCAGCCTTGTCGGTGACGACCGCGCCGCAGTTGCCGGAGTTGATGTAAAGCTTACCGTCGGGGCCCGCGACGACCGCGTGGAGCGAGTGGTCATGGTCCTGACCGCCGAAGCCAGTGAGGAAAGTCTCCTGCTTATCGACGGCGGCGTCGAACTTGCCGTCGCGATTCACGTCGGTGTACTTCGTGATCGTCGGGGCGTGTGAGACGTAGACGACGTTATCGATGACGGCGATACCGAGGGGAGAGGTCCACTCAGGGTTCTGAACAAAAGTCTGGACGGAATCAGCGAAGCCCTTGCCCTTGGTGTCGCTGAGGACGATCACGCGATCGCCTTCAGGGCGACGCTTGCCACCTTTATTGTAGGTGCGGTAGTTGACGCCTTCATTGACCCAGAGACGGCCCTGGGCGTCGAAGTCGATATTCGTCGGATTGGCGAGCATCGGCGAACGAGCCCAGAGGGTCACCTCGAAGCCTTCGGGAATCTGGAAGAGGGACGCTGGCAGCGCGCCGCCCTCGGACGGGACGTAAGGAGCAGGTGGTTCCTTATCGGCCGGGGCTTTTTTAGGCGCAGCAACCAGGGAGGCGGCGGCGAAAAGGAAGAAGACGGAGCGGGGCATAACGGGGAGACTGTTTCTACATCCCGAAAGACCGCAAGTTCCAGCCTATCTTTTGAGAATCCCCCCTCCCTGCCGCTTCAAGCCCACCACTCCTTAAGCGTGGCGAAGTCCTTGCGGGTGGCGTCCATGGCGGCCTTGAGGGCGCCCTGGTCGGTGACCTTACCCTTCAGGTATTCGACATGGAGGCAGACCGGACCCGTGTAGCCCGTTTTCCGCAGCTGCACCACGGAGTCCTTCCCCACCCTGCCTTCGGCCAGCGGGCAACCTTCGGCCAGCCTACCCTGCCAGTTGAAGTTCTTGAAATAGACCATCGAGATATGGTCACGAGCCAAGGCCAGTTCGTTCGGCCAAGACAGGCCGCCTTCGACCGTCGCATGGAAGAAGTCGAAGTTCCAGGACAGTTCATCGGCCCGGTAGTCCTTCATCAGCATCGCCATGTCCCAGATGCCGGCGCCGACGAACTTCGCGCCGGAGTGGTTCTGATAGCCAGGCAGGATGCGGACCTCACGGCTGAGCGAGACTAAGTCGCGCAGCTGCGGCTTGATCGCATCAAGCTGATCCCAGTGCGATTTGCCGGCCACATAGCCATACCACCTCATGCGGTAGCTAGGGATGCCGAGCGCACCGGCGGTGCGCAGGACCTTCTCTGTCCGATCAGCCGAGTTGACCGCGTTGATGTCGGTCGTCATCAACGTGATCTTCACGCCGCACTTCTTGAAAGCTTCGACAAGTTTCGGCAGGTCTTCCTCGACGCGTGCCGGCTCGACATGCCCACCCTTGCGGACCGGTGCTTCGACGCCCTTGAAGCCAAGCGCAGCGACGGTCTCGGCGAGTTGGTCGTAAGGAAGCCCGACGAGGTGTTTCGTGAAAAGGCTGAATTCAGGGGCTTTCGTCGAGGGCGCAGCCGCGAGTACTGGTCGGAGCATTGCTCCCGCCATCAACGAACCGGAAAGACCCAGCATCGCGCGGCGGGAAAGCATGTGCTTACTTCTTAACGATGCGCTTGACCTGGCCGGCAAGCGAAGCGACGAGAACGTCCCCGTTGCTCGGATCGTGGCCGAAGCCGGAAACCGCCGAGTCCCGGGCGATTTCGCGAGACTCCCACTTGCCGCCGCGGTCATGCAGAGAGAAGATGCGGCCTGAGGCGAAGTCAGCGAAGACATAAGCTCCGGCGATGGCGGGGATGCGCTCGCCACGGCAGACGACGCCACCGGTCACGGACGCTCCGAGCTGGCGACCGTATTCGTGAATCGGGCGCTGGTAACCAGAAGCGCTGGCCTTACCGGGCATACCTTTTTTACCAGCGGCGTCCTTCTGGTTGAAGTCGTGTAAACCCTCGACGTCGTGCCAGCCGTAGTCGCCACCGGAGACCAGGATATCGATCTCCTCGTAGAGGTTCTGGCCGACATCCCCGGCGAAGCAGGCGCCCGTCTTGGGGTCGAAGGAGAAGCGCCAGGCATTACGAAGACCGGTGGCCCAGGTCTCGGTGCGGACGGTGCCAGCCTCCAGAGAGCGGCCGCGGTGGGAGGTAGCCTTAAGGAAAGGGTTGTCGGCCGGGACAGAGTAGAACGCTACCCCCTTAGAGTCGGTGATGACTGAGGGATGGGGGTTGGGGGCTGGGTTGCCGGGCTTCTTATCGACATCAATCCGGAAGACCGCGGCGTGGAAGTCCTTGTTGATGAAGCCTCCGGTATTGAAAGGGTCGCCACCGCCGCCGCCATCTCCGCAGCTAATGTAGAGGTAACCATCAGGACCGAAGTGGAGGTCGCCGCCGTTGTGATTACCCGCCGGGTCGAGCTGGGAAATGAGGGCCTGTTCGGATTGGGGGTCGACCGTGAAAGGCTCCACGCTCGAAAGCAGGAACCGGGAGATACGCTGGTGGAGCTTACCGTCAATCCTAAGACTATAATAGACAAAGACTTGCTTATTTTCAGCATAGTTTGGGTGAACGGCAAAACCAAGGAAGCCGCTCTCGCCAGCGGCATCAAACTTCCCGTCCTTAGGGCTCAATTGGAAGACCTCGCGCTTGACGGGATTGGAGGTGGAGAGCCCGCTGATCATCTGAACCTTCCCCCCGAGGAAATCGCCACCCTTCTTCTTCTTATCGGCGGAGTTTCCGGGAGCAGGGTCGCCCTTCTCGATGATGAAGACGGCATCCTTACTGCCGGGTAGCGGGGAGATCGCGACCGGGAGGCTGAACTTCATCTCCGGGAAGGCGGGTTCCAGGGCGACGATTGTCTCATCAGCCATGGCGCAGGCAATGCCGAGGAAGGCGGACAGGGCGAGGGCGACGGACGGACGGAGTCTCATGGTGTGGGGGAGTTCAGGACACCTAAATTGAAAGGCGGACGCATGCAAAAGATTTTTTGCGGGAGACGGGGGGTCTGAAGAAACCTGCACCCTGCCCTTATTTTTCGCTGGTTTTCAGCGTCCGCTTCGATACTTAATACACCCGCATCACTGCACAACCAACCCATAACCAACATGTCCAAAGCCCTCACCAAGTCCCAAATCGCCAGCGCCATCGCCGAAAAAGCTGAAATCAGCAAGAAGCAGGCCGTCGCGATCCTCGAGATCATCGCTGGCCTCGCCTACAAGAACGCGAAGAACTCCTTCACGCTCCCCGGCCTCGGCAAGCTCGTCCTCGTCCACCGCAAGGCTCGCCTCGGCCGCAACCCTGCCACCGGCGAAACCATCCAGATCAAGGCTAAGAAGGTCGTGAAGTTCCGCGTGGCTAAGGCCGCCAAGGACGCGATCCTCGGCGCCAAGTAATCTCTCGCGAGATTCCCGCCAAAAGGCGCTCCACAAGGAGCGCCTTTTTTGTTGTCCGCGTTTTTGCATGATGCGCGCTGCGCCAACAGGCACGGTTTTTCTTGCACGCGCCGACGCTCGCGGAATGAATGCATGTCCGCAATCCGCCCGGGTGGCGAAATGGCAGCCGCAGCGGACTCAAAATCCGCCGCCCTCTAAAGGCATGAAGGTTCGAGTCCTTTCCCGGGCACTTGCGGCGACGATCGTCGGAGGCGCCAACGCTTCCGACGAAACCGCGTTCAGCGCGCCCAGATGACAACGCCAGCGAGCGCGGATGACAGCATCAGCGCGAAGACGAGCACCGAGGCGCAGCCGCGATTCGCCAGACGTTCCTTATAAGAAAGTCCGCTCCCAGGAATCCCGACCGTACCGTCGACGCGATCCTTGCGCACGTTGACCGTCGCGCCGGGACGACCCGCCGACAACGAGGTGCCGGTCTTCGAGAGATTGATCCGGAAGAATTTCCCGAGCGGAATTGATTTACGGAAACGGAAGAAACCCATCGACGTCACGCTAGGGGGCCTCTGCGGCGGCCGCAAGCCCCGGCCAACCCGGCCGGAACCGGGGGTTTCTTATGACACTCTAGCCCCGACCACGGACTTGCAATCTCCGGGCCGGCCGACCAGAGTGACGTCAGTTCATTATCAGACGCATTACGAGCAGGACGGGCGAAAGCCGAACCTGCACCAACCGAGCCCAACAGGGCCGCGGTGGTTATCGGAGCCGAAAGGCGCCGAGATGAGAGCCGGAAGGCTAAAACTCCAATCCCTCGTGGATTGATCGTGATGCGCGCTTCTTTCACCGCCGCCCACCATGATCAACACCAACGATACCACCGCCCGCCCGCCCGCCTCCAAGCTGTCCATCCGTGTCAGCGAGGATAACCGACTCCACCATCTCTGGAACAACAACGGGACCTGGTGGTTGCACTACACCGAGCACCTCGCGGACTTCACCAAGCGCCGCGTCCGCCGCTCGCTCCGCACGCACGACCTTGAGCTGGCCATCAGCCGACGCGACGAATGGCTACAGACGGCGGCCTGATCAGAAGCGGGCGCCGACGCGCGCGGCTAGGCCCCACTGGGCGCCAGGCTGGAATGCTCCCTGCGTTTCGCCATCATGCTTGAAGCTGTGCCGCGCATAGGCGACCCATTCAGCGGAACCACGCACGAACCAAGTGCCGGACTTTTCCAGGAACTGCGTCACGCCAATACGAATCGGGACTTCGCCGATGGCGACCGCCCGCGAACCGTAGCTACCGTCGGTGAGCGCGAAGCTCAGCGTTTCGTAGGCGACCGTGAGGTCGACCGTGGTCGCGCGGTCTTCCGTCAAGAATCCACGGACGATGATGCCATTCTGCAGACCGGTGGCGCGTAACTCGACCTCGGCGTATTGGCACGGCCGCCAGGTCGCCTTGATATAAGGGATGGGCAGGATGGAGGCCTCGAAGCGATCCTCCAACAGCACGCCGAGCGCGATGTCGGTCTCGGCATCGGGACGCCAGCGAGTGGCGACGCCCAGCCCCCAGCGATGCGAACTCCCTAGGCTCACGCCCTCTTCGGCCGCGAACTCCAGGGCGTAAATCAGCTGGACGCCGTATTTCTGATTCCAATCCCACTGACGGAAACCTGTGACCATGACGTCAGTCGTATCACCATAAGAACGATCGGACCCGGCGATCGCGCCGCTGAAACGGTGGGTGTACTGATACCACTCGAGATCAATCGCCCGGTCAGGCGTCTGATAAATCAACTCGGCGCCCGTTCGGGAACGGCCGAACTCACCCGTCACGCCACCGGAATGGCTCACGGCATCAGAGCCGCGATACTGATAATCTGAGGCGACCACCCAGTTCTTGGCCGGGGATGGTTCTGCTGCCGATAGTTGTGCGGAAAATAATGCACAAAATAAGACACTATGCTCAACTTTAAGCAGCCATTTCATGGTTAAAAACTAATCTACCCTGAAATCCGATGAAGGCAAGCGAGTTGCCCGCGGTGATGATTATATGGCACGCATTTTGCTTATTAAAACGCATTATGCTTATTTCTGCCACCCCTCCTCCTTCCACTGGTGATAATGTCTGGGTTCTCGTGAGTACGGCGCTCGTCCTCATGATGTGCATCCCTGGCCTGTTCCTCTTCTATGGAGGCTTGGTCCGCAGTAAGAACGTGCTCTCGATCGCCGCCCAATGTCTGGCCCTGACCGCGATGGGAGTCCTGATGTGGTGGGGCTTCGGCTACAGCCTCGTCTTCGGTAAGAGCTATGCTGGCAGCCTCGTCGGACACATCTTCGGTGGCGGCGAGCATTTCGGTTTCGCCGGCCTCGGTTTCACGCCCGACGCAGCCTACGCACCGGGTATCTCCTCGGGCACGTTCGCCCTTTTCCAAGCCATGTTCGCGGCCATCACGCCGGCCCTCATCATCGGCGCCGTCGCCGAGCGCATGAAGTTCTCCGCGGTCATGCTCTTCTCCTTCCTTTGGACGATCTTCGTCTACTACCCCGTCGCCCACGCCGTCTGGGGCGCCACTGGACACTTCTCGGGCATCGCCAACGCCGACGCCGCCTTCAAGGCCGCGGACTTCGCCGGCGGCATCGTGGTCCACATGACTTCGGGCTGGTCCGCCCTGCTCCTCTGCATCCTCGTGGGACCGCGCGCGGGTTTCGGCAAGCGCCCGATGCCCCCGCACAGCATGGTGCTTTGCGTTATCGGCACGGGCCTACTCTGGGCCGGCTGGTATGGCTTTAACGCGGGTTCGGCCCTAGCGGCTGATGGCATCGCCCTCCAAGCCTTCATGACGACCACGCTCGGCGCCGCCACCGCCACGCTCGCGTGGGCGGTCGTCGAAAAACTGCATCGCGGTAAAATCTCAGTGCTCGGGCTCTGCTCCGGCGCCATCGCCGGCCTCGCCACCGTCACCAACGCGGCTGGCTTCGTCTCCGGCAGCTCCGCCGTACTCATCGGCCTACTCGCCGGAACAATTTCTTATTGGGCCTGCTCGGTGCTCAAGCCGAAGTTCGGCTACGATGATGCGCTGGATACCTTCGGCGTGCACGGTATTGGCGGCACCATCGGTGCGCTGGCGACCGCCCTCCTCATGAACGCGCAGGTGAATCCGACCGGCGGCGCGCTGATTTCGAAAGGCCTGCTCAAAGGACAGCTCACCGCCATGCTACTTTGCATCGCGGTTTCGCTCATCATGACCTGGATCATCGCAAAGATCGTCGCGGCGACCATTGGCCTGCGTGCTACGGAAGAAGGCGAAGCGCAGGGCCTCGATATCTCGGACCACGGCGAAGAAGGCTATAACCACCATTAAGCCCTTTTTCAGGGCCAGCGCCCGCACGGCTGCTTTTTTTCGAGCAGGACTGCGGGCGACTTAAGTTGGTTTTTAAACACATTCGCGTCATCGACTCGAATGGAGACGGTTGGCACGGGGGTTGCGAAAGGGCATTCGCCATGAACTCCCTGCTACGAACTCTCACCATCCTCGCTCTGGCGGCAGTGCCTTACCTGTCGTCCGCGCAGAACGCTCCCGCCCCAGCGGCTGCACCCGCCAAAGCCGAAGCGGCGAAAGCGGCACCCGCTGCTCCCGCGCTTGACCAGCGCGTGGCCGACCTTGAAGCCTACGTCAACAACACCGGCCCCAAGGCTGGCGACGACAAGGTTGCAGCCGGCCCCATCGCTGCGTCCGCCGGCCCTGGTCACAACGCCTTCATCATGATCTGCGCCGCCTTGGTGCTCTTCATGACGTTGCCTGGCCTCTTCCTCTTCTACGGCGGCCTGGTCCGCTCGAAGAACATCCTCTCTGTCGCTGCCCAGTGCTTCGGCTTGGCGGGGATGGTCGCGATCCTCTGGTGGGCCGTGGGTTACTCCCTGGTCTTCGGTAAGAGCTTCGACGGCACCTTCCTCGGCAAGATCTTCGGTGGCAGTGAATTCTTCTTCCTGAACGGCGTCGGCGCCGCACCGAACGGAGACTACGCCTACTGGATCTCGCAGAACGTCTTCTCGATGTTCCAGATGATGTTCGCGATCATCACCCCGGC
>CAMCWL010000064.1 GCA_945882655.1 Opitutus sp. GAS368
GGTCGCTTCGCCGTCGAAGAAGGCGGCCGCATCCATGGCGGCGGCATCATCCTCGACGCAGTCTCGAAGTCCGAAGGACCTTCCGGTAAGGTCACCGCCTCCGAACGTGGCGCCCGCGCTGGCCACCCGCCGGCGGTTGTCTGGTTCACGGGCCTCTCCGGTTCGGGCAAATCGACGATCGCCGAAGCTGTCGAACGTCGTCTCTTCGACGCCGGCCGTAACGTCATCCGCGTCGATGGCGACGACCTCCGCGTCTCGCTGAATCGCGATCTCGGATTCTCCGCCGCCGACCGAGCCGAAAGTGTCCGTCGTGCCTCCGCCGTTGCCGGCCTCTTCGCCGGTACGGGTCACATCACGCTCGTCACCCTCATCGCTCCGTTGGCCGCCGACCGCGCCAAGGCCCGCGCCGCCCTCGCGAACCACACTTTCATCGAGGTCTTCGTGGACGCCCCGCTCGCCGTCTGCGAATCCCGCGACGTCAAGGGACTCTACGCCAAGGCGCGCCGTGGCGAGATCGCCGAGTTCACCGGCATCTCGTCTCCGTACGAAGCCCCGGAATCGCCTGAGGTCCATATCAAGACCGACAAGACCTCCCAGGAAGAAGCCGTCGACCTCGTCCTCGGGGCGATCGACAAGATCCTCCAGGGCAAGGGCGACGATTGGGAAGTTTGAGCTGACAAGGTAGTCGCGGTTAGCGGCTAGCGGTTGGCGGTTAGGAAATATCAGGCGGCAAGGCTTACCCCTTGTCGCCTGTTCTGTTTTCATCCGTCAAAGGCCCCAACCGCTATCCGCCAACCGCTTACCGCCATCACCTCCTTCGCTCCCCCCTTGCCCCCATGCCCACTTGTCCCCTAAATGGGTCCCATGCGCCTCCCCATCGCCCTCGCCCTCCTAGCCTGCCTGTCCGTCTTCGCGGCCGAGACCCGTAAGAACGTCCTGCTGCTCGTCTCGGATGATTGCGGCACGCGCATGGGCACCTACGGCGGCCCAGCGCTCACGCCTAATATCGATGCCCTCGCGCGCTCCGGCGTCCGCTTCGATCGCGCCTACTGCCAATACGCGCTCTGCAACCCAAGCCGCACTTCCTTCCTCACTGGCCTCCGCCCCGACACCACTGGCGTCTACGACAACGCGAAGGAATTCCGCAAGGTGATCCCGGACATGGTGACGATGCCGCAGATGTTTAAGAACAACGGCTACACCGTCGGCCGCATCGGTAAACTTTACCACTACGGCGTGCCGAAGGAGATCGGCACCAATGGCCTCGACGATCCGCAGTCATGGGAGCAGGTCTGGAATCCCCGCGGCCGTGATTGTGACGACGAGGACAAGATCTTCTCGATCGGAGTCGGTGCCGGCTCTTCCGCCGACAAAGCCAAGGGCAAGACCGGCCAGGTCCTCGTGGGGTCGGGCAACTACGGCGGTACGCTCAGCTGGCTCGCTGCCGATGGCACCGATGCCGAGCAGACCGACGGCAAAATTGCCGCACAGGCCATCTCCTTCCTGCAGGAAAAGCGCACCAAGCCTTTCTTCCTAGCCGTGGGCTTCTTCCGCCCGCACACGCCTTACGTGGCCCCTAAGCCCTATTTCGAGTCCTACCCCAAGGATAAGGTCGAGCTCGTCCCCGACCCCGCTGCTGACCGCGCTTCCAAGCCCCAGGTGGCCCTTTCCAACACGACCGTGGCTAACTACGGCATGACCGAGGATACGCAGCGTACGGCCAAGCAGGCCTACCTAGCCTCGATGACCTTCATGGACACCCAGTTCGGCCTCGTGCTCGCGGAATTGAAGAAGCAAGGCCTCGATAAGAACACCATCGTGATCTTCATCAGCGACCACGGCTACAACCTCGGCGAACACGGCCTCTGGCAGAAACGCTCCCTCTACGAAGACTCCGCCCGCGTGCCGTTCATCATCCGCGATCCAGGCAACCCCGCCAACGGACGGGCCACCAAGCGCGTCGCCGAACTCGTCGACCTCTATCCCACTGTTGCCGATCTCTGTGGTCTCCGTCCCGACAAGCGCGCCGAGGGCAAGAGCCTCCGCCCGGTACTGGAACGTCCCGACGCCCTCTGGAATCACGCCGCCTACACGCAGGTCGATTTCGGCGCCATCAATGCGGGCGGCAAGAAGAAGGCCGCCACGCCTGAGCGCAAGGTCGGCCGCTCCGTGCGCACCGAACGTTACCGCTATACGGAATGGAACCAGGGCAAGCTCGGCGTGGAACTCTACGACCACGACGCCGATCCGGGTGAGTTCAAGAACCTCGCCACCGATCCCGCCTACGCTTCCGTCGTCACGGCGCTCAAGGCCACCCTCGCCAAGGGAACGAATTAAAAGGTAGGGTCGGGACCGCGTCACGACATAGCGGTATCAGGACAGCACGTGGTGCTACCCCTACCCCTACCCCTACCCCTACCCCTACCCCTCAACCATACTTCAGCTCGACCCGCTTGCCCGTGCGGATCGACTCGTAGATGCCGTCGATGATGACCATGTCGCGACGGCCGACTTCGCCGGTGCAGGTGACCTCGGTGCCGTTACGGAAAGCCTGAGCGACGCCGTCCATGTGGCGCTGTTGTTGACGGAAAATACCGAAGTCCAGTTTCCCCTTGGCGGAGGTCGAGATGTTGAGGTTACGGTAGCTGAACACGGGCCTTTCGCCCTTGAACCAGCCTTTGGCAGCTTCAGCGAATATCTCTGCCCGATTGGCATCATAGCCCGACCAGACGTCGGCGAGGGCACCATTGGCAAACTCGAGGCGAAACTCAAGGGCCTGTTCGACCTCGACAAAGAGTTCAGGCTGGGTCTTCGGCAGTTCCTTGGCGGTAACGGAGATGGGATTGGCGTCGGCCGCCATGCAGACCCCCTGAATGGAATAGATGCCCATGTCCGTAAGCGCTCCGCCGCCAGCGAGCTTCTTCTCGATGCGCCAAGACTTGCGACGGAGTGTGTAGCCGTTGGCGCTCTTAATCTTCATGAACGGACCAAACTCCTGGGTCTTGGCCAAGCGGATGAGTTCCTGGTGATACGGATCGAAGTGAAGACGATAGCCGATGGCGAGGCGCTTGCCGGCCTTCTTGCCGGCGGCGATCATCGTGTCGCACTCGGCGGCCGAAATGGCCATCGGCTTCTCGCAGATGACATGCTTGCCGGCGCCGAAAGCCGCGAGGACGTTCTGGGCGTGGATGCCGGGAGGCGTGACCACATAGACGATATCGATCGCCTTATTGGCAGCGACCTTGTCCCACTCTTCATACGAATAGATATTGGCTTCGTCGAAGCCGTGGAGTTTTGCGAGCTTTACGCCCTTCTCGCGCGTACCCGTGATCACCGCCACGAGCTTCACGTTCTTGGTCTCGAGCAGCGCCGGCGAGAGCTCGCCGTTGGAATAATTACCCAAGCCACAGAGCGCGAGGCCGAGCGGCTTGCCGCTGGACTCCGCCGCGCGTAGCGCCGGAGCGAGGGCATAACCAGCGGCGAGGCCGCCAAGGGTACCAAGGAATTCACGACGAGTAGGGCTCATAGGGGTGAAGATACTACTAACCGGCTAGCCTGCGCGGGCAAGTCCGATGGATGACAAATGGCGAATCTTAATCGAGCAGAGGAGGACTTCAGATTCAATAATCATGGGTTACTATCGATGCTCAAAAGTTGCCAGAAATATCTGTATATCTCACCCGCCTTATGGTCGACCCACCAGGAAGAAGTCGAATAACCCATTCCGGCCCATTGGTCGCGACCATCACATAACTCCGCATGCCAGAGGAATCCTTTCGTGGTGCCATCCTGATTGCTTTCGGCCTCCGCATCTAAAATACGAGTAGGCCAATTAGGCCAGTGTTTCCCGTCGACCGCAGGTTGACCAGGATATCTTCCGTCAAGGTTCTTCCAGAAGGCGTTCAGTGTGGCCTCGCTAATCTTGACCTCACAGCAATGCAGGGAATCCGAAATCTTCACGATCCTTCGCTTGAAATCGATAGACAAAGTTCTTCCGCAGGTGTCCCGATAGTTGATGACCTGGGGGAGCGCCCGCGACTCAAGCAAATCAAAGACACGGCGAGTCAGCTCGACCATCCTAGGGTCGCCATGACAGAAATGGAAATGGCTCTGGGCGGGAAAGAACCAGTACATGTCGGCACTACCTATCTGGTCTTGACCCCAAGCGCTTTGTCCGAGCACATCGACATCCTCTGCGGAGTTCTTGATGAGCTGGTATGGAAACGGATGAGGATGACCTAACTCTCTCTCATCTTGGAACTTAAATCCCTTGAAGGCATCGAACGACGGAAGGGGTGCACCGGGGACACCCATGCCACACTCCCACTTCTCGCCATCCATCTCGAGCATAAACCTCCAGAGATGCCACTCGTCAGCCTTCGGTCTGATATCGGCACATAGCTCCCAACCAAAAACGCCCGAGCGCTTCAACCACAGGACAAGAGATGCCAGCCGCGGATCTTCAGGTGACAGCTTCAATGCCATCCGGCGCTGACACTCTATATCATCGAGCTCACGGAGCCTGGTGCATTCCCCGTACAAACGATTGAAGTATCCGCGTTCGAAAATCAGTCCTTCGTTTTTGTCGTATGACACCTTCAGGACCCAGGAGACACAGTGCTGCCCGTGATCTCCCGCAGTGTAATGAGAGCTGCTCCAATCGATATGCCCTGAGGTCTGTAGTTTAAATTTTAGGCTCATTTTGAACTCTTAATGTGAAAAAGAAGGCATGCGCCACGTTGTATACAAGATGAATCAAGAAAGCATTGCCCTAAATGTTAATAATATTAAAAAGACACCATGACGACCACAGAACGACGGATGGCCTTCCTGTCCACCGAGGACGACACGGGGAAGAAAGTGGCCAAGATCGCCGATTTCAATCTGATGACGATAACCACGACTAGTACCGGGGGCTATGGGACGGGGTCGGAGAAAAGGCTCCCGATTACGTCCGCCGGAGCAGAGGCTTTTTGGTCAGGCTTCGTGAAAATTACTCCGCTACGCAACGGCGACTGCCATCAGGTCGACGGGAACTCCTGGAATGCGAACTGCTTCGATGGAGAAAAAATCTGGAATGCTCACGGCATCATCCACGACGACTCATATGTCGGGTCAGCACCCGATTCGGGTTCATATCCTGAACTTGTTCGACTCTTTGACCTGCTATCGTGATACTGAGTTTTAAGGTCATCACTAGATGATCGCAGGGGCTCACTTCTCGCCTTTCAGATAGGCTAGCAGATCGGCGAGCTGCTGCTTTGACAGGCCAGCCTCGAGGCCGGTGGGCATGAGCGAGCTGGGTAATGATTCAAGCTTGGCGAGGTCTGAACGCAGGAGGGTCGCTTCGACGCCTAAAGGACCACGCAAGGTGATCGAGGTGGGCGTGTCGCCGACCAAGATGCCGCTGAGGATGCGCCCGTCCTTGGCCTCGGCGAGATACGCGGTGAAGGCCGGGGCGATCTCGGCGTCAGAGTTCACGATATGGAACAGGATGTTCTCCTTGGTCTGACGACGGATATCGAAGAGGTCAGGTCCGACGGCGTGCCCTTCCCTATCCAAGCGGTGGCAGCTGGCGCAGACGGCGTTGAAGACAGCCCTGCCTTCCGTCGGCACGGGCTTCAGCGCCAACGACTTGGTGGCTTCGGCCAGGGCCTCTGGACGCGCTGAGACGGTGAGCAGACGCTCGGCTAGGGCCTTTACGGCCGGATCTTTGGTAGCGAGCACCTGACGTCGGCGGACGCCCGTAAAGGCGCTGGCGGGCAGGCGCTTGGCCTCCACGGCGGCCAGGACGCCCTTCACATGAAACGGAACGCCCAACAGGGCGCTTAGGACAGCATCGCGTCGAGCCGGTGCGTAATGCGACCAGCCCGCGAGAAGCGAAGTCGAGACTTCGTCATTAGGATAGGTAACCACGGCCTTGAGCGAAGCCGCAGCGAGATCGGGCGCAGATTCATCCAAGGCGAGCTTGAGTAGCGACCCCCCGGTACGTTCCCAAGGCAATCGACCCATGAGCTTCACGGCGACGCTCCGCTCTTCGAGCGATTTAGATTTATCCAACGCGACGGAAGATGACGATTCCAGCAGCGCCTGAAAAGATGCCGGCAGGCCCGTGGCCTTCCGGCCGACGCCTGACAGGTAGCCATTCAGCAAAGCGAGACGAACGGATTCGGGCGCAGCGCTGGCAACCTCAAGTTCCGTGGGCTTCGTGAAGGCGCCGCCAAGATAACCCAAGACTTCGGCCAAGCCTGCGCCGACCTTGGCCTCATGCGGGAGTTCAGCCAACATGGCCTGAAGGAAGAGGCCTTCACGACCGCCGATACCGCTGAGCACGGCAGCACGCATCCACTTGTCCTCGGAGTGCTTGAGAGCCGCTGAAGCCAAAGCTTTCGTAGCCTGGGACGAAGCATCATCGCCTTGTTCGATGATCTGACGGAAGCCAACGCGGGGATTAGTTACTGCTTTCTGTAGCAGCTGATTCGGAGCCTTTGCCGCCTTCACGCGCCAAATGCGGCCCATCGTCTTGCCTGATTCAAAATCGGTATGCTTACGCACCTCTTCCGGCAGATATTCTGGGTGTTCGATTACCTTACGATACATGTCGGCGATGTAGAGAGCTCCCTCCGGCCCCTTGGTAAGGAAGACCGGCCGGAACCAGTCGTCGCGCGAGGCGAGGAACTCGCGGCCCTGATAGAGCGGCGTGGCCGCGAAGGTCGCGCCCTTGGGGGTGAGTCGATCCGCGTGGATAAGATTACCCGTCGGATCGCAGGAGAGGATGGTATTGGCGCACTCGGGAGTCAGCAGCGACTTGCCTTGCCAGACCTTGACCCCGCAGGCGGCGCTGAACGAACCGGCATGCCCATCGGCGGTGGTGATATTCGAGCTGATTGGAAAAAGGCGCACACCGTCGTGGCCACCGTTGATACCATTGAAGGCATTACGTTCATTGCAATCTTGCACGGTCTCGCTGAAAGCGAGCCGCGGATTACGTTTCAGCCACTTGGAATCGAAGACGACATGCTGGACGGGCACGCGGTTCATGCAGATGAAACGGTTGCCATCTCGATCGAAGCTCATCCCATATTGCGATTTCCCGTCGACCAGTTCGACCTCGAGGGTCTTGGGATGGAAACGGATGTCTGATGTCATCTTGAGCGCCGGGCGCTCGGGATGGGATGGACAGGTGACCGTGCCGCCACTCAAGCCGGCGGCGAGGTAGATTAGGCCATCAGGTCCAATGGTCGGGGCGTTGACGCGCAGCTGGGTGCTACCCGTCGTGGCGAAACCGGTCAGCAGCACCTTACGCTCGTCGGCGACGCCGTCGCCGTCGTTATCCTTCAGGAAGAGCACATCCGGAGCGCAGGTGACGATGAGTCCCCCACTCCACGGTAGCACGCCATTGGGGAACGTCAGTCCATCGGCGAAGACGGTGCGCTTGTCCATGCGTCCGTCGCCATCGGTATCCTCGAGCATCGCGATGACGCCCGCAGGCTTCTCCCCTTCCTTCGGTCCGATCGGGTAGCCGCGATTCTCGGCGACGAAGAGTCGACCCTTGGAGTCGAAGGCAATCGCACACGGCGAAGCCACCAAGGGCTCCGCGGCGACAAGTTCGACACGCAGGCCAGGGACGACTTCAAACGCCTTCTGGGCGTCCGCTGGTGAGAGCGGGCTCGGCAACGGGGCCGCAACCAGCGCGGAGGCGAAAAGGATGGAAGCGGTCCGGATCATTTCAGCTGCGGAGGCTGGTCACCGTAGGCCCACGGCTTACCGGCCGGTCCGTTCGGACGTTGGGGTAGCTTCGCGGGCTTCATCTTCGCGGCGAGTTCGAGTCCGACGTTCATGAACTGCGTACCGGCGGTGATCTCGAGATTACTGTAACTCGTCAGGCGCGTCTCGTAACCGCCGCCGTTCGGACCAAAGGCCTCTTCGTCCGGGACGTAACCGACGCATCCATTCGCGAGTTCGACCGGGAAGGTCATCGGGAAACCGCTGCGCTTCTTGAGCTGCAGTCCGTAGGACACGAAATACTCTGCCGGATTGGAAAGGCAGACTACCGGACCGACCTGGATGGCCTGCACCTCGACCTCGACGTCGCGCTTCTTGGCGATCAAGGCGTCGAGCAGGAGCGTCTCCTTGGCCCAGACCCAATCCTTATGGGCGACCGGGCCCTTGATGCGCTCCCGGGCTTCGGCGACGCGCTCGGGGGCGGGCAGTCGACGGGGAATCTCCCAGACCTTATGGTCGGCGGCAAGGGGCACCTCGGCAGTCCGGGTCTGCGACATGCTCAGCAGGACTTTCAGGGCTTCGGCGCCCACGCGGCCGCCGACGAACTGCGACCAGTCGTCGGATGCCGGATTGGCCTTGGGGTCGAGATTATTGACCTGGGTGACATCCCCGCAGGCACCCTGCAGAAAGACCACCTTGGCGTCCTTACCGTAATAGCCCTGGATGACTTTCTCGGTGTAATAGATCCAGTTCGCGCCGATACCGTCGGAGTTCGTGGTGGCGTGGCAGGAGAAGTTGACGATGCAGCCGGTTAATTTGCCGTCCGCACCCCATACGCCAATCAAGCCGACCTCGTCGTCAATCGGATTGGCGAACTCGACCACGTCGGGATTATTCTTTCCCGGATGCGAGAAGGTCAGGCCGTTCTTCATGCGGAGGCGACGGTTGAAAGCCACCTGACTCTCATGGCCGACACCGTAACCGACCGTGACCGCGGCCTTGGACTGATCCGCGGCGACGATGGCCTCGACCGTGGCGGCGACGACTTTCTTCAGGTAGCCCGCATCCGCGCAGGATGATTTCTTGTAAGCCAGTTCCTGAATCTCGGTAGAAGCGTGGTCGAACTCACCAGGCAGAATCATCCCGATCGGACCGGAGGAGTGGGAATGCGAAGCGCCGATCATCACGTCGCTGATACCCGTGGCGGCTTTCACCAGACCACGAATCTCTTGGACCGTCTCGCGGCGGATCATCAGGGCGTCGATGCCGACGAGCGCCACGCGCTTCTGGCCATCGTCGAAGACGCTCGCACGCACCTTGCACGGGTCGTGGATTTTCTTGGAATAGACTTTCCCATAGTTACCTGGCATTTCCATACCGATGTCGGGCGTGATGTCGCGATCGGCGAACCCCACGCGGACACCGGGCTTAGCGGGCGGCGCGGCGAAGAGCGTCGCCGAGACCAAGACCAGCAAGGCGTGACGGAAACCGAGTCGGGGAGAACTCATAGGGGTAAGAGCAGGTATGTCGGGGGAAGGTTCCCGGGACAAGCCCACGAGTACGGGGTCAGACCGCTTCTGAAGGATATCGGTCAGAAGCGGTCTGACCCC
>CAMCWL010000065.1 GCA_945882655.1 Opitutus sp. GAS368
TTCGCGGGGTTTCAGGCTGAAGAAGAAGTGTTTCATTGTTTAGGGGTTTCGGCGGCCTTGAGGAGCGCGGCCTGCTTGAAGGTGATGTCGACGCGGAAGGTCGTGGCGGTCTCGCGCACGCGCGGCTCGCTGTTGGTCGCGGCTTCGACTTCCGGCATGGCTTGGATGGCCTTGAGGAAGTCGGAGATATCGCCGGCGTTCGGGGTCTTGGCATCCACGGTCATCACCGGCTTGGCGATGGTGCTATCCTTGGCCTTCTTGATTTCGCACTGGATGTTGGTGAACTCGACGGTGGCCGGACGCTTTTCGTTCACGAGCGCGAGCATCTCCATCGGCAGCAGGCGTTTGACGCCCAGCTCGAGGATGCGCAAGGTGATGTCCTGCGAGGCCTCGATGTCCTCGACGAGCGGACGGCGGGCTTCGTTGGCGACTTCGAGCGAAGCCTTGCGCATGCCGACGACGAGGCCGGTGATGTCAAGGAGCAGGGAGAGCACGAGGACGGCGGCGCCGACGCGGGCCGCGTTCCAGAGCATGAGGTTGAGGCGCTCCTTCTTGCGACGTTCAGCGAGGAAGTCGCTGTCGCGGATATCAGAGTCGTCCAGGCCTTTCTGGGGGATGGTGAACGACCCTTCGAACTCTCCCTTGAGGATGAGGTCGCCTTCGACGATCGCGCCGGTGAGCGCGCCGGTGAGGTTCTCGACCGGGGTGTCGGTCGCGAGGTCGGCGCGGGCCGCGGCTTCCCGGGCGATGCCCGCTTCATCGGTATCCGCGAGCTCGGCCACGACGATGGCGGCGGGCAACTCATCGCCCGCTTTCCAGGCGAGCGCGGTGAGGCGTTCATTGCTGCGGTGCACGACGATGCCGTCGGCCGCCGGGCGATGGCCGCACAGGGCCAGGAATTCCGGGACGACTTGGCAGTCCTCCGGCCAGGCGAAGCTTTCTTCCGCGGTGAAACGGCGACGGTGGGCGGCGTAGGCGAGTACCTGCTTGCCGTCGGCGGACGTGACGAAACCGACGAGCATCTGCTCGAGCGGGAAAGGGGAGATGGCCTCGAGCGCGAGGTTCACCTGGCCGGGGACGTCGTCGCCCTCGACGGAGAGTCGGCGAACGAAGAAACGGTTACCGGGAAGCATCGCGGCTTCTTGCGGCTTGGGCCCAGTAAAGGCGCGGGTGAAAGGAGAGGTCATTTTTTAAGGGATTGCGTAGCCCGAGGGGTGATGGCGGCGGAGGGTTCAGCGGGGGCCGGAAGGGCGTCGGAGTCAGCGGGGGGTTTGGGGGCGGGCGGGGCGCCGTTATCTTCCTCCCAGGCGAGGATCTGGAACGGGTAAGCAATCGTCTTACTGGCGATGCGGCCGCTCATGGTCGATTTGCCGAGGGTGATCGGGGCTTCGATACCTGGGGTGAGGTAAGGGGAGGGGTTTGTCGTAGTCGACCGCGGAACGGGTGTCGAGGTTCCCGTTGTTCTTACGGTGGTGGTGGTCGCTCCAGTCCGGCTCAGCCCAAGGCTGGGGTCGGTGTCAGGATTCGCCGCGGCGGTCGGGTAGGCCACATCCTCGCGGATGGCCACGAGCGCGCTCACTCGGCACTGGGCGCGGCCTTCTTTCACCGTCACGCGCACCCACATGAGGATGACCTCGTCATCGAACTTGGTCATGTTGAGGCCGCCGCCGACGAGTTGCTGCACCTCGCTGGTGACGCGGAAATAGGGCGGGGTGCCGACGATGCGCTGGCCGATCTCGGCTTGCCGCTCGCGGATCAAGGCGATCTGCCGTTCATCGAGACCCTGCGAGAGCAGCACGGCATCCGAGGCGGTGTTGATGTTGGCCTGCGGGAAAGTGAACAGGCTGACGCAGTCTTTGAAGGCGAGGAAGATTGGCGTGGGCCGGCCGGCCTCGTCGAAGAATTGCTCCTTGGCCACGCCGATGGAGCG
The DNA here is from genome assembly GCA_945882655.1 of Opitutus sp. GAS368. GTDB lineage: Bacteria > Verrucomicrobiota > Verrucomicrobiia > Opitutales > UBA953 > UBA953. Next base: position 1,931 of record CAMCWL010000065.1, read on the forward strand.
GAATTCCTCGAAGCTGCGGATAGGGCGGCGCGCGGGGCGGAAGGAAAGGGTGCTCCGCTGGTAGGCGGCGTCCGTGGCCTCCTCCTCGATGGATTCATATGACTTGCTCTGCCAGGCGATGATGGCGTCCGCGACGCGCTCGGCGTCGCGCTGCTCCATGCCGAGGGAGTAGAGGAGTTGGATGAGGTCGTTCTTCGTCAGGACGCTCAGCGGCAGTTTGCCCGATTCGTCTTCGTACTCGAACTTCACCTCGAGGCCATCGCGCGCGGGGAAGCCGGCGTAGGCGTGCGGATCGTCGTAACCCTGCGAGTGGTCGTGGATCTTGTTGAGGTCGATCGAGCGGATCTCGGCGATGACGGCCAGCGCGAGCTCGAGCTCCGACTGCGCGTCGGCCCGCAGGCGGCGGCGGTCCGCCTCGCGCGTCGCCATGGAAAGCTCGAGAGAATTGTCCTCCATGAAGCGGGCGAGCAAGAGCGAAGCCAGCGTGATGAGCACGAGGATGACGATCAGGACCGAGCCGCGGCGCTTCTTCACGGTCATGGCGTGGAGGCGCCGGAGCGCTTGATGGGGAGGTTGATGACCTTGGTCGCCTTGAGCGCGCCGCGTTCAAAGAGGAGATGAATCCGCGCGGGCTTCTTCCAAGCCGTGCTGCCGGTCTCGTTCAGGGGCTCTGGCTCGACCTTCCACTCTTTGAGGTCGGCGTCGTAATATTCGTATTGGATCGCGGTGACGAACGGGCTGACGACGGTCTCGTGCTTGTCGGTCTTATCCCGCTCGAGCTCGAGGCGCGATTGCCACTGGAAGATGATGCCGCGGCCTTCCTCCACGAAGACGTTGAAGTCGACGTCGGGCAGCGGCGCTTCTGGCCAGTCCGCCAAGCGCCCGGCGTCGGCGAGCAGGAAGCTGAGGCGTGGTTGCGTGGTGCCCGCGCCATCGTCGACGTCCTTGAGCGCGACGCCGGAGGAGCTGGGTCCGTAGGTCGCCTGTTCGAAAGCATTGCGCACGAGCGCGGTCGCGGCCCGCGCGTGCTGGTCGAAGAGCCGCTGGTCGCGGCCCCCGCCCCAGAGCTCCGTCATGGAGAAGAGGAAAGTGTTGAGCGCCACCATCAGCGCCCCGAGCAAGGCGAGCGAGACGAGCATCTCGAGCATCGTGAAGCCGCGGCGAATGGCGTGCGGGGCGTTCATCGCTTAGCTGGCGGCGCGGCGGGCGGGCCTTTGGGTTGACCATTCTTGCCGTTCGTCGGCGGTGCGGGCTGGCCCTTGCCGCCCTTACCGCCGGCAACGGGCTGGGCGGGAATGAGCTTCTTGCCGCGCGTCGGCGCGCTGATGAAGGCGGAGTTGCCGTCGGCTTCCTTGTAGCCGCGTTCTTTCTCGAGGCGCTGGCGCGCTTCGTCGCGAATCTTCTGGCGGTCCGACGGGATGGACCACGTGGGCCGCAGGAGCATGCGCGTCTCGGCGAACTCCTCGGCTTCACCGCCGTCGGCGGCTTCAATCTCAGCGGTGAGCTGCACGGCGAAGAGGTCGCTCACGCTGGTCGCCTCAATCTTGCCCTCCCAGCGCGCGATGCGCCCGCCGGGTAGATGAATCTCGCCGCCGGCTTCGACGTCTTCGAAGCCGGGCGTCTCCAGGAGCGCGGCGCGGCAACGCGCGCGGTCGTCGAGGCGCTGTTCGTCCTGCTTCATGGCGATGCGGCTGAGCAGGACGTTGGAGTAGGCGGCGCCGAGGCTCACGGCCGCGACGGCGAAGATGGCGAGGCTGACGAGCACCTCGATGAGCGTGAAGGCACGACGTTTCATCGGGCGTCGACGGCCGGTAACGGCGCGCAGGTCAAGGGGTCGATGGGAATCACGCGGCGCCCTTCTTCGCGCGTGACTTCGAGGCGGACGCGGTCGCACGTGCCGTCGGGGTAGAAGCGCATGCGGACGATGGGCTGCTCAGAGGCGACGCCGCCCAGCAGGATCGCGCCGGTGGTTTCGGGGGCGAGGATCTGGACCTTCACGCCTTCGATCTTCGGCAGCCGTTCCTCGGTGCGCGGATGGTCTTGGGCGATATTCTCTTCGCCCCAAAGGAAGTCGGGTCCCGCGCCGTCCGCGTTGTCGGCCGGGAGTAGTTCCAGGATGGCCGCCTTCTGCACAGCGGTGCGCCGGACGGTCTGCAGGAGCGCCCGCAGCGCGTCCTCCGGGTCGGAGCGCACGGTGCTCTTGAGGAGCGTGCTCGAGCCGCCGATCAGCACGGCCGCGATCATGCTCATCAGGCCGATGGCCAGCAACGTCTCCAGCAACGTGAAGCCGGGACGCGCCGGGGTGCCGGACCGTTGCTGTGGGGGTGGCTTCACCAGTTGCCGATATCGTCCGGGGTGTCCGCCTGCTTGTCGCGTCCTTTGGAGAAGAGGTCGTAGCTATCCGTGTTATGCGTTCCGGGGTAACGGTATTCGTACGGCTCACCCCACGGATCGGAAGGAGCCTTGCCGCCGGGGACTTTGATGTACGGGCCCTTCCACTGGTCGGCCTTGTCTTCCGGCGCCTTGATCAGGGCCTTGATGCCCTGCTCGGTCGTAGGGTAGTCGCCGAGGTCGCGACGGAAGCTGAGGAGCGGGGCTTCGAGCGACGAGCGCACGAAGATCTTCGCGGAGCCTTCCTGGCCTTGGCCGAAGAACTTATCGAGGTTGCCGACAACGACCCCGACGAGGAGCGCCATGATGGCGATCGTGATCAGGATTTCGAGGAGGGTGAAGCCCTTGCGGAGTCGGCGGGCGTGCTTTGGCTGGACGGTGGTCATGGGAAAAAAAGAAAAGGCTTAGCGGACCTTCGGGGTCTTGGGGGGCTTCGTCGTCGTCGGCGCGGGCGCCGCGTTCGAGGTCTTGGGCGTCTTGGTGCTGGTGGTACTGCCGTTATTATTGCCGCCATCCGGACCGCGGCCCTTGCTGAACTTATCGCGCATGGACTGGCGGAAGGCTTCGACCTGCGCCGGGGTGAGGTTGCCGGGACCGCCTGCTCCGGGTACGCCGGCGGTGGAGCTCGGTTGGGCAACGGCGTTAGAGACGGCGGCGAGCTGTGCGGGGCTCGGGCCCTTGTAAGTAATCACGACGGCCTGGTGCAGCGCCATCTGCTGAGGCTGGCCACCGTTGTCGATGATGAGGGTCTCATTCGCGACGTCGAAGCCTTTGACGACGACGGGTACGTTCGTCGACGGGGCTTCACCTTCGGCCACCCAGCTCGACTGCTTAGTCAGGGTGTTGTAGATGCTGTAGTAGTTCACGCCGCCCTCGGCATACATGCCGCGGAATTCGAGAGTGCTGGGGGCCACGCCCGGGCCAGCGGCCGCGCCCGTGCCACCGAAAGGCGAGTTCTTGACGAGGCCTTCGAGGTCGATCGCCGAAGCGTTGCCAAGGCCGAGCAGGACCGCGGTCAGCAGGCTGCTGGTGAGTCGGGGGAGGGTGCGCATCTTATTAAAGGGGTGGGGTATCTCTAAAACACCAAGCAAGGGGTTAGGTTGCCAACTTCATCGTCATCATGGCCGCTCCTCCGTGCCGTATCGAGGAATAATGCCCAAATAGGCCTTTTTCACCCTATTTTAGGCCGATAACCCCCATAAACCGTCCTGATTGGCATAACCAATCGATTACCTGTCAGCCAGTTAGGCTTTTTTACAAAATTTTCACAACTTTTTGACGGTTTTGGCCTTTGGTTTGCAACCTGGCCCCGCTCGCTATGTTTAAATGACGGATGCAGCTCCCGGCCCCTCGCGCAGCTTGGCCCACCCCGATCATCGCGATGCTCGGGGCGGTCGTCTGTGCCTGGTTTTCCCCGGCCTCCGCCCAGGATTTCCAGAAGGATATCCAGCCGTTCCTTAATAAGTACTGCACGGACTGCCACGACGCCGAGCAGGAGAAGGGCCACCTCAACCTCGAGGCCTTCAAGGACGACTCCCGCTTCTTCCGCGACCAACGCATCTGGCGCGAGGTCGTCAACCAAGTCGTCTCGGGCGAAATGCCTCCGGTGAAAAAGAAAGTCCGTCCCTCGCCGGCCGAAATCGAGCACCTGCAGACGTCGGTCCACAAGCTGCTCGCCAACGCGATCTCCAAGGCGAAGCCGGATCCGGGCGACGTCACGATTCGCCGCCTCAACCGACTCGAGTTCAACAACACCATCCGCGATCTGCTCTTCCTCGAAGAGAATTTCTCCGCCGACTTCCCGGCCGACGATACGGGCTACGGCTTCGATAACATCGGCGACGTACTGACGTTCTCCCCCGTCCACCTGGAGCGCTTCCTCGCCGTCGGCGAACAGATCGCCGCTAAGGCGATGCCGACGAAGGCCAATGAACTCGATGGCACGGGCCTCGCGATGATGGAGATGCTCCCGAAGGGCCGCCGCGATAGTCAGCAGCGCTACTTTGAACCGGCGCCGTATCTCACGGGCCCGATGGAAGCCCCGCGCGACGGCGATTACCTCATCTCGGTCAGCCTGCGCTCCACGGGCTCGCCCGGTGATCCGCCCCCGAAGGTCGCCTTCCTCGTCGATGGCGTCGAGGTCGGTACCTATCAGTTCAAGGCAGTCAAGAAATCCGAAGTCGCTGAGGTCAAGGTCGCCGCCCTCAAGGCCGGTAAACACGAGTTCACGCTGAAGTGGCTCAACCCGCCCGCGAAGATTCCCGGCAACGCCCGCTCGCTCTCCGGCCTCCGCCTCCGCCTCCTCGGCCCGACCGACACGCGCACGGAATTGCAGCGCCGCCTGGCCGTCGTCATCGGCAAGACGACCGGCGACGTTCGCGCGAAGGCCGTCGCGAACTGGTTCGTGAGCCGCGCCTTCCGCCGCCCGGCCACGGGCCCCGAGCTGGCCCGCTACGGCCGAGTGTTCCTCGCAGCCGAGAAGAGCAGCGGCCAATGGGAAGCCGGCGCCCAGGCGATGATCGCCGTCGTGCTGGCTTCACCGAAATTCATCTTCCGCGGCGAGCAGGACGAGAAGCCCACGGCCACCGAAGCCCATCCGATCAGCGAATTCGCGCTGGCCTCGCGCTTGAGCTATTTCCTCTGGGGCTCGATGCCCGACGACGAGCTCTTCCAACTCGCCTACGCAGGCAAGCTCTCCGCCAACCTCGAAGCCCAGGCCCGCCGCCTCCTCAAGGACCCGCGCGCGCAATACCTGACTCAAGGCTTCGGCATCCAGTGGCTTCAGCTCCGCCAGCTCACGACGGTCTCGCCTGATCCGTCGCTCTACCCGAAGTTTAGCGAGTCGGTCCGCACCTCGATGATGAAGGAGACGGAGCTCTTCTTCGCCGAGGTAGTGCGCGAAGACCGTGACGTGCTCGACTTCCTCGATGGTGACTTCACCTACCTCGACCGCACGCTGGCTTCGTTCTATGGTATCAACGCCGACTTCCCCCGCAGTCGCGACAAAGGAGAGTTCATCCGCGTGACGCTCCCGAAGGGCGAGCGCGGCGGCATCCTCACCCACGCGTCCATCCTCACGGCGACGTCTAATCCGACGCGCACTTCGCCGGTGAAGCGTGGCAAGTGGATCCTCGAACAGATCCTTGGCACGCCGCCGCCCCCCGCCCCGCCTTCCGTGCCGACGCTCGAAGGCCAGCAGCTCAAAGGTAACCTCCGTCAACGCATGGAACAGCACCGCGCCGATCCGGCCTGCTCCTCCTGTCACTCCCGCATGGATGCCATCGGCTTCGCCTTCGAGAAGTTCGACGGCGTGGGGCTCCTCCGCACGATGGACGAAGGCACGCCGATTGATCCGGCCGGCAAACTCTCCGACGGACGCACGTTCTCGGGCGCCGGCGAGCTGAAGCAGATCCTCCGCAAGGATCGCGAAAAATTCGTCCGTAACCTCTCCACGAAACTCCTGACCTACGGCCTGGGCCGCGGGCTCGATTACTACGACGGCCCGGCGGTCGATAAGATCACGGATTCGGCCATCCAGTCGGGTAATCGCTTCTCCTCGGTGGTCCTCGGGGTGGTCCTGAGCGACCCTTTCCGCCTCCGCCGGGGAACATCCCAAGGCGAAGCGGGGTCTCACCCCTCTAAGAAGTAACCTCTCTGCTATGAAGACTGACCTCATTCCCCGCCGCACGGTGCTCAAAGGCCTCGGTGCCGTCATGGCCCTGCCGTGGCTCGAAGCGATGGGTCTCCAGACCGGGTGGGCTGCCGGCAACACGCCGACGAAGAACGCCGCCCCGAACCGCATGGCGTTCCTCTACGTGCCGAACGGCGTGAACATGGACGGCTGGCGCGTCGGTACTGAAGGCGCTCTCCCTTCTAAACTTCCCCCGATCCTCGCGCCGCTCGCCAACGTCCGGAAAGATTTCTCGGTGCTCACGGGCCTCACGGCCGACAAGGCCCGCGCCAACGGTGACGGCGGCGGCGACCACGCGCGCGCGATGTCCGCCTTCCTCACGGGTGCGCAGCCGCGCAAGACCGATGGCGCCAACATCCGCTCCGGTGTCTCAGCCGATCAGCTCGCGGCCTCCCGCATCGGCGACCGTACGCGCCTCGCTTCCCTCGAAATCGGTACCGAAGCCAGCAAGCTCGCCGGTGGCTGCGACTCGGGCTACTCCTGCATCTACCAGTCCAATATCTCCTGGCGCTCGGCCACGCAGCCGATGCCCAAGGAAGTGAACCCGAAGCTGATCTTCGAACGCCTCTTTGGCGCGGGCTCCGACCTCGAGCGCCAGCGTCGCGATGCGCAGCGCAAGTCCGTCCTCGACCTCGTGCGCGAAGACTTCCGCGAACTGAACGTCCGCCTCGGCGCCGACGACCAGCGCAAGCTGGACGAATACTTCACCGCGGTCCGCGAGATGGAGATGCGTATCGCGAAATCCGGCACCGATGCCCAGAAGAAGCTCCCCGTCGGCGCGCTGACCCCGAAGGGTATCCCGGAAAGCTACGCCGAACACCTGAAGCTCCTCGCTGATCTCATGGTGCTGGCCTTCCAGACCGACACCACCCGCGTGGCGACGTTCGTCCTCGCCAACGAAGGCAGCAACCGTTCGTACCCGTTCATCGGCGTGCGCGATGGTCACCACAGCATCTCCCACCACGGTCACGACCCCGTGAAGCTGGCGAAGATCCAAGACATCAATGTCTTCCATTCGACGCACCTCGCTTATTTCCTCGAGCGTCTCAAGTCCGTGAAGGAAGGCGACGGCAACCTGCTCGATCACTCCATGATCGTCTACGGTTCTGGTAACGGCGATGGCGACCGTCACAACCACGACGACCTTCCCATTCTCCTGGCCGGCGGTGGTTGCGGTACCCTCAAGCAGGGCCGTCACATCGTCTATCAGAAGGAGACCCCGATCAATAACCTCTGGGTCAGCATGCTCAACCGCATGGACATCCGCGATGTCCAGCTCGGCGACAGCACCGGCGA
>CAMCWL010000066.1 GCA_945882655.1 Opitutus sp. GAS368
TTCAACTCTCAGGACGCAAAGAAGAACTTCTTCAATTGGGTCGCCTATAGCGACGACGCCGGCGCCACCTGGAAGCGCGGCGAGAAAGTGCCGCAGACCGAAACAATCCAATTGAATGAAGTTCAGGTGGCCGAGTCCGCGGGCGGCGGCCTTTACCTGAATTCTCGCAGCTGGCGTCGCGGGTCTAGCCTGCGCAAGATTTCTTGGTCACAAGACGCCGGTGAGACCTGGAGCCAGGCCGCCGAGGACGCCAAGCTGACCGACCCCATCTGCCAAGGCAGCCTGCTTCGCCTGGATGACCGTACCATCGCCTTCCTTAATGCCGCCGGACCCAAGCGCGCCAACGGCACATTGCGCCTTACGCACGATGATGGCCGCACCTGGACGAGCTCGCGCCTGACCTTCCCAGGTCCTTTCGCTTACAGCAGCATGGCGCTCCTGAAGGATGGCCGCATCGGCGTGCTCTACGAGCCGGCCAGCAACACCGTCGTCAAGTTTCGCGCCATCGATCCGGCCGGCCGCTGAGTCTCAGTCGTTGGTGATGAACGGAGTCGATACGTCCTCGGCAGCAGGCTCGCCGTAATAGTGTTGGATGGCACCAGCGAGGAACTCTTTTACATCAACCGGCAGGAACGCCCCAAAGTGCGTCTCTTTACCGAGCGACGTAATGACGATCGATTCGACCGGCTTCTTATTATCACTCGACCCACGGAAGGCCAACGTGACCGCGACCCCATCGCCCACCGGAAGCCTCCACGTCCAGCCGAGATAAGGCAGGATACGCCAGCGGACGACAAAGGCTGCGTCACTCAGAGTCACGCGGTAGCGAGCAAGTGAGAACGCCAACCCGATCAGAAGGAACGGCACGTAGATGAGACTCAGGGAAAGGAAATCCCACCAGTGCGGCTGAGTGATGAGAGTACCGTTCATCTTGACGGTGCCGCCACTGAGTCCAGCGAACATAAACGCCCCATGAACGCAGGTGAAGGCCAGCCAAATCCATCCGAACCAGGTACCAAGACGTACACCATAGCCGACGCCTTGGAAATCGATCGAAGAAGTGACCTTGGGATGACCCTTCGCCAACTCTTCGTCCGTCAACACTTTCGCCGGCCGACCAGCCTGCAGCGCCGCCTGCCTCGCCTCTGCCTCTTCTTTCATGCGGACGAGCTTAGCGCCGAGGGCGGGGATGAAGTTCAGCATTACAGTGTGGTAGACTGATGGCTGGGCTTACGCAACGCCGTTGAAATAATGGTCGATCAGGATGGCGAGTCGGGCCCGTTCCTCGTGGTTCAGGTCATCGCCGAACGCGATCTCGGCGTCGGCCGAACCCACGACCACGGATAACTGCGCATATGAGCCATGCTTACCGCTCAGCCGGGCGCCCCGGTAGGCGAGCCCCACGCGGACTTCGTCGGCGATCGGCAGCCGCCACTCCTTATTAAGGCGACCGAAGACAAGGCGACGGACCACTAAGGCATCGTCGCCGAAGATCAGCTCATGTCTGCGCATGATCATCCGCAGCGGGAAGTAGACCACCGCGGCGGAGGGCAGCAGGGAGATGACGGCGGCGTAAAGAAATGGCTGGCCCGTGCGGTCGACCAGTTCGAAGGTCATGACGAAACTCATCACCACGCCCACCAGCATCAAGCCCCCGAGCAGCAACCAGTTGCCGGTGCCGATGACGTCCGAACGCAGCGACCATCCGTCGGCGCGCGGCTCCAGCCCAGGCAAGGGTTTGACCAATTCGGCGTGGTGTCCTGGCAGGATGCGCAGGCCCTTCGTGGCGACGGCGAGATACTCCTTCTCCGAGCGAGCGGCGCACCACTGCTCGCATTCGATCAGCTGCTCGGCCAAGGGTTTGGCGTCGGACATAGGCCGACCCTAATCGTAACCACCCGGCCGTCCAGCCAACGCTGGCTTGAACCAGAGGGCTTTCTGGCTGTCCTAGAGGCACCCCATGCGATCCCTCCTCGCCCTGCTCCTCCTGCCCTTGGCCGCCCTGGCCGACGGCGCCAAATACTCCGTGAGCTATCCGGCCTCAGACAAGCCCGGCGAACTCATCTTCCCCACGACCTACAACCTCTGGCTGCCCGAGGGCGTGAAGACCGTCCGCGGCATCATCGTGCACCAGCATGGCTGCGGCACCGGCTCCAACAAAGGCGCCGCGACCGCCGCCGACGACCTTCACTGGCAAGCCCTCGCCCGCAAATGGAACTGCGCCCTCGTCGGCCCAGTGATCGGCGAGCCCGACAAGGCCAACTGCCGCATGTGGTGCGACCCGCGCAACGGCTCCGACAAGACCTACCTGCAGGCCCTCGCCGACCTCGCCAAGCAAAGCGGTCACCCCGAAATCGCGACCGCCCCCTGGTGCCTCTGGGGCCACAGCGGCGGCGGCTTCTGGTCGAGTATCATGCAGGCGAAATACCCTGAGCGGATCGTCGCCATCTGGTTCCGCTCCGGCACGGCCTACTCCTATTGGCAGAAGCCCGAAGACCCGACCAAGGAGCGCACGATTCCTGAAGTCGTCCTCCCGCCCGCGGCCTACGAGATCCCGATGATGGCCAATCCAGGCGCGAAGGAGAACGGCGACAAGCGCTTCAACACCGCCTGGACTGGCTCGCTCGCGATGTTCAAGGACTACCGTGCCAAGGGTGCGCCGATTGGCTTCGCGCCGGACCCGCTTACCTCGCACCAAACTGGCGATCAGCGCTACGCCTCTATCGCATTCTTCGATGCGTGCCTCGAATTACGCCTACCCGAATCCGGCAACCAGCTTCGCAAGATCGACCAGTCGAAAGGCTGGCTCGCCCCGCTGCTCGGCAACGAAGCCAAGCCCACCGGCGAATACTCCGGCGACAAGGCTGAGTCCAGCTGGCTGCCCAATGCCGCCTTCGCCAAGGCCTGGACGGAATACGTTAAGACCGGCGCCACGAACGATACCACACCCCCGCCCGCGCCATTCAACGTCGCGTCCAAAGCCATCGCCGAAGGCGTCGAGCTCACCTGGGATGCGCACGCCGACTTCGAAAGCGGCCTCCGCCAGTTCCTCATCAAGAAGGACGGGCAAGTCGTCGGACGTATCCCCGAGAACCTGAAGAGCCCGTTCGGTCGCCCGCTCTTCCAGGGTATGAGCTATGGCGACACCCCGACGCAGCCGCTCGCGCAGATGCGCTTCGTCGACAAAGGCGCTAAGGCTGGCGCGAAGTATGAGATCGTCGCGGTGAACTCCGTCGGCCTCGAATCGAAGTAAGCGCCGCTTAACCAAACAACAAAAAGGGCCGCCCATCGGGCGGCCCTTCGTTTTGTCTGCGACCGGGGGATTATTCGCCCCAAGTGCAGGTGTTACCGGCGTAGATGGCGCGGCTGCCGAGTTCCTGCTCGATACGGAGGAGCTGGTTATACTTGGCGACGCGGTCGGAGCGGCAGAGGGAGCCGGTCTTGATCTGGCCAGCGTTGAGGCCGACGGCGATGTCCGCGATGGTGGCGTCTTCCGTCTCACCCGAGCGGTGCGAGATGATGGCAGAGTAACCAGCGCGCTGAGCCATGGAGACGGCGTCGAAGGTCTCGGTGAGGGAACCGATCTGGTTCACCTTCACGAGGATCGAGTTGGCGGTCTTGGTCTTGATGCCGCGGGAGAGGAACTCGGTGTTGGTGACGAAGAGGTCGTCGCCGACGAGCTGGGTGTTGGCACCCATGGCATCGGTGGCGAGCTTCCAGCCGGTCCAGTCGGCCTCGGAGAAGCCGTCTTCGATCGAGACGATCGGGTAGCGCTTCTGGAGGTCCTGGTAGAACTTCACCATCTCAGCCGACTTGCGCTGGGACTTGTCGGACTTGTGGAAGGTGTACTTGCCGGTCTTCTCGTCGAAGAACTCGGAGGCGGCGACGTCGAGGGCGAGGAAGACTTCCTTGCCGAGCTTGTAACCAGAGGCCTTGACGGCCGCGGCGATAGCTTCGAGGGCAGCTTCGTTGGAAGCGACCTTCGGGGCGAAACCGCCTTCGTCACCGACGGAGGTGGAGAGACCCTGGGCCTTCAGCACCTTCTTGAGGGCGTGGAAGATCTCGGTGCCCATGCGGAGGGCTTCGCTGAAGGACTTGGCGCCGGAGGGCACCACCATGAATTCCTGGATGTCGACCGGGGCGTCGGAGTGGGCGCCGCCGTTCATGATGTTCATGAGCGGAATCGGGAGCACCTTGGCGTTCGGGCCGCCGATGTAGCGGTAGAGGGGCTGGCCGAGGGCGGCCGCGGAAGCATGGGCGGCGGCCATCGAGACGCCGAGGATGGCGTTGGCACCGAGCTTGCTCTTATTCTTCGTGCCATCGAGGCCGATCATCGCGGTGTCGATGCCGATCTGGTCCTGCGCGTCATGACCGACGAGGAGGGAGGCGATTTCTTCATTCACGTTCTCGACGGCCTTGAGGACGCCCTTGCCGTTGTAACGCTTCTTCGGGTCGATACCCTTGGCGAAGGACTTCGCGCTCACGTCGCTGTCGCGCAGTTCGTGGGCTTCGTAGGTGCCGGTCGAGGCGCCGGACGGGACGGCCGCGCGACCGCGGACGCCGGAGGCGAGGACGACATCGACTTCGATGGTGGGGTTGCCGCGGGAGTCGAGGATCTCGCGGGCTTTGATATCAACGATTTGGGTGCTGCTCATGATGGAAAATGAAGTCCCATAGGGCTAGGGACAAGGGGGGTGGCTGAGCGAGAAAAAAGGTGTTACGTTCAGCCGTCCGACCCTGCGGAAAACCCGCCAAACAAGAGCCCCGGACTGGGGTTTCCAGGCCGGGGCTTCGAAGTGGTGGGGTTAGATGGACTTGAACCATCGACCTCCTGAATGTCAATCAGGCGCTCTAACCAACTGAGCTATAACCCCAATAAAGAGGAAAGTGAACAAAGGGAGCCGACCGCCCTCTGGCAAGCCTTCAATGTACGTCCCCGAGATAGGTGGCCGAGCCGTCTTTGAGGGCCTTGGCGATGACCTCCCCCAAGCCCTTGGGCGAAAGGGGGTAATCCGCCAGACGGGCTAGCGGCAGCCATTCGAAACCGACCTGCCGACGATCGCGTTCTCGCCCCTCCCCGATCGGGGAAAGGTCCTCACAGAGACAATGGAAGACCGCCTCAACCTGATGAAAGTGACCATGGATCCGATGCATGGCGTGGTTCTTGCCGACGTATTCGCGGAGATAGAGGAGACCCTGTGGCACGACCTCCAGGCCAAGCTCTTCGAGGACTTCGCGGCGCACGGTGTCGCGCAACGTCTCGCCGTGATTCTGGCCGCCGCCAGGGAGCACGAGGAACTCGCCCTCTTCCGTGCGGATGCGGACCGCGAGGATGTCGCCACCACGCAGGATGACGGCACGAGCCGCCGTCCTGACCCCGGAGGAATTACTACCGGGCTGGCGACGAGGAGCGGACACGAAGCCACACTACCCAGACAAGCCGGACAGTGAAGCCGTAAAGCATGGGCGGAAATCCGCCCGACTAAGACATCAGCTTCTCGTCAATCTCCTGATTACCGTGGACCGCCTTCACATCGTCCAAGGCCTCAAGGGCGTCGATGAGCTCCAACACCTGCTTGGCCACGGCGGCGTCGCCAACCGGCACCGGGATGCTGGAGATGTAGGCCAACTCGGCCGACTCTGGCTTGATGGACTTCTCCTGCAGGGCCTTGGAGATAGCATCGAAGGCTGAGATCGGGGAAAGCACCTCGAAGTGGTCGCCGTTGTTCACGACATCTTCGGCACCGGCCTCGAGGACGAGCTCCATGAGGGCGTCTTCGCCGATCTGGGAGGCACCGATGAGGAACTGACCCTTCTTCAGGAAGCTATGGGACACGGCGCCGGTCTGGGCCATGTTGCCGCCGTTATCGTTGAAGGCCTGGCGAACTTCGGCCGCAGCACGGTTCTTATTGTCGGTGGTGACTTCGACGATGAGCCCGACTCCGCCCGGGGCGTAACCTTCGTAGACAATCTCTTCGTAAATCACGCCAGGAATCTCGCCGGTGCCCTTCTGCACCGCGCGCTTGATGTTATCCGCCGGCATGTTGGCGGCGCGGGCCTTATCAATCAACGAGCGCAGGCGCGTATTGGATTCAGGGCTGCCGCCGCCGGCACGCGCCGCGAGGGTGATTTCCTTGGCAAGGACCGAGAAGATCTTGCCGCGTTTAGCGTCAATGACGGCCTTATGCCGCTTCGTCGTGTGCCATTTGCTATGACCAGACATGATGGGGTGGGGTTAGGGAAAAATCAGCCTTTGACCTTCTTCGTCGTGGGCGGGATTACCACGACGTCAGGTTCATCCTTGGTAAGCCAGGTCTGCAGGATGGTCAACAGGTTCTGGATTGTCATGTAAAGCGTGAGCGCGGCGGGCATCGGGTAGCAGATGATCGGGAACAGCAGGGTCATCATCAGGAAGATCATCTTCTGCGAGCCGTCGGCCGAAGGCATCGGCGTCATGCGCATCGACAGCCACATCGTGAGTCCCATGAGCACCGGGAGGACGTTGATGGGGAAGCCGCCAATCTCGAAGATGGTGTCGGGGGCCGAGAGGTCATGGATCCAGAGGAACGACTGCAGGCGCAGCTCGACGGTGGTCTGGAAGGCGGTGTAGAGGCCGAAGAAGATCGGCATCTGGATGAGGATCGGGAGGCAGCCGGCGAACGGGTTGATCTTGTTCTCGGTGTAGAGCTTCATGAGCTCCTTCTGCATCTTCTCCGGATTATCCTTAAGCTTCTCGCGGATATCCTGCATCGGCTTGGCGAACTTCTGCATCTTCTTCGCGGCCTTCATCTGGATCGCCGTCAAAGGCCAGGTGATGACCTTGATGAGGCAGGTCAGCAGAACAATGGCCCAGCCCCACGACCAGGATCCGCTCCATTCGAGGAGCCAATGGACACCGCCGAGGGTAGCGAGGAGCAGCTTGCAGATGGCACCGAAGGAAATGAAGCCGAGCAGCTTCGAGAACTGGAGCACAGCGACCTGGCCATCGGGCAGCGCGGCGACGCGGGCGTATTCCTTGGGGCCGACGAAGAAGTCGCCTTCGAGCGTGCGGGAAAGGTCGGCGGCGGGAACGGTCTCCCAAGAAGCGAAGGCGTGCAGGCTACGCTTACCGGCTTCCAGGGGAACAGGCAGGACCATGACTTCGGTGCGGGTGCCGCGGGCCTGGGCGTCGCGCGGGTGCACGATGGAGGCGAAGAACTGGTTGCCGGAGGCCACCCAGAGAAGCGGCTTGGCGACGGAGGCCACCGGGTGCTCGCTCTGCGCCTTATGTGCGCCAAGGCCGAAGAAGCCGGAAGAGTCGGTAAAGACATCGAGGCCGACGCGCGTCAGCTCGTCGCCATCATAGGTGAGCACCGAAAGGAACTGGTTGGCGGAGTCGGCCTGGGTCGGCTGCCAGCAACCGGTCGAAACCCAGATGGAAGGGGCCGGCTTACCGGCGACCGGAATCACCTTCGTGGCGAAACGCAGGGAGTAGGGTTCGGGTTTGATTTCCTTCCCTTCTTTCGTGGCCTTGTAAGGGGCGTCAAAAAAGAAGGTGCGCTCGACGCGGGCGCCATCAATCGAACCGACGAGCGTGATGGAGTTGGCCGAAGCTCCCGGCTGGGCGGCGAACTCGGAGAGGACGGCCTCCAGCTTACCGGTCGTCGGATTCTTGACCGCGATTGCCAGAGCAGATTCGTCGTTTCCAGAATTAAAGGTCACGACTTGGGTCTTGGTGACATCGGCGGATTCCTTCTTCAGTTCGACCTTCGAGATCGCGCCACCGCGGCTGCTGAGCGTCACCTTGATGCGCTCGTTCTCGATGACGTAGCTCTTGGCGTCGGCACGGGCGACGGGCTTGGCGGCCTGCGCAGACGGAGCGAGCGAAGTATTAGCCACGGGGCTAAGCGCGGTCGGAGCGACCGACGCAGCCTGCACCTGGGCGGCCGGGGCCGGCGTGGCACCCGGAGGCGGGGTGGCCGGCTTGGTGAGGAAGAAAAGGGCGAAGGCGCCGACGATGCAGGCCATACCTAGGAAGAAGTTCTTGCGATCCATGGAAAGTGAGTGGTTTGGCGTAGGGAAGCCCCCGCCAAGGTGCAAGGCACAAGGCGCAGGCTACCCCTAAACCCTTGTTTTTAGGCCGAAAACCACCGAGTAGTCCGACGGCTCAGGAACCCGGCTTGGTCGCCGGAAGCTTCGCCAATTCGACTGGCACGGCATCCGCCGCATACGTCGGGAAGTTCAGTTCCAGCAAAGACACCAAAGGTACGCTGAACTTGGTCTGCCCGGCCGAACGGTCGACGAGCGAGACGACGGCGACGGCGCTGGCTCCGTTCGCCTGCAAGATATCCAAGCACTCCTGCGCACGGCCGCCGCGGGTGACGACATCTTCGGCGACGATGACGCGCTCGCCGGGACGGAATGTGAAATTACGGCGCAGCACGAGCTTGTCGTTTTCCTTTTCAACGAAGACAAAGCGGACGCCAAGCTGGCGGGCAATCTCCTGACCAACGACAAGTCCGCCCATCGCCGGAGCGAGGACGGTATCGCAAGGGTGCGCGGCGAGCTTCGGGCGGAGTAGTTCAATCAGGCGCGTGACCTTATCCATGTGCTGGCAGACTTGGGCGCACTGGAAGAAATGTCCGCTGTGTAGGCCGGAGCGGAGGACGAAGTGGCCAGTTAGGAGGGCCTTTGAATCGCGGAAAATCTGGAGGACTTCTTCTTGGGACGAGCTCATACTGACTCTGGATAAGGCGAAAATAGCCTGCTGGGCGAGGCGATATCAGACCCACCACCGCAAAAGGTTCGCCCTGTCCCATCGGAGGCCTAGAAAAAGACCACCCCATGGATACCAGCGCCAGCCAGCAGAAAGCCTCTAACGCAAAGGGATGGATCGTCATCGCCGCCGTCGTCCTGATGGTGACGCCCTTCGGTATTCTCGCCATGCGCAAGAGCCCGGCCGCCGCGAGCCCGGCGACCACCGGCATGGTCTGGATCAAGGGCGGAGAATTTACGATGGGGAGCGACAAGGCCGATGAAAAGCACGCCGAGGAAGCTCCGGGCCACGCCGTCGTCGTCAAGGGCTTCTGGATGGACGTCACCGAGGTCACCAACGCACAGTTCCAGGCCTTCGTTGACGCGACGAAGTATGTCACCGACGCCGAGAAGGA
>CAMCWL010000067.1 GCA_945882655.1 Opitutus sp. GAS368
ATCTGACGCAAGATCAGGAAGGGTTCCGGGAAGATTCGGAAGACGATTGCTCGGTGAGGCAGGTCATTGCCGCGGCCACGAAGGCCGCCGTGAACATCAGCGGCGTGAACCAAAACAGAAGATCAACCCACGCGTGGGCCATCAGCAGTAAGAGCGCGAGTGCGAGCGGCACCGTCTCCGGGTGGCCCGCATGGAAGGCACGGAAGAGGCGACGACCCAGCCAAAGGAGCGCAGCAAAGACGGCGAGCATCCCGGCAATGCCCCAGTCGGCGAGCATCTCGAGCCAATCGTTATGCGCATAGATTGCCCGGTAGAAGAGCTTCCCGTCGCGCTGCATCTCCTTCTGCTGCGCCTGATAAGGCGGGGAAATCCAGCGGTAGGAGCCGGCGCCGAAGCCGACCCAGGCGCGGCCCGTCCAGCCACCGTCGCTAATGAGCGACCAAGTCGCCCGGCGCAGCGGGGCACGGTCATCGGTACCGACTTTCTGATAAGTCGCTGCCTTCATCTTAAAACGGTCGATGATTGGCTTGAGGTCGACCATCGCGAGAATCGCGGCGGCGGAGAGAAGCATGGCCGCCCCGGTAACGATGATGATCTGCTTACGTGAGCCGCGGGAGCCCGGGAAGCCCAAGTAATAGGCCAGCGGGAGGGAGGCGACGAAGAGCACAATGACCACTCCCACGCCACCAGTGCTACTGGTCAGCGTGACGAGTAGGGCCAGCGCGAAGGCGAGGAAGGCAGCGACCAGGTGCGGGCCGCCTTTGAGCGTATTCTCGCCGGCGCGTCGAATGTGCCAAAACGTGAGGGCGAGCGCTAGCGCTGCATGGAGGTAGAGATAGACGCCGGCGTGGTTGCGATTCATGAACGTGCCGAAGCACGTTGTGTTATAAGGAACCGGGTAACCGAGGATTGATCCGTAAGACAGCTGGTTCAAAAAACCGAAGGCTCCGACCGCGCAGGCCATCAGAACGGTGATCCAACCGAGCGTGATGTAGCCGCGGCGACGACGTAGCCCAATCTGGAGAGCGCAGAAGAGGAGCCAAGGCGCACCGAGGATCATCATCTGGCGCCAGGCGTTCATGGGTGGCTGCGACGTGTCGGCGGCGGAGAACGGCGCGTTGAGGCCCGAGGGGAGCCAAGACAGGTAAGGCTGCGGACGGATATCAAACTTACCCACGTCGATACCCGGCAGGCCCTGCTTGGCCCAGAATGCTTCGCGGTCTACGACGACACCCCAGGCGTTGAAATCCTGGATGGCGAAGTAGGTGAACAGCGCAACGCCCGCCCAGAACGGCACCGAGCGGAAGAGCTCGTCACGGAGTTCGGCGGCCGGGCGCGAGGTCAGATCGCGTGACAAGAGAAAGGTGGCGATGGAAGAGCCAACGAGGGCGCAAGCCGGGAAGCAGACGTAATCAAGCCAGCGATAGGTCCACGGAGCGGCTCCTTCAGCGGAGGCGCCGTATAGCGCGAGCAAGAGGCCGAGGAACCAAGCGGCCATTGCGATGCGTTGCGTGCGCGCTTCAGCGAAGGCGGCGATGAACGCGGCAGCAGCGAAACCGAGCGCTGCGGCGACCGTCCAGAGCACCACCCCGCCCCAACCCCACGGAGCCAACACCAGGATGAGTCCAGCGAGGATCATCACGGTCAGTTCACGCGAAGTGAATTTGGGGGAGGAGGGAGGCATGGTAGTTAGGGGACAAGCTGGCACGTGGGCCAGGGGACAAGGGGGAGGTGCTGTGCAAAGGTGCAAACCGGAGCAGAGCTCCTGTGCAAAAGTGCAAAGGTGAATTCAGGGGTAGGGGTCGGGACAGGGGTAGGGGTAGTATATTACTTTCAGGTCTCGGGTCTCGGCCGTCGGGAGCCAGGTTCAGGTGTTCGGGTACAGGTTCAGGTTCTGAATTTCACCCTGCACCCGCACCTGTACCTGATAACCCGTACCAGAGACCTGAGGGCTGAGACCTGGGACCCGAAACTGTCTTCACGTTTGCACCTTTGCACAGGCCGCAGGCCGATTTGCACCTTTGCACCCGCAGCTCAAACAATCCCTGCCTGATAAATATCGTGGATACGGATGAGGCCGAGGCAGCGGTTGGTCGAGGCGTCGGTGACGGGCAGTACAGAAATCTGCGAAGGGCGGTCTTCCATGATGCGCGCGGCTTCGCCGAGGGACATCGGCCCGTGGGCGCGGACGGGATTGAACGTCATGATATCGGCGGCGCGAGCGGTGTTGATATCAACACCGCGGCCGAGCGCACGACGGAGGTCGCCGTCGGTGATCAGCCCGGCGAGGGTGCCGTCGGCTGCGAGCACACAGGCGGCGCCGTGCGGATGGCGGGTCATTGCGATGACCGTGTCGCGGAGAGAGTCGCCTGGCTTAGCACAAGCGCAACGGTCGAGCGGTTGAAGGGCTTCACCGACCGTGAGCGACAGATTACGGCCGAGCTGTCCGGCGGGATGGAAGCGGGCGAAGTCGGACGGCCCGAAGCCGCGCTTCGTCATCAACCCAGCCGCGAGTGCATCACCGAGCGCCAGCGTCAGCAGAGCGCTGGTCGTCGGCACGAGGCCGAGCGGATCGGCTTCGGGGCGGGCGCCGATGTCGAGGACGACGTCAGACTGCGTCGCCAAAGGCGACTGCGTGTTGCCGACAATCGAGATGATCGGAGATTTGAAGGAGCGCAGCACTGGAATCAGTCGCACGAGCTCAGCCGTCGTACCGGAGCGCGAGATAAGAATGACCGGATCGCCGGCCTGGAGAATCCCGAGATCGCCGTGCACGGCGTCGGCGGCGTGCAGGAAGATGGCGGGCGTGCCTGTGCTGCAGAGCGTCGCGGCAATCTTCTGGCCGATGAGGCCGGACTTGCCGACGCCGCAGAGTACGACCTTGCCTTGGTGGGCGGCAATCAGGTCGACGGCCTTCGTGAAGGAACCGTCGAGGCGCGTGGCGAGTTCGGCGAGCGCGGAGGCTTCGGCCTGCAGAAGAGTGCGGGCGGAGTTGAGGGGAGTAGACATGGGAGCGGGAGTATTGAGTTTAGAGGATGGAGGATAGAGGCAGAAAAGAGAACTAGAGGCTTAGATGACCAGAGGCTCGGAGGCTCAGGGTAAATTAACTCAAAGGGAAACCGGAGACCGGATGATTGGCGGGGGATATTCTTTTCAGGTCCCGGGTCTCGGCAGTCGGGAGCCAGGTTCTCGTCTTCAGGTTCGGGTACAGGTTCAGGGCCTGAATTTTACCCCCGCACCCGGACCTGTACCTGATAACCCGTACCCGAGACCTGAGGGCTGAGACCCGAAATTGTCTCTCTCTTGTCAACCGGCCAACTGGTCAACGGGTCAACTCACGTTGCCTCTTTACGCCAAGAGGCGCCGTGCGGCTTCGAGATCCTCAGGGGTATCGATGGCGACGGGATGATAATCGGTGACGACAGTCTGAAAGGTGAGGCCGTGGGCGAGGAAGCGGAGCTGCTCGAGAGATTCGACGGCCTCGAGTTCGGTCGGCTTGAGCTGCGCGTAACCAGCGAGCGTAGCACGGTCGTAGCCATAGACGCCGATGTGCACCCAGTAGTCGCGGCGCTTGACCCATTCGGAGGGGTCCACGCCACGAAGGTGCGGGATCGGACTACGGGAGAAGTAAATCGCTTCACCGCTCTCGGCGCGGACAACCTTAACGACGCTCGGCGCGAGCAGGCGCTCGGTATCATGAATCTTCGAGACCGCGGTGACCAAGGGGCATTTCGTCTCCTTCCAGCGCGTGATAAGCCCGTCGAGAAGCTCGGGCTGAATGAAAGGCTCGTCGCCCTGGACGTTGAGGAAGAATTCTCCTGGTAGATGGTCAATGACGCTGGCCATGCGGGCCGTGCCGTTGGGACAGGAAGGATCGGTAATCAAGACCTCGGCGCCGAAGCCACGCGCGATGCCGGCGACTTCTTCGGAGTCCGTGAGCAACACCACGCGATCCGCCTGGCGGACCTGCTTGGCACGTTCCCAGACATGTTGCACGACCGGCTTGCCGCCGAGGTCGAGTAAGACCTTACGGGGTAGACGCGTGGAGGCGATGCGGGCGGGGATGCAAAGAGTGACGGAGGGCATGGGGCGGAAAAGAGTAGAGGGCTGAATGGATGAGGGGTAGACCTAGAGGCAGTGCAAAGGTGCAAATCGGAGCGGAGCTCCTGTGCAAAAGTGCAAAGGTGTTTTTAGGGCTAGTGCCAGAGCTAGGGCTAGAAAACTTTCAGGTCACGGGTTCAGGTCACTGGTCACTAGATGCGTAAACTCAGATTCGGGTACTGAAGTTGTATGCCTACCCCTGCCCCGACCCCTTGAAATACATTTGCACCTTTGCACAGGCCGCAGGCCGGTTTGCACTTTTGCACCCAGGGTGCTTACCGCCGCGCTTCGGCGGAATGGGCGAGATACCAGGCGTAGGCTCCGCGGATACCTTCCGTGAGCGTGATGCGGTGCTTCCAGCCGAGCGCGCGGATACGTGAAACATCCATCAGTTTGCGCGGCGTGCCATCAGGCATCGACGGGTCGAATTCGAGGCGACCCGTGAAGCCGACTACCTGGGCAATCTGCTCGGCCAGCTGGCGGATGGAAAGTTCTTCGCCGGAGCCCACGTTGATATGGCCCGCCTGCGAGTAACGCTCGAGGAGAAGCACGCAGGCTTCGGCGAGGTCATCGGCGTGCAGGAATTCGCGGAGCGGCGTGCCCGTACCCCAGAGGCGGAGCGAGGCATCGCCGCGGAGCTTGGCCTCATGCATCTTACGAATGATGGCCGGCAATACATGCGAATGCTCGAGCGAGAAGTTATCGCCCGTGCCATAAAGGTTGCAGGGCATCGCACTGATGAAGTCGCAGCCGTATTGGGCGCGCGCGTGGTCGCAGAGCTTGATGCCGGCGATCTTCGCGATGGCGTAGGCCTCGTTGGTGACCTCAAGCGGACCCGTGAGCAGGGACTCCTCGCGGATCGGCTGCGGTGCCATCTTAGGATAGATACAGCTCGAGCCGAGGAAGAGCAGCTTGCGGACGCCGGCGCGACGAGAGCCGTCGATGACGTTGGCCGCCATCGCGAGGTTGTCGTAGAGGAAATCGTAAGGCTCGGTTGAGTTGGCCTTGATGCCGCCGACGCGGGCGGCGGCCATCACGACGGCAGCCGGCTGCTCGGTGGCCAGGAACGCGCGGGTCGCAGCGCCATCGCGGAGGTCGAGCTCGGCGGACGTGCGCGTGATGACAGACGTATGGCCCGCGGCACGGAGCGCGCGGACGATGGCGGAGCCGACCATCCCGCGATGGCCAGCGACGTAGATCTTCGCGGCGAGGTCCATCAGCGGTTGGCGTGGGCGACCAACTTCAGATCATGGTCGACCATCTTCTGCACGAGCTGCTCGAAGGAGGTCTGCTGCGGATTCCAGCCCAGGTCGCGCATAGCCTTGGCCGGGTTGCCGAGCAACTGCTCGACCTCGGTCGGGCGGAAGTAACGCGGGTCGACCGCGACGAGCGTCTTGCCTGACTTACGGTCGACACCCTTCTCCTCGGCTCCCGTGCCCTGCCAGTCGAGTTCAATGCCGGCGCGGCGGAAGGCGTGGGTACAGAATTCGCGGACCGTGTACATCTTACCCGTCGCGATGACGAAGTCGTCCGGCTGCTTATGCTGCAGGATGAGCCACATGCACTGGACGAAGTCGGGGGCGTAACCCCAGTCGCGCTGGGCGGAAAGATTACCGAGGAAGAGACAGTCCTGGCGGCCGTGGATGATGTTAGCGACCGCGAGGGAGATCTTGCGCGTGACGAAGGTCTCGCCGCGGCGTTCGGACTCGTGGTTAAAGAGGATGCCGTTGGAAGCGAACATGCCGTAGGCTTCGCGGTAGTTGCGGGTGATCCAATAGGCGTAGATCTTGGCAACGCCGTAAGGACTGCGCGGGTAGAAGGGCGTCGTCTCGGACTGCGGGACTTCGACCACCTTGCCGTAGAGCTCGGAAGTCGAGGCCTGATAGATGCGGACCTTCTTCTCCATCTTCAGAATACGGATGGCCTCAAGGAGCCGGAGCGTACCGATGCCATCCGTGTCGGCGGTGTATTCTGGAATATCGAAGGACACCTTCACGTGGGACATCGCGCCGAGATTATAAATTTCATCCGGCTGGATGTCGCCGATCAGGCGAATCAGCCCCGTCGCGTCGCCGAGGTCGCCGTAGTGGAGCTGGATTTTCTTCGTATGGATATCGCGGACGAGGTCCTCCATGTAGAGGTGCTCGATGCGGGAGGTGTTGAAGGAAGAAGACCGGCGGATCACGCCATGGACTTCGTAGCCCTTGCCGAGGAGGAACTCGGCGAGATAGGAGCCGTCTTGCCCTGTGATGCCGGTGATGAGCGCGCGCTTTTTCATGTGTGTGATAAGTTAGAGGAGGGAAAGGTTCAGGCGGAAGGCTTTTTCGCCTGCGCGATGATGCGCGAGCTGCTGTCAATCTTGGCGCCAAGGCCGTCGATGAGCTGAGCGCCATGTTTATTCAGGACCGTCATTTCCGGAATATTGCCCGCGTTGCGGTCGCCGCCTTTGCAGAAGATGGCTTCATGCCCCTGGGCTTTGGCTTCGGCAATCAGCCAATCGAGCGTGGCGCAGACCGAACCATCGGTGTCGATTGAGAGCACAGCGCGATCGACGACGCGGAGGGCGGAGGTCACCGCCAGGCGGGTGTCCTGGTCGATGAAGGCCTTACCCTTCTTGAGGGCCGCCTGGGCGTCGGTATTGACGATGACCCAGAGCGCATCGCCTTGGGCGCGGGAGAGCTCAAGCAGTTCGAGGTGACCGCGGTGCATCGGGTCGAAATAGCCGGAGGTGATGGCGATGATCATGAAGCGAAAGGTGGTAGCGGTTGGCGGTTTGCGGTTGGGAAGAAATAAACCAAGTCGGAGGCTTTGGGATATCGGCGGGGGAGATTTTGGGTCGGTGGATTTGATTCCCTAACCGCCAACCGCTTACCGCTAACCGCTACAACCTATTTTGATTACTTGGGCAGGCTACCGCACGTGGAGGCGAATTTCGCGTGCACGTACGGGCAAGATGAACTGTCACCGGCTAAGCCGGCAAAAAGGGTCAGGCTCCCGGAGGAGGGAGAAGCAGGGGCGCGAGCTCGAGGGCTCGGCTGTTCCAGCGGTTGAGCCGGCTGAGCCGCTCAATCACTTCGGGCTGAGCGCCACGCTCTTGGGCATCGGCGAGGACGCGTTGAAGGCCAGGCTGAGCTTGCTCGAGGGCAGGAAGCACTTGGCTGCGGAGAAGGGTGACGAGGGAAGCCGCCAGTGAAGGGGTAGGCTGCCAGCGCTCGCGACGGGCGCCCTTCTCCTTGACCGAGAGGACCATTTCATGGTCTCGAAGGAACTTAAGTCCTTGACTGACAGAGCCTTTACTAATTCCCAGACGTCCCTGGATGTGGTCGAAATCGAGAGGTCCAGAGGACACATAAAGGAGGGCATAGATTTCGGCGACCGAGCGCGGAACGCCCAGAATCCCGGCCATGCGCACGAAGAAATCGGCGAGTTCGATCTCGTGCGGCTGAAGGGGCTCGAATGACGGGCGGCTTTTACGGCGTCCGGCTGACTTTTCAGAGGGGGGCTTCATCAGGGGCAGGGCCTAGGATCAGGGGCTTCCTGATGTTTCAATAAATTTTGAACTGAGGCAAGGGGCAATGTGAGTAACCCGGAAATAAGGGTACGCACTCCCCTGTGGAGAGTCTGGATCTGAAAAACTTCCACCTGGCGCCCCCTTGGGGATTCGAACCCCAGTTACCTCAGTGAAAACGAGGTGTCCTGGACCGGGCTAGACGAAGGGGGCGGTCGGTGGAAGTGAGGAACTTAGGAACGAAGTCCCACTGGTCAAGATTTTTGGAAAGCCCCCTTCCCGCCCCCTGCCAGGTGGGTCAGCGGCCGAACAGGCTACGGTCTTCGTAGGGGTCCTTGGGCTTACCGTCGGACTTCGGCCCATACTTCCGCTGCTGCAACACCCCAAACCAAGACATGAAGATCGCGGAGGCCACAAACAGGACCAAGAAGATCCGGACGGTCAGCTTGCGTTGGGGGGATGGCTCGGGGTCATCGCTCATTGCCGACATAATGGGGGATTTAATGGGGCTTGGCAACCCCGCGGACTTTTTTAGATAAGTGATTACCCCTAGTCTACTCCCCCTTCCTGATTCTGCATGAGCCCCAAGCAGAAGCCACTGGTGGTCATCATTGAAGACGATCGCAGCCTCGCCGCCGCGCTCGCCGATCAACTCCTGAACGCCGGCCTTTCCACCCAAGTCTTCCACAAAGGCGCCACCGCGCTGAAGTTCGTCGGGGAATCGTACGTGCACCTCGTGCTCCTCGACCCGAGCCTGCCGGACCTGGACGGACTCGCGGTGCTCGACAAGATCCGCCGGCTCAGCCACTCGCCCGCGGTCATCTTCCTTTCGGCGCAACGCGAAGGGCACCACGTCGCGCAGGCGCTCGAAGCGGGCGCGGATGATTTCGTCGGCAAGCCCCACCATCCGGAAGAACTCGTCGCGCGCATTCGCGCCGTCCTGCGCCGGAGCGAGACCGCCGGCGACAGCCGCCTCACCGGCAACGCCGCGCTCGGCACCGACGTCTTCCTCTTCAACGGCGCGGAGGTGCATCCCGGGCGCCTCGAGATCGTCTTCTCCGCACGGCGGAAACATAAGCTCGGCCGCAAGGAGCTCGGCATCCTCTACCACCTGCACGCGAATCCCGGCGTCATCATCAGCCGCCACAGCCTGATCCATGCCGTCTGGGGCGTGCATGCCGACGTCCGCAGCCGTTCGCTCGACCAGTATGTCGGCAAGATCCGCGACGCCTACGCCGATCACGGCCGCTCGCTCGACTGCCTGCGCACCATCCACGGCATCGGCTACTGGTATGAGCCGGCGAGCGCCCCGGGTGGCGAGAAATCCGGGGAAAAGCCGCGTCGGGCTTGATTAACCCCGGCGGGAAGGCATTGGTAAGGTCATGAATATCCGTTGTTACCTCAAACCCAGCTGCGGCTGGAGCAACGGCGTCCGCGCCATCATGGCGAAGTACGCCCTCAACTACCAGGACGTGGACATCATCAATAGCCCGACGAACTACGCCGAGATGGTC
>CAMCWL010000068.1 GCA_945882655.1 Opitutus sp. GAS368
TTGTCGAGGTGCGAGACCGCCACGGCCTCGCCGACGCGCATGGCGGCGGACTCCTTACGGTTACCATCGCGCAGGCCGGAAAGGTGGAGCCAACCGTGGGCGACGTAGAGTCGCAGCTCGGTGGCCAGCGTGACGCCATGCTCCTTGGCGGCCCGGCGGGCTTGGTCGATGTTCACGCAGATCTCACCGGCGAACGCTTCGCCAGGGTGCTCTTCGCCGACGAACGTGATCACGTCGGTCACGGTCGGGTCGCCGAGGAATTCGTCGTGCAGTTTGGCCGTCTCCTTGTCGCCAAGGAAGGCGATCGACAGCGATCCCTCTGGGCAACGGTAGCCCTTGAGCTTATCGAGCGCGTGGACGACGCGCTGGACGGAGACCGCGGAGACCTTGGTCTTCGCGTGGCGGACGGAGATATCGACGACGCGGCTCATGCGGCGGCGAAGACGGGCTTGAGCCGCGTCCAGAGCTCGGAAAGCGCCTGCGGCAGGACGCGCGTATCGCCGATGACGGGCATGAAGTTGTGGTCGCCGTCCCAACGCGGCACGATGTGGAAGTGGAGGTGCGTCGGGATGCCTGCGCCGGCAGCCTTACCGAGATTGAGACCCATATTGAATCCGGCCGGAGTCATCACCTTCTGCAGCACCGCCTGACAACGCACCAGCAGGTCCATCATCTCGGCACGTTCGGCCGCGGTGAGGTCGGCCAGTTCGCCGACTTCGCGATTAGGCAGCACCATCAGGTGACCTGGATTATAAGGCGAGTTGTTGAGGATGACGAAGCAGTGCGGTCCGCGGTGCAGGATGAGATTCGCTTCGTCGTCGTTTGCAGCGAGCAACGCCGCGAACGGGCTGCCAACGCCTGGCTCCTTGCGGGTGCGAATATACTGGATGCGCCAGTGGGGGTGAAGCTGTTCGGACATCGGATCAGGAGGCGAAGCCCTTGGGTCGGGCGAGGTGCCAATTGCATGCCGTCAGGACGATGCTGTCGAGCGTGTCGTAGCGCGGCACCCAGCCGAGTTCCCGGCGAACCCTGGAGGCATCGGCGTAAAGCGCGGGCGGATCGCCTTCGCGACGAGGGGCGAACGCATGCGGGACCGGTCGGCCGAGGATGCGGCTGACGCTCGCGATGACGTCTTTGACCGAATAGGGCGTGCCCGTGCCAAGGTTATAGAACAAGGCCTGGCCGGGCTGGTCCAACTTAGGCAGGACGTCGAGGTGGGCGCGGGAAAGATCGTCCACATGCACGTAGTCGCGCAGGCAGGTGCCGTCCGGGGTCGGGTAATCCGCGCCAAAGACCTGAAGTGGCGGACGGCGGCCGAGCGCGGCGGCGATCGCGAGCGGGATCAGGTGGGTTTCGGGCGAATGGTCCTCGCCGATAGCGGCATCCGCCGAAGCCCCGGCGGCGTTGAAGTAACGGAAAGCGGCGAAGCTCAGGCCATGCGAGGACGCGAGCTCGCGCAGGCGCTGCTCGACCGCGAGCTTGGTGGCGCCGTAAGGATTGATCGGATTCTGCGGCAGGTCCTCCGTCATCGGCATCTTCTCCGGTATACCGTAGGTCGCGCAGGTGCTCGAGAAGACGAGCTTCTTGACCCCCTCGGCCAGCATCGCCTGCAGCAGGCCTTCGGTCCGCACGACATTGTTCTCGTGGTAGCGGGCGGGCTGTTGGACGGATTCACCGACATTCGTGAACGCCGCGAAATCGATGACCACTTCGGCGGTGGACTCACGCAGGGCGGCGCGGACCGCCGCCTGATCGCCCATGTCTGAGCGGAACAGCTTCACCCCTGCCGGTAGGGACTCCGCATGGCCATAGGACAGGTCATCCAACACGGCGACCTTGTGCCCGGCGGCCAACGCCTGCCGGACGCAATGGCTGCCGATGTAGCCGGCACCGCCCACCACGAGCACGTTCATGAGTGGCAGATAACCCCCGCCAGACAGCCTAGGCAAGCGGGATAGGGTCGCCGAACGCTCCAAAACCTTGCCAGCGCCGTCCCGAACCTCCTATCTGCACGCATTCATGGACACTTCGGAAACAAAACCCGGCAGCTACGACTTCCCCGCCTTCGAACAGAAGTGGCAGGCCGCCTGGAAAGCCGGCGCCACGTTCCGCACGGAGCCCATCTCCTGCGGTAAGCCAAAGTACTACGTCCTGGACATGTTCCCCTACCCCTCCGGCGCCGGCCTGCATATCGGCCACCCCGAGGGCTACACCGCTTCGGACATCCTTGCCCGTGATAAGAAGGCCAACGGCTTCAACGTCCTGCACCCGATGGGCTGGGACGCTTTCGGCCTCCCGGCAGAGCAGCATGCGATCGCCACCGGCGAACACCCGGCCGTCCAGACCAAGCGCAACATCGACAACTTCCGCCGCCAGCTGCAGATGCTCGGCTTCGCCATCGACTGGGACCGCGAGCTCTCGACGACCGACGAGAACTACTTCCGCTGGACGCAGTGGATCTTCCTCAAGCTCTTCCGCCACGGTCTCGCCTACGTCTCCGAGAAGCCCGTCTGGTTCTGCCCTGCCCTCGGCACCGTGCTCGCCAACGAGGAAGTGCTTAACACGCCCGAAGGTCCGCGCTCCGACCGCGGCAGCCATCCGGTCGAACGTCGCCCGATCCGCCAGTGGGTCCTGCGCATCACCGCCTACGCCGATAAGCTCATCGAAGGCCTCGACCACGTCGATTGGCCCGATTCCACCAAGCGCCTCCAGAAGAATTGGATCGGTAAGTCCGAGGGCGCCGAAGTCACCTTCAAGCTCGACGGCCATGCCGACACGCTGACCGTCTTCACCACCCGTCCGGACACCCTTTACGGCGCGACCTACATGGTCATCGCGCCTGAGCATCCGCTCATCGGCAAACTCACCACCACCGCCCAGAAGAACGCCGTCGAAAGCTACGTCGCCGCAGTCCGCAACAAGACCGACCTCGAACGCACCGACCTCGCGGCCAAGAAGAAGACCGGCGTGTTCACCGGCTCCTACGCCATCAACCCTGTCAACGGCGCCAAGATCCCGGTCTGGACGGCCGACTACGTGCTCATCACCTACGGAACGGGTGCGATCATGGCCGTGCCGGCGCACGACGAACGCGACTGGGAATTCGCCAAGGAATTCAAGCTGCCGATCATCCAGGTCGTCGGCTCCAAGGAAGCCGTCGACGTCAATGAGAAGCCTTGGACCGAAGACGGCCCGATGGTGAACTCCGGTCCCTTCGACGGCCTCTCCGCCGGAGAGACCAAGAAGAAGATCACCGCCGACCTCGCCGCCAAAGGCCAGGGTAAGCTCGCCGTGAACTTCAAGCTGCGCGACTGGCTCTTCTCGCGTCAGCGCTACTGGGGCGAGCCCTTCCCTCTCCTCTGGGTTTCCCGCGAAGACTACGCCAAGATCCCGGCCGACTCCGAAGTGCGCGAGTTCCTCCCGAAGGAGCCCGTCACCTGCCAGCTCAACGGCGTCGAAGTCTGCGCCGTGCCGCTGACCTCCAAGCAGCTCCCGCTCACCCTGCCGCAGGTCAAATCCTACCAGCCCTCGCCGACCGGCGATTCGCCGCTCTCGAAAGAACCCGAGTGGACCGAAGTCTGGTATGACGTCGCCTCCGGAGCCACCGTGTCCCAGTCGAAGCCGCAGCCCGGCCCGCTCTGGATCAAGGCCTCGCGCGAGACGAACACGATGCCCCAGTGGGCCGGCTCCTGCTGGTATTACCTGCGCTACATCGATCCCAAGAACGCCGAGGCCCTCGCCTCGAAGGCCGACCTCGAATACTGGGGTTGCCCGGACTTCTACATCGGCGGTGCCGAGCACGCCGTGCTCCACCTCCTGTACGCGCGCTTCTGGCACCGCTTCCTCCATGAGATCGGCGTCCTGCCGACCGCCGAACCGTTCAAGAAGCTCTTCCACCAGGGCCTCATCATGGGCGAGGACGGCGAGAAGATGTCCAAGAGCCGGGGCAACGTCGTGAACCCTGACGCCATCGTCAAGGACCACGGCGCCGACGCGCTCCGCATGTACCTCATGTTCCTCGGACCGCTCGAGGCCTCCAAGCCTTGGAACTCCGACGGCATCATCGGTATCACCCGCTTCCTCAAGCGCCTATGGCGCTTGGCGGTCGACGAGAACACCGGCAAGGTCTCGACGAAGATCAGCGCCGACGGCGCGGAATCCGAGGAGCTCGTCCGCGAACTCCACCGGACCATCCAGAAGGTCGAGAAGGACATCGAGACGCTGCAGTTCAACACCGCCATCTCGCAGATGATGATCCTCATGAACGTCGCCGAGAAGTCGCCGGCCCTGCGCCGCGCGACCGTCGAAGACTTCGTGCGCCTCGCCGCCCCGTTCGCCCCGCACGTGTGCGAGGAAATCTGGCAGCGCCTCGGCCATCCGGAAACCATCACCGCCGCCGGCTGGCCGAAGCTCGACGCGTCCAAACTCATCGAGACCACCGTCGAGGTCATCTTCCAGGTCAACGGCAAGGTCCGCGCCACCGCCAAAGTCGCCAAGGACATCTCCAAGGACGCCCTGCTCGCGCTGGCCAAGGCCAATGCCGACGTGATCAAGTTCACCGACGGCAAGCCCGTCGTGAAGGAGATCGTCGTCCCGGGCAAGCTGGTGAACATCGTCGTCGCCGGCTGAGCGCCGCGCACCACGCCAATAAAAAGGGCCCCGTGACGGGGCCCATTTCTTTTACCACCTTACCGAGGCTTACTTGGCCTCGGCTTCGGCGATGTCTTCCATCTTCACCGGTTCCATGCGCGGCACCAGTATATGGATGATCAGAAGACCGACAAGGTAGGCCGAACCGGCGATGAACCAGAGGATCGCATAGGAGCCCGTACGATGGAGCACTTCGCCGACCACGAGAGCGAGCAACATGCCGCCCACCGCGCCAGCCATGCCGCCGATACCGACGACTGAGCCGACGGCCTTGCGGGGGAACATGTCCGAGGCCAGGGTAAAGATGTTGGCCGACCAGCCCTGGTGGGCGGCCGCGGCGAGCGAGACGAGCAAGACCGCGGGCCACATGCCGACGTCGTTGACGAAGACGATCGGAATGACGCAGACGGCGCAGATGCCCATCGCGGTCTTGCGGGCGGCGTTGACGGACCAGCCGGCCTTGATCAATCGACCGGAAATCCAACCGCCGCCGATGCTGCCGACGTCCGCAATCAGGTAGATGACGACAAGCGGAAGACCGATGTTCTTCAGGTCGACGCCGTGTTGCTTCTGAAGGAAGCCCGGAATCCAGAAAAGATAGAGCCACCAGACCGGGTCGGTCATGAACTTGCCGACCGCGAAGGCCCAGGTCTGACGGAACTTGAAGAGGCTGAGCCAGCTGACCTTGCCCTGTTCGTCAGGCGGGTCGGATTCGATGTGGGCGAGTTCGGCCTGAGTGATGGTCGGGTGCTCGCGGGGAGAGTGGTAGGCGATCGCCCACCAGATGACCCAGACGAAACCGATGGCGCCGGTGATGATGAAGGCCCACTCCCAGCCCCAGGTCACGGCGACCCAAGGCACGATGAGCGGGGCACCCAGTGCACCGATGTTGGTACCGGAGTTAAAGATGCCCGTCGCGAAAGCACGCTCCTTCTTGGGGAACCATTCGGCGGTGGCCTTGATCGAGGCCGGGAAATTACCCGCCTCGCCGAGGCCGAGGAGGAAACGCATCAACGCAAAGCCTGCAGCTGCGCCCGTAAGGGTGACGAAGGCGAAGCCCGTCTTATCGGAAATCTGCATCCAGGGGAGACTGAAGGACGGGAGAAGGTGGGCGAAACCGTGGCCCATGGCCGCCAGGCTCCAGAGGCCGACGAAGATGATGAAGCCCTTCTTGATGCCGATGCGGTCGATGATGCGACCTGAGAGCACCATGCCGATGGCGTAGGCGAGCTGGAAGCTGAAGACGATGGCCGCATAGGTCCGCTCATCCCAGCCGAATTCCTTTTCCAAGGTGCCCTTGAGCAAGCCAATGACCTGACGGTCAATGTAATTGATCGTGGCAGCGAAGAACAGCAGCGCACAGATAATCCAGCGCTTGTTGCCGATTTTTCCTGAGGGTTCGGTCATAAGGGGGTATCGACCAACACAAACGCCGAATTTCGGGTAAGTCCACCCCAGAAGTCCTGTTGACGGAACCCCGCCGTAAAGACACTAATTAACGAGAATATCTCCATGACGAAGCCTCGCATCCTCCTCACGACGACCTCCTTCCAAGACACCCCTGGCGAGCACCATAAGTTGCTGGCTGAAACGGGCTGGGAAGTCGTCACCGCCCGCGGTCCGCTCAACGAAGCGGACACGCTCGCGCTGATGGGCGAGTTCGACGGCTACATCTGCGGCGACGACCTGATCACCGCCGCGGTCATCGAGAAAGCCCTCCCCCGCCTGAAGGTCGTGTCGAAGTACGGCATCGGCGTGGACAAGATCGACGTCAAGACCCTGACGGCCAAGGGCATCCCCCTGCTCTTCACCCCTGGCGTCAACCACACCACCGTCGCTGAGCACACCTTCCTCCTCCTGCTCGCCATGGAGAAGAACTTCTACTTCCACACCGACTCCACCCGTTCCGGCGGTTGGAAGCGTAAGACGGGCCATGAGCTGCTCGATAAGACGATCGGCATCATCGGCATGGGCCGCATCGGCAAGGAAGTCGCCCTCCGCGCCCGCGCCTTCGGCATGAAGGTCGTCGGCTTCGACCTCTATTGGGACGACAAGTTCGCCGCGCAATACGACGTGCGCCGCGCCGCCACGATGGACGACGTCTTCGCCGTCTCCGACTACCTTTCGCTGCACACCAACCTGACGCCCGAGACGCGCGACCTGATCCGCGCCGAGAACATCGCCAAGATGAAGAAGGGCGTGCTCATCCTCAACTGCGCCCGCGGCGAGATCGTCCACACCGACGACATCGCGGCCGCGCTGAAGTCCGGCCAGGTCGGCGGCTACGGCACCGACGTGCTCGACGAAGAACCGCCGCGCGCCGACCACCCTCTCACCAAGCTCCCGAACTGCGTCGTCACGCCGCACATCGGCTCCCGCACCGCCGAGAGCGTCCAGCGCCAGGCCGTCGCCGCCGTCACGAACCTCATCCGCGCGATGCATGGCGAAAAGCCGCTCGCGCAGATCAACCCGGAAGTCCCGGTGAAGAAGGTCGTCTAATCTCCCACCTGAAACCTTACCCATGAGCGAAGTCTTCCACGTCGTCCCCCGCGCCGCCCACGAGGCGCTCGTCACCGCCGCCTACGTCAAGCGTGGCTTCGGCGCCAAGGAGTCGGCCCAGGCCGCCCAGATGGCCAGCATGGCCACGCACCACGGCATCCGCACGCACAACGCCCTCAAGGCGCTGCACCTCGACGAACTCTTCGGCTCCGGCGCCAAGGTCCCGGGCTGCAAGCCCAACGCCACCGTCACGAAGAAGGCCACGCGCTTCGAAGCCGCCGAAGTCTGGGACGCGCACCAGAAGCTCGGCCAGGCCGTCGCCGTCGACGCCATCAACCGCTGCATCGAGCTCGCCGACAAGTACGGTGTGGGCACGGTCTCGGTCGATAACGCCTTCCACTACCTGTGGGGTGGCGGCTACGTCATGGAAGCCGCCAAGCGTGGTTATATCGCTTATACGAATTGCACCGCCACGCTCGCCGAAGTCGTCCCCTTCCAGGGCAAGCACCCGACCCTCGGCACCAACCCGCACTCGTGGGGCTTCCCTACCACCGACGCCGTCGGCTTCCCCATCGTGATCGACTGGGCCACCTCCGTCATCGCCATGGGCCGCGTCCAGGTGCTCAAGCGGGAAGGCAAGATGCTTCCGCCCGACGCCGCCGTGGACAAGGACGGCAAGGTCACCCTCGACCCGAACGAAGCCGTCTCGCTCATCCCCTTCGGCGCCCACAAGGGTTACGGCCTCTCGCTCATCAACGAGATCGTCGCCGGTTTCATCGGTGGTTCGCTGCCGACCATCCGCAGCCGCACGCACGTCCCCGGAGAGAAGCAGGCCTGCGCGTTCTTCTTCCAAGTGATCCATCCGGACGCCATCAGCTCCGGCGTCTTCGCCAAGGGCCGTAGCCAGTCCGATAACGTGAAGGCCGTCCTCGCCGACGTCCTCGGCCACGGCAACGAGAAGTGCATGCTCCCCGGCCAGCTCGAGGCGACCTTCGCCACGCGCAGCGAAAAGGCCGGCGGCCTCCTGTTCTCCAAGGCTGAAATCGAAGAGTTCAATAAAGTCGCCGAACACATCGGCCATCAGCCGTTCGACCTCGCCTCACTGCCCACCGGCTAAGCGTCCTCACCTTAAACAACCCAACCCTCCCCACAACCATGGCTCTTCAGATCAAGTCGGCGAAGGAATGCGCCTTCGACCAAGTCTCCCTCGGTGAAATCATGCTCCGCCTCGACCCGGGCGAAAGCCGCGTGCGCACCACGCGCCAGTTCCAGGTCTGGGAAGGCGGCGGCGAATACAACGTCGCCCGCGGCCTGCGCAAGTGCTTCAACCTCCGCACCTCCGTGTGTACGGCGTTCGTCGACAACGAGGTCGGCCGCCTGCTCGAAGACTTCGTGATGCAGGGCGGCGTGAACACCGACTTCATCAAGTGGCGCGAGGACGACGGCATCGGCCGCACGGTCCGTAACGGCCTCAACTTCACCGAGCGTGGCTTCGGCATCCGCGGCGCCGTCGGCGTCCCGGACCGCGGCAACACCGCCGCCTCGCAGATCAAGCCCGGCGACTTCGACTGGGAATACCTCTTCGGCACGCTCGGCGTCCGCTGGCTCCACACGGGCGGCATCTTCGCAGCCCTTTCCGAAACCACCGC
>CAMCWL010000069.1 GCA_945882655.1 Opitutus sp. GAS368
ATGTCGAGTTCCGGAGCCCGGATCACGCCATCCTTTACGCCAAGGCCTCCCGCACCATTTGTCGCATGGATGGCATCTCGCATCAGCCCTCCGCCTGGAGCGACGAGTTTCGCGCGAAGCATGAGGCTTTGATCAGCGCGTAATAGCGCAGCATCGACTCTGCCCTCTACCCCGCGCTTAGCGCAGCACAGATTCCACACGTCTTACCGTCGCAGCCGCGGGCCGTGCAATGTTCTCGTCCGTAAAAGATGATGCGGAGGTGAAGCTTATTCCAGCTGTCCTCTGGGAATAGCCGCTTAAGGTCTTTCTCGACCTGTTCGACCGATTTCCCAGGGCTGAGTTTCCAGCGCTTCGCGAGGCGGTGAATATGCGTGTCCACCGGGAAGGCCGGCACGCCGAAGGCTTGGGCCATGACGACCGAGGCGGTCTTGTGGCCGACGCCGGGAAGCTCCTCGAGCTCCTCGAAAGTCTGCGGCACCTGCCCCGCATGCTTGGCCATGATCATCTTGCCTAACCCGACGAGGGCCTTGGACTTCTGCGGGGCGAGCCCGAGCTGGCGAATGAGCGTCAGGACCCTTACTTCGGCCATGGCCGCCATCTTGGCCGGCGTGCCCGCCTCGGCGAACAGTGCCGGGGTGATTTCGTTGACCTTCTTATCCGTGCACTGAGCCGAAAGTACCACCGCGACCAGGAGCGTATAGGCATCCGTGTGATCCAGTGGAATCGGCGTCGTGGGGTAGAGCTTCGCAAGCTCCTTCCCCACGTAATCGGCTCGTTCCTGCTTAGTCATGAATCGACCTTGGGCATAGGCCTAACCTTGGCAACGCGCCACCGCCCTAGGACTTATTCACAAGCCCTCGAATGGGTTGCCAAACCTTATGCCGAAAACGTGATTCTCTAATACCCCCGCCCTCGCTTGGTGGGCGGTTGCGAGACCCGTTTCCTCCTTCAAAACCATTCCAACTTCCATGGCTCAGCTGCCCTACGATCCGTCTAAAATCACCCGCGAACTTGCCCGCCATTATATCGCGGCGACCGAAGCCGATATCCAGGCCATGTTCGCCGCTATCGGCGCCAAGGACTTCCCGGACATGTATGCCCACATCGATGCCGCGGTGAAGTTCCCTGGCGTCCAGGATCTCCCTGACGAGCTGGAATACCAGGCCCTCGCCGAGAGCATGGAGTCCCTTTCGAAGAAGAACTCCGTCAAGACCGCCTTCCTTGGCGACGGCCTCCAGGTCTACCGCACCAACGAAATCGTCGGCCACGTCTGCTCGATTCGCAACCTGACGACCTCGTACACGCCCTACCAGCCGGAGCGCTCCCAGGGCACGCTGATTACCCACTGGATCTACCAATCCACGCTTGCGCAGCTGACTGGCTTCGAAGCCGTCAACTCCTCGCTCTACGAACGTGCCAGCGCGCTCTTCGAAGCCGCCGTCTGCACCGTCCGGATGGGCGACGCCGAAGCGAATACGGTACTCGTTGCCTCCAACCTTCTGCCTGGCGACCTCGAAGTCCTCCGCACGCACGTCGCGGACACGTCGGTGAAGCTCGAATTCCTCGCAGCCGACGAAGATACCGGCCGCCTCTCCGCCGCCGGTATCGCCGCCGCCTCCGCACGCCTCGGCAAGCAGCTCGCCGCCGTCATCTTCCCCCAAGTCAACGCCCTCGGCCTGCTCGAGGACGTCGACGCACTGACCGACGCCTGCGCCGACGCCGGTGTGAAGTCCGTCGCGGTCATTGATCCGATGCTCCTCGCCACCGGCGGCCTCAAGGCCCCGGCCCAGTACGGACGTGCCGGCGCTGACATCCTCGTCGGTGAAGGCCAGCACCTCGCCATCGGCGCCAACTTCGGTGGTCCCGGCCTCGGCATTTTCGCTGTCCGCCACAACGCCGAGAAGAAGAATGAAGTCCGCGAGACCCCGGGACGCTTCGTCGGCAAGGCCAAGGACAACGCCGGCCGCGATTGCATCGTGATGGTCATGGCCACCCGCGAGCAGCACATCCGCAAAGACAAGGCCACGTCCAATATCTGCTCCAACCAGGCGTTTATCGCCACCATCGCCGGTGCGTCCATCCTCGCCCGCGGCGAAGCCGGCATGGCCGCTTCGTGCGTGGCCGGGCGCGATCAAGCCCACCGCGCCGCCGCTAAGCTACACAACATCCCGGGCCTCAAGGTCTGTTACGCGAAGCAGGCTTTCTGGAACGAATTCAGCCTCATGCTGCCCGAGCCCGCCGCCGCCGTCATCGCCAAGGGCCGCGCCGCCGGCCTACACGTGGGCGTCGACATCACCGGCCGCACACCCTGCAACTGCTCGCTGCTCAAGGTCTCCTTCAGCGACCTGCAGACTTCCGCCGATACGGATAAGCTCATCGCCTTCTTCGAAGGCCTCTACGGCCAGTCCGCCGGCACGAAACCGCTCGCCGAGATTCCGGCCAAGCTGCTTCGCCAAGGCGCCGTCGGCCTACCCTCCTTCTCGCTGGCCGAACTGAAGGCCTACTACTCGAAGCTCGGTGAACTCAACGTCTCGCCTGATACGGGCTGCTTCCCGCTCGGCTCGTGCACGATGAAGTACAACCCACACATCAACGACTGGGCCGCTGGACTCCCGGGCTTCACTGGCCTCCATCCGCAGGCCCCGATTGAAGACGCGCAGGGCGCACTGGAACTCCTCTGGCAGACGCAGGAATGGTTCCGCAAGATCACTGGCCTCGCCGGTCTGACCACCCAGCCCGTTGCTGGCGCCCAAGGCGAACTCGTCGGACTCAAACTCTTCCAGGCCTACCACCGCCACCACGGCCAGCACCGCGACATCATCCTGATCCCGTCCTCGGCCCACGGCACGAACTTCGCCACGGCCACCACCGCCGGCTACGCCACCAAGCGTAACCCCGACGGCTCGCCCTCGGGTATCATGCTCCTGAAGTCCGCCCCTGACGGACGTGTCGACCAGACCGACTTCGATGCGAAGATTGCTGAGTTCGGACCGCGCATCGCGGGCATGATGGTCACTAACCCGAACACCTCCGGCGTCTTCGAGACCGACTTCCAGAAGATGGCCTCAGAGATTCACCGTGTCGGCGGCCTCGTCTACATGGATGGTGCTAATATGAACGCCATCGCCGGCTGGGTGAACCTCGGCGCCCTCGGCGTCGACGCGGTCCACAACAACCTCCACAAGACCTGGACCGTCCCGCATGGCGGCGGCGGCCCTGGCGACGGCATCGTGGCCGTCTCCGAACGCCTCGTCGACTTCCTCCCGGGATTCCAGATCGCCAAGCAGGGCGACGTTTACGTGCCGGTCAAACCGAAGCATAGCATCGGCTCGTTCCACCGCCACTGGGGCAACTTCGCCCACAAGGTGCGCGTCTACACCTACCTGCAACGCCTCGGCAAGGAAGGCGTCCGCCGCATGTCCGCGATGTCCGTGCTCTCCAGTCGCTACCTCTTCTCGAAGCTCGGCAAGTCCTTCCCTTCACTCCCCGCGGCGGCCGACGGCGTGCCGCGCATGCATGAGTTCATCATCACGCTCACGGAAGAAGACTTCAAACGTATCGAGGCCTCGGGCATCCCGCGTGCGAGCATCATTGGCCGCGTCGGCAAGCTGTTCCTCGACTTTGGCTTCCACGCCCCGACCGTCGCCTTCCCCGAGGTCTTCGGCCTGATGATTGAGCCGACGGAATCCTACACGAAGGACGAACTCGACCGCTTCGCGGAAGTCGTGCTGGCCATCGGCGACCTCATCCGCACCAACCCGGAAGTCCTTAAATCGACCCCGCGCTTCACGCCGGTGGACCGCGTCGACGAGGTCGCCGCCAATCGTAACCTGGTGCTCAGCGAACACCTCACGGCCCTCCCGCTGATTAACGAGAACCGCCTCTCACCCGTCCTGCTCAACGCGATGCCCATCGCGGAGATCAAGCAGCGCGTGCTGGCGACGATCTGATCAGGACTCCGGCGCTCAGCGCGACTCGGCCTGGATGAAGCGGCCGCGGGAGATCGCCGAATAGGCGCCCGTGAGCAGAGCGCAGGCGCCACAGACCCAGAAGACATGCCCCGGGGTCAGGTTCAGCGTCTGGAAGGAGACCCACTGCACGCCGGAGGCGGCCAGGATGCCGATGAAGCTCAGGACGTTGGCGGCCCCCTGGACGGCGCCCTTGTCTTCCGGAGCGGGGCGATGCTGGAGCACGGCTGCGATCGGGACGATGAAGAGGCCGGCGGCAAAACCGAGGCCGATCAGACATAGGACGAAAGTCGTGAGCGAGACGCCGGCGAAGCCCATCGGGATACAGCAAACCGCCAAGCCGACGGCACCGATCGGCACGAGCCGGTATTCGATACGTCCGCGGGAGGCGTAGCCAGCGGCGACACTACCGAAGCCTATGCCTAGGGCTAGGGCTAGATTGAGATAGGCATTCTTCGACGTGCTGAGGTGCAACACGTCCTGGGCGTAGATCATGAGATTCATCTGCACCAGGGCGGCGATGAAGAAGAAGCCGGCATTGCCCCAGTTGGCCCGCCAGAGGTCACGGTCCATCCGCATGAGCCTAAGGCGTGCCCAGAGATCGGTCACGGGGTTGATGCGCGGGGCACAGGCCGGATTGGCCGCCGGCACGGGCGTGATGCCGCGACTAGAGATCCAGCCGAACACGGCGAGCGCAGCGAGGAGGAGACCAGAGAACTCCTGCTGACCGACGAAGGCTTCCGCCAAGAAGCCTGATGCGGCAATGCCGAAGATGATGCCGAGGAACGTGAGTAGTTCGAAGATTCCGTTGCCCCATGAGAGTCGGTTATGCGGCAGCAACTCCGGCAAGATCCCATACTTCGAAGGGGCGAAGACAGCGCTGTGGCAGCCCATCAGGAAGATGGCCGCCAGCTGCAGCCACACGGTCTCTAAAGCCAAGGCCGCCGCCGCGAACAGCATGATACCCACCTCGGCCTGCTTGACCGCACGCATGACCGCGGCCTTGCTGAACCGGTCCGCCAGCCAGCCACCGAGCATCGAGAACAAGATGAACGGGGCGGCGAAGAGTCCGCCCGCGAGCGCGACGTAAGTATTGCGCTGGTCGACGGGCATGGTGCTGCCGAGGACGAGCAGGATGACGAGGTTCTTGAGCGCGTTGTCGCTGAACGCCGTCTGGAACTGCGTCGCCATCAGGCTCCAGAATCCGCGTCGCCAGCCGGGATGGTCAGAGGCCTCGTGCATGCGGGATGTCATGACGACCGCCGCCAGACGGCAAACCTATTGAGGCCTCAGGCGCGGAGGGCCGCGAACAGCTCCACGGCTGATTCGGCCTTATTAAGGATATAAACGTGATAACCAGGGGCCCCGCGGGCGACCAAGCCTCGCGCCTGACGAACTGCCCAGGAGACACCGACCTTGCGCTGGGCCTCTTCATCTGGCCCGCACGCTTCGAGCTCGCGCACCAACGCATCAGGGATGCGGGCCTTGCAGAACCCGCAGAAGTTGCGCGCCTGCTTAAGCGAAAGGACAGGCATGATGCCCGGCAAGATCGGGACGGATACGCCGGCGGCACGGGCCCGCGCGACAAAGCGGAAGTAGTCCTCGTTATCGAGGAAGAGCTGCGTGGTCACGAAATCCGCGCCCGCCGCGACCTTGCCGGCGAGGAAACGGATGTCGGACAAGTCATCGACGGCGTCCGGATGGCGCTCGGGAAAGCCGGCGACGCCGATGGCGAAACGGTCAGGCTGCTCCGCGGC
Source organism: Opitutus sp. GAS368 (assembly GCA_945882655.1). Taxonomy (GTDB): domain Bacteria; phylum Verrucomicrobiota; class Verrucomicrobiia; order Opitutales; family UBA953; genus UBA953. The sequence continues at coordinate 5,726 of CAMCWL010000069.1, forward strand.
GATCTGCCGGACGAGTCCCTGCGCATGCGCGAAGCCCTCCGGATGCGCGACGAAATCCTTCTGCCCCTTGGGCGGATCGCCTCGCAGGGCGAGGATGCCCGAGAACCCAGCCTTGTCATATTGACTGATGATCCCTGCAAGCTCGGCGCGGGAATGCCCCACGCAGGTCAGGTGCCCAATCAGCGGGATGCCCATCTTCACGAGCTCCGCGCCGTAGGTGATCGTGGTGTCGCGGGAAGTGCCCCCGGCGCCATACGTCAGGGAGGCGAAATCGATGCCCAGCGGCTTCAGGGTCGCGGCGACCTTGAGCATGCGTGCCCCACCCTCCGCGTCCTTGGGCGGAAAGAACTCCACCGACACCGTGGGTCGCACGGGACTGCGGAGCGCATCGATGAGCAGCGAGCGAGACATCTTAAGTATCTTCTTATCTAGATATGAAGATGTAAGTCAAGGCCCTATGCGGTCACTCGTCCCGACCTTCCTTGCCGCCGTTGGCAGGCAGTTCGCCCGGCATGGCCACATGGTAGGCCATGACCATCCAGCAGAGCATGACAGGGTAGACTAGGACGATGAAACCAAAGGAGCCGAAGATGCCGAGCAGCACGCCAGCGGTCACGGACAGGACCTTGAAGACCACGAGGAAGCAGACTGGGACGATAACGAAGATAATGGAGGCGACATAGCCGATCGAGGTCGTGCCGGAATAGATCCCGGCCGAACGCGCGAGGTCCATGCCGCACGAGCGGCAAGCCTTGCCGAGACGGAACCACGAGGCGAGCAGGCCACGCTTACCGCAGTTCGGGCAGTGGCACAGCAAGCCGCGGGCGATGATGTCGCCTCGGGTAATCTTCAGCTTTGGTTCGGACATCCCAACAGCGTCCGCACGAGCAAGGGGAAGACAAGCGAAGACCCGCCCTGCCCTATACCTTCAGGAAAATCTTCTGGCGCTTGAGGAACCAGAAGAGCAGCCACTTCACCGCAAAGATACCCGTGACGAGCACCACCGATGCCACGGCCGGAGGGAAGGCCCGGGCGAGACCACCGAACAAGGCCTGTCCAGTGAAGTCGAAGTTAAGGAACTTACCGGACATGTAGATGAGGACGGAATTCATGCCAATGACGGCGAAGAAGGCGCCGAAGCCGCGTGCCCAGCCGCGGACGTCGATGAGCCAATAGAACGAAGCCAACAGCAGACTCGACCAACCGCAGGTCCAAAGGACGAACGAGCTGGTCCAAAGGTTCTTGTTCAACGGGAAGACGAAGCTCCAGAGTCCGCCGACAGCGAGCAGCGCGAGGCCCGCCACCGCCAGGCCTACGGCCTTACGATCGCCGGAGACTTCCTCCGCAGAACGACGCAGCCACAAGCCAGCCAGGATGCCGAGCAAGGCATTACCAATCGCGGGCAGGACCGCGAGCAGGCCTTCCGGGTCATGGATGCCTTTGTGAAGTTTGCCCGGTAGCAGCAGGCGGTCTACGTAGCTCGCAAAGTTGCCCTCCATCGTCAAATCCCCGGGCGCGAAGCCAGGCGCATGACCGAGCGACAACATCGCCCAGTAACCGAGGAGGGTGCCGGCCAGCCAGGCCCAGAGACGCTTCGGGGTCTCGTAATTGAAGACGAAAATAAGCTGGGCGAACATGCCCGCGAGACCGATACGCCCGAGCACGCTGCCGAGGCGCATGTTCTCAAGCCCCTTCCACTGGAGGCCATTGTTATAAATGATACCGAGTAGGACGAGGATCAGTCCACGCTGGATGACCTTGCGGATGACTTCCCCGCGAGCGCCTTCCGTGAGCCGGCGCGTCAGCGAGTACGGCGTGGAGACTCCAGCCATGAAGAGGAATAGCGGAAAGATGAGGTCGTAAGCCTGGAAGCCATTCCAATCGACGTGCTTGAGCTGGGCGTCGATTGCACCGAGCCAGCCCCACTCAGTCAGCTTGAAGAGGGCGACTAGGATACCATGCCCACCGACGATCCAAAAGAGGTCGAAGCCGCGCAGGGCGTCGAGGGACAACAGACGTTCGGACTTCGGGACAGGCGTCTCCATGGGGTATGACTTTTCTAGCCCAGCACCGAAGGAGGTCTACCCGGAAAGTCCTCCTTAATGGCCCACGGCCATAGAAAGCAGGAATGGACACATCGTCGCCGTTATCCGCCAACCGCTAGCCGCAGAGACCCCGCGCCGCTTTGCGGCGCTTACATCCGCTCCACCGGCTCGATGCCGAGCAGACGCAGGCCGGTTTCCATGACGGCGCAGGTGCGCGAGCAGAGCATGAGACGACGGGCTTTCACGGCCGGGTCGTCCACGATGACGCTGTCCGCGGCGTAGAAGGTGCCGTAGGCGGCGGCGAGCTCGTGCAGGTAGGTGCAGAGATGGTGCGGGCGGAGTTCCTCGAGCGCCTGGTCGAGCGCGGCGGTGAACGCCAGCAGCTTGCGGGCGAGCGCGATTTCAGCCGGGGTCTCCGGATCGGTCGCGCCTTCTTCGCCCTGCCCCACGGCCAGCCCGCTTTTGCGGAAGATCGACCGGACGCGGACCACGGCGTACATGAGGTACGGCGCGGTGTTGCCTTCGAAGGCGAGCAGCTTGTCCCACGAGAAGGTGTAATCCATCGTGCGGTTCGACGACAGATCGGCGTAGCGCATGGCGGCGATACCGATGGCCTTACCGATTTCTCGACGCTCCGCTTCCGGTAGTTCCGGGCTCTTGCTCGTGACGGCGTCGAAGGCGCGCTGCGTGGCCTCATCGATGAGTGCCTGCAGGCGAACCGGGTCGCCAGACTTGGTTTTAATAGCCTTACCGTCCTCGCCGAGGATCGTGCCGAACCAAACGTGACGGAGACGCGGGAGTTTGCGCTCCGAAGCCTTGAACCACTTGGCGCCGGTCACGAAGAGCTGGTGGAAGTGATCCTGCTGACGGCCGTCGGTGACGTAGACGATTTCGTCCGCTTTGAAGTGCTCGGTGCGGTAAAGCAGCGTGGCGAGGTCGGTCGAAGCATAGTTGGACGAGCCGTCCTTCTTGCGGACGATGAACGGCATCTTCGTCTCGGC
>CAMCWL010000070.1 GCA_945882655.1 Opitutus sp. GAS368
CAACGGCGGTCGCATCATGACCGACTGGTTGGCCTGAACCGGCGCCTAATCCCCATCCGCCCACCTTTCGGTGCGGCGGGCGGGCTGCGCCCCGCTGAAACGTTTTTATGAAGTTCCGTCACCTTGCCGCGCTCCTGCTCGCCCCGCTCACTGCGTGGGCGGCTTATCCCAGCATGTCCTCGCTGAAGCCGCACGGCGGCCAGATTGGCGCTGACGTCAAACTGACGATCACCGGGGCCCAGCTCGACGATTTCGAGGACCTGATGTTCTACACCCCTGGCTTCAAGGTGAAGAGCGTGGAGAGTCGCGCCGGCAACAAGGTGGAGCTCACCCTCTCGATCGACAAGTCCGTCCGCGCCGGCAACCATGTCATGCGTGTCCGCACGAAGTCTGGCATCTCGCATATGCGCCAGTTCTTCGCGAGCCCCTTCGCGAACGTCGAGGAGAAGGAGCCCAACACCGAGTTCGCCACGGCCCAGCCGATTACACTCAACCAGACGATCGAAGGTGTGATCCTCGCCGAGGACGTCGATTACTACAAGGTCGCCGTCAAGAAGGGTCAGCGCATCGGCGTCCAGGTCGACGGCCTTCGCCTCGCCGCTATTCCCAACGGCGCGCTCGATCCGTACATCGCCATCCTCGACAAGGACAAGTTCGAGAAGGCCTTCTCCGACGACACGATTTTGCACCGCCAGGACGGCTATTGTTCCTTCACCGCAGAATACGACGGCGATTACTACGTGATGGTCCGCGAATCTTCCTACCGCGGTTCTGCCAATTCCTACTACCGCCTGCACGTGGGCGATTTCCGTCGCCCTGATGCGATCTACCCGGCCGGTGGTAAGCTCGGCTCGAAGCTAACCGTACGTTTCCTCGAGGCGCGCGATTCCTTCGCGGAGGAGCTCGTCCTGCCGACCGAGAACGACGCTGAATTCGTCCTCTACCCGAAGTCCCAGTCTCCCGCGCCGTCCGGTAATCTCTTCCGCCTCTCGACCATCGACAATACCCTCGAGGCTGAGCCGAACGAGTCGTTCGAGAAGGGCACCCTCGCCGTCGACGCCTCGGCTTACGCCCTTAACGGCATCATCGAGAAGCCCGGCGACGTCGATTGTTTCCGCGTCCCGCTCAAGAAGGGCCAGGTCTTTGAATGCCGCGCGCTCGCCCAGGTCCTGGGTTCGCCCCTCGATCCGGTCGTCAATGTCTACACACCCAAGGGCGCGGCCATCATCGGCAACGACGACGGTGGCGGCATGCGTCGCCTTGACTCCCGCTTCCGGTTCACCGCTTCGGTCGACGGCGTCTACTCCGTGCGCGTCGCCGATCACCTCGAACGCGGCGGCGCCAACTTCGTCTACCGCATCGAGATGGTCGCCTCGCAGCCGAGCCTGACGTTCGCTTCGCCGGACTACACCGTCAACGATACCAGCTACCGTCAGTTCATGGCCGTGCCCAAGGGTGGCCGCATGGTGCTGCTCGAGAACTTCACCCGCAACGGCGTCGGCGGTGACTACCGCTTTGAACTCAAGAATCTTCCGGCTGGCGTGAAACTGCTCGAAGATGCTGCGCCGGGCGACCTGCCGGGTGTGCCGCTCGTACTCGAGGCCGCCGCGGATGCCCCTCATGGCGGTGCCATTGTCACGCCTCTCCTCCAGCCGAAGGATCCCAAGAACCAGATTGTCGGCCAGATGCGTCGCACCTATGACATCGTGCGTATCGGTAATACCATCTACTATCAGGGCCTCGAAGACCAACTGCCGGTCGCCGTCGTGGATGAGGCGCCTTACTCCTTGGAGATTCAGAAGCCCGAAACCCCGCTCGTCCGTAATGGCGTCTTCAATCTCAAGGTGATCGCTAAGCGTAAGGAAGGTTTCAAGGGAGCCATCCGCGTCTTCATGTGCTGGAAGCCTCCGGGCGTCTCCTCGCTCGGCGAGCAGACCATCGCCGCCGACGCCACCGAGTGCGTCTTCCAGCTTAACGCCAACGCCAACGTCGACACGAAGCCGTGGAAGTTCGTCGTGCAAGGCGAGGCCACTGCCGGCAAGGGTAACGTGTACAACGCTTCGCCGTTCGCCGAACTGGCGACCGAGGCCCCCTATGTCGCCGCCAACGGCATTCCCCTCACCGCCCTCGAGGTCGGCACGCCCGGTGTGATGGCAACCAACTTCGAGGTGACCCGTCCCTTCGAAGGCGAGGCCGTCGCCCAACTCGTCGGCGCCCCCGATACGATTCGCATCGCGCCCATCAAGGTGACGAAGGACACCAAGGAACTCCGCTTCACCGTCGAGACCGACGAAAAATCCCGCGTCGGCAAGACCGCCGGCATGTTCGTCCAGGTCGATATCCCGGTCGGTAAGGGCTTCGCCACGCACCGCATCGCGCTCGGTTCGATCCTGCGCCTTGACGCAGCCCGTAAAGCTGCGCCCGCGCCGGTCGCCAAGGCGGCCACGCCGTCCGCCGCCAAGGTTGCTGCCCCGGTGGCCGCCGCTCCAGCCGCCCTTTCTCGTCTCGAACAGCTCCGCCAGAAAAACGAAGCCCCCAAGAACTGATTTTCCAACCATGTCTTTCCGTCCCCGCCTTCCGTTGCTCACCCTGCTCGCCGTCGGCCTGACGTCGCTCGCTTCCGCCGCCCCCGTCGCCTTCGACGAAGTGCGCGCGATCTTCGAGGGCAAGTGCCTGGAGTGCCACAACCCGGACAAGACTAAGGGTAAGCTGCTCATGACCACCCGCGAGGCCTTCCTCAAGGGCGGAGAGGGGGGCCACGCCCTCATCGGTGTCGAAGTCGCCCAGAGCGAACTCATCAAGCGCCTCACTTTGCCAAAGGAGCATGACGATATCATGCCGCCCAAGAACGGCCCGCTGCCGGCCGCCGAGATTGATGTGATCCGTCGCTGGGTCGCCGAAGGCGCCGTCTGGCCCGCCGGTGTCGTACTCGCTGCCAAGGACAAGTCGAAGGAAGAAGCCAAGACCGAGCTCACGCAGAAACTCGCGACGCTTGAGAAGCTCGAGATCTTCCCTGAATCCATCAGCCTCGAAACCAAGCGCGACTTCCATCGCCTCGTCGTCTTCGCCACCTTCAAGGACGCCACTACTCGCGACGTCACCGCCTTTGCCGATCTCCGTATCGCCGATGAGAAGGTCATCAAGTTCGACGGCTACTCCGTCCATGCCGTGACTGAAGCCGGCAAGACCGAGGTCGTCGCCGCGCTGGGCGGACTCACCGCCCGTATCCCCGTCGCGGTCAAGGACGGTCAGAAAGATCGCGCGGTCTCGTTCCGTCAGGACGTCATGCCGGTCTTCCTGCGCGCCACCTGCAATAGCGGCGGCTGCCACGGCGCCGCCCGCGGTAAGGATGGTTTCCGCCTCTCCCTCTTTGGTATGGATCCGGACGGTGACTACATCCGCCTCACCCGTGAGATGATTGGCCGCCGTATCAACCTCGCCATCCCCGAGGAAAGCACGCTGGTCGAGAAGGCCATCGGCACCGTGCCGCACTCCGGCAACAAGCTCTACGAGGCCGATTCCCAGTACAACAAGACCATCCTCGAGTGGATTTCCAATGGCGCCAAGGACGATGCCCCGGGCATCGCCAAGGTGACGGGTATCGAGGTCTTCCCGAAGCAAATCGTCCTCGAAGGTAAGGCCGCTACCCAGCAGATCACCGTCCGGGCGACCTATTCTGACGGTACCGATCGTGATGTGACCAGCCTCGCGCTCTTCATGTCGAACAACGACCCCGTCGCCTCCATCGGCAAGGACGGTCTCGTGAAGTCCGGTGATCGTGGCGCGGCTTTCATGCTCGCGCGTTTTGACGTCTTCAGTGTCACCGCCCAGGCGATCGTCATCCCGAAGGGCCTCGTCTACGAGCGTCCGAAGGTGGCCGAAGTGAACTATGTCGACAAGGCCGTCAACGAGCGCCTCCACCGTCTGCGCATCGTGCCCTCGGGTATCTGCACCGACGAGGAGTTCGTCCGCCGCGTCTACATCGATGTCGTGGGACTCTATCCCAAGCCGGCCGAACTCCAGGCCTTCGTCGCGGACAAACATCCCGACAAACGTAAGCTGCTCGTTGAGACGCTCCTGCAGCGGAAGGAGTTCACTGAGCTCTGGGTGATGAAGTGGGCCGAACTGCTCCAGATCCGTTCCGGCATCGCCGGGAACAATAACGTCCCGCCGTTTTACAAGAACGCGCTGCTTTACTACAACTGGATGGCCGATGAGATTGGCAAGAATCGCCCGATCAACGAGATCGTCGTCGAGCTGCTTTCGGCCAACGGCGGTACGGTGTCTGTCCCTGCGGTGAACTACTACCAGAGCGAACTGGACCGACTCAAGCTGTCCGAGAACGTCGCCCAGGTCTTCATGGGCATGCGGCTCCAGTGTGCCCAGTGCCACAACCATCCGTTCGACCGTTGGACGATGAATGACTACTACGGCTTCAACGCCTTCTTCGCGCAGATCGGCCGCAAGGCCACCGACGACCCGCAGGAGGTCATCGTCTTCAATAGCAAGGGCGGCGAGTCCCAGCACTTCCTGACCAAGAAGAACGTGAAGCCAAAGTTCCTCGGAGGCGAGGAGCCTGAGCTCAAGCCCGGTGACGACCGCCGTCGCGTGATGGCCGAGTGGCTCGCCTCTCCACGTAATCCCTACTTCGCGCGCAATATCGCCAACATCGTCTGGGCCCACTTCCTTGGCGTCGGCGTCGTGGATCCGGTCGACGACGTCCGCGTCTCGAACCCGCCTTCCAACACGGAACTCATGGATGAGCTGGCCGCCCACCTCACCGAGTACAAGTACGACGTCCGCAAGCTCGTCCGTGACATCACCGCTTCGGCCGCCTACCAGCGTAGCTCGAAGACCAACGAGACGAACGCCAACGATAAGTTGAACTTCGCCCGTGCTCAGGTCCGGCGCGTCCGCGCCGAGGTACTCCTCGACGCCATCTCCCAGATCACCGAGACCCCGAACAAGTTCCAGGGACTCCCGCTCGGCGCCCGCGCGGTCCAAATCGCTGACGGGGCCGTCTCGAACTACTTCCTCGAGACTTTCGGTCGCTCGAAGCGCGAGTCGGTCGCCTCGACTGAGGTGAAGACCGATCCGAACTTGTCCCAGGCGCTGCACCTGATGAACGGCGACGCCGTCAACGACCGCATCCGCCGCGGCCAGGTGGTCGAGAAGATGGTCACGGCCGGCAAGAAGGATGATGAGATCATCACCGAACTCTTCCTCCGTGTCTTCGGACGAGTGCCTGCGGCGGCCGAAGCGAAGTCCATCACCGCCGCCATCGCGGCCGATCCCAATAATCGTCGACTGGTGCTCGAAGACGCCTTCTGGGCGCTGATGAACTCGAAGGAATTCTACTTCAACCACTGATCTTCCCGTTCGCATGTCCGCCGCCTTCCCTCATTTTCGTTGGCTGACCCGTCGTTGCCTTATCTTGGCGGCAGGGTTGGTCTCTGCCGCCTCCTGGGCGCAGGAGAACGAGAAACTCACTTACGACGACCACATCCGGCCGATGCTCGAGAACAAGTGCTTCTCCTGCCATAATCCCGATAAGAAGAAGGGCGGCCTCGAACTCACCAGTTATGCTGGTCTCATGAACGGCGGCAGTGGCGGCGCGGTCGTCGATGCGGGTAATCCTTCCGGTAGCCGACTCTGGACCTGTAGCACGAAGAAAGAAGAGCCCTTCATGCCGCCGGAAGGCGCACCGCTCGAACCTAAGGATCTCGCGATGCTCTCCAAGTGGATCGAGGGCGGCGTACTTCAGGCCAAGGGCAGCGTGGCCAAGGCCTCCAATAAGCCTAAGGTCGACCTTTCTTTCGCCGGCGGCGCCGGCAAGCCCACCGGCGCGGTGGCCCGTCCCGAAAACGTGTTGCTCGAGCCCGTCATCGTGACGCCACGTACTTCCGCGGTCATCGCCATGGCGGCGAGCCCTTGGACTTCGCTCCTCGCCGTCGCCGGACAGAAGCAGATTCTCCTCTACGACACCGACTCGCACGACCTCGCAGGCATCTTGCCCTATGCTGAAGGTTATGCCCGCTCGCTGAAATTCAGCGCCAACGGCTCGTTGCTCATCATGGGCGGCGGTCGCGGTGGCAAAATCGGCCACGCCATCGTCTGGGACGTCAAAACTGGCAAGCGTGTCACCGAGATTGGCAAAGAGTTCGACCAGGTGATGTCGGCCGATATCTCGCCGGACCATGGCAAGGTCGTCCTCGCTACCAACACCAAGAAGGTGAAGTGCTTCGACGTCGCTACGGGCGAGCAGCTCTACCTGATCGCCAAGCACACCGAGTGGGTGACCGGCGCCGACTTTAGTCCGGACGGCATCCTGCTCGCGACCTCTGACCGCAACGGGAACGTCTATGTCTGGGAAGCCGACAACGGCGGCGAATTCTACAATCTCGGCCAGCATAAGGGCAGCGTCACCGACCTCGCCTGGCGCGCCGACTCCAACATCCTCGCCAGCTGTTCCGCCGACGGGATCATCACCACCTGGGAGATGAAGACCGGCAAGCAGGTCGCCACTTGGGGTGCCCATGGCGGCAACGTGCAGTCTGTCTCCTTCTTGCCTGACGGCCGCCTGATTTCGTGCGGAGCCGACGGTACCACCGCCATGTGGGCCATCGACGGCAAGCGACTCGAGCATGCTCAGGGAATCAAACAGGCTGACCAAGTCGCCAAGGTCGTCGGGCTCTACGACTCCAAGACCTTCGTCTCCAGCAACTGGTTGGGAGAGGTCCGTTTCTTCGAGACCGCAACCGGTCGCGAGATCATCCAGGTCTCCAGCAATCCTGCTAAGATCTCCGACCGCCTGGTCGCACTCGAGAAGCGCCTGAGCGAACTCGAGCCGGCGCTCGCGCCCTCCGAGGCTGCTGCGAAGGTTGCTGAAGCCAAGATTCCTGCCGCCGAAGCCGTTTTGGCTAAGCTTAAAGCCGAAGGCGAACCCGCTTCGAAGAAGCTCGCTGAACATGAGGCCAAGAACACTGAGGTCGCCAACGGCCTCAAGTACTGGCAGGGTATGAGGACCAAGGCGAAGACTGCTGCGGAAACGGCGACCGCCGCCAAGGGGATTGCCGACTGCCGCAGCGGCCTGACTTATCACGGCCAAGAAATCGCCAAGCTGAAGCCCGCCGCCGGTGCTTTCCGCGCCGCCGAAGCGGAGGTTGCTAAAGTCCGGACCGAACTCGCCTCCGCCCAGGCCAAGGCGCGCGATGTCGCTGCCGAAATCGCCGCCCATCGCGAACGCATCGTCTCCCTTAAGGCCGCCCAGTTCAATGTCGGCGTCCTTACCGAGCAGGATAAGCTGGCCAAGCTCGAGCAGGACATCGCCGACCTCGTGGCCGCCAAGGCCGAGAACGAGGCCGCCAAGGTGACCGCCGCAGCCCGCATTGAATCGTCAAAGAAGACCGCCGCGCAGAACGAGGAGCTGATTCCGAAGCAGCAGGCGGAGCTCGAAGCGCTCAAGGCCGAGTTTGCCGCCTTGGATAAGACCCTTTCGCCGTTGCGCCTGAGTGAAGCTGAAGCCCTCGGCAAGATCGAGGCCCAGCAGAAGCTCATCGACGCCCAGTCCGAGGCCATCGTGCGCCTAGGCCAGGATCGCGACGCCATCGTGGCCGTCGCTACCGCCGCCACCACCGCTTACCGCGATAGATATACCACGCCGCTCCGTGCTCGCCTCACCGAGGCCACCGCCAAGGTCGACGAACTGAAGAAGGTCGCCGCCACCGCCAAGGTCGCCGCCACCAAGGCGAAGGCCGATGTCGCCGATGCGGCTGCGAAATCGAAGGGTCTTGCGCTCGTCTCGGTCAAGGCCGCCGACGAGGCTAAGCAGGCCGCCGTGAACCTCGCCGCGGCTGACAAAGCCTTCGGCGAAGCCCGCACTTTCGGGGCCGTCTTCTCCTTTAGCTACTTCTCCCGCAAGAAGCAGACCGAGCAGCAGGTCACCGGGGCAAAGGTCGCGCATGCGAAGGCTCAGACAAGGCAGGGCATCGCCGACCAGGCGCTCGTCGCTGCTAAGTCGGTGGAACAGGCCCTCATCGCCACGCAGGCCGCCGCTGATGTCGCGGTCGTCGCCGCTGATAAGGCCGTCGCGCCCGCCGGCGTCGCCGTCGCCGCGATCACCAAGGAGCGTTCGGCCCACTTGGTCGAAGTCCAGAAGCTCTCCGCTCCCGCCGTCGCCGCGGAAAAGGATTACGCCGCCAAGTTGCCCGCCCTCCAGGCTTCGCTGCAGAAGGCCAAGGAAGGCCTGCCGGTGCTGGAGAAGGCGCTCGTCGCCGTCCGCGCCCAACTGACCGAAGCCGGCAAGCCCGTCGAAGCCAAGCGCCTCCTCGTCGAAGCCGCCGCCAAGACCCTCGAACTCACCAAGAGCGAGAAAGCCAACGCCGAGAAAGCCGTCGCCGCCGCGCAGAAGGACATCCCGCAGCGCGACAAGAATCTCGAGGAGATCGCTAAATCTTACGCTGAACTCACCCCGCAGGTCGAACCGCTGAAGGCCAAGGTGAAGGCCGTGCAGGAGCAGTATTTCGCGATGCTGCCCAAGCGTGAAGTTGCGAAGAAG
>CAMCWL010000071.1 GCA_945882655.1 Opitutus sp. GAS368
ATTAACGGACTCGCCCTCGGGGCTGTCCGCGTCCAACTTCCCCGCTGATGCAGCGTACCGTCATCATTCACTCCGGCGGGATGGATTCCACCGTCCTCCTGGCTCACCTGTTGGCCGAGGGTAGGGAAGTGCATGCGCTGTCGGTGGACTACGGTCAGCGCCATCGTCGCGAGCTCGTCGCCGCCGCCGAGATCTGCGCCCATTACAAGGTCCCGCACCGCATCGCCGACCTCCGTGGGCTGACGCCGCTCTTTGGAGCCAACGCGCTGACGGATGCCCATATCGACGTCCCCGAAGGTCATTACGAGGAGGCCAGCATGAAGGCCACCGTCGTGCCCAACCGGAACATGCTCCTCATCGCGACGGCCGCCGCTTGGGCGATGTCGCTCAAGGCCACGTCGGTCGCCTATGGTGCCCACGGCGGCGACCATGCCATCTATCCTGATTGTCGGCCGGCTTTTGCTGAGGCCTTGGACAAGGCCATCCGGCTCGCCGACTGGCATGAAGTTTCGCTCGAGCGTCCTTTCGTGGGCATGGACAAGACCGCGATTGTGCAGCGCGGCGTCGAACTCGGCGTTCCCTTTGCTTTGACCTGGTCCTGTTACGTCGGCGGCGACAAGCATTGCGGTAAGTGCGGTACGTGCGTGGAGCGCAAGGAGGCTTTCCTTCGCGCCGGCGTGCAGGATCCGACTCCGTACGTCGGGTAGGCTTATTCTCTCGATAAGCGGACGTAAGACCCGGTCCGGGGTCCGGGAATTGGGTTGAAGGTCCGGGTCATCCTGCACGTAAGTTCCTCATGCGTCGTTTCCGTCAACCCTTCGCCTGGCTCGCCCTCGTGGCGTGGCTGGCCGCGTCGGGTCTGTCGTGGGACCTCTTGCAGGTCGTGGCTTGGACGAAGATGTCGGTCGATAACGCCTCTCAACTGACCGCTTCGGCAGCCGTATCGAAGACCCTTGTGGATGCACCCTGTGCGTTATGTAAGGTCGCCCAAGACGGGCGCAAGAACTCGGAGCAGGCCCCGTTAGCCAAGGACGATAACGCCAAGGTGAAGGCCAAGGCTGATCCTGCTTCGGGTGAAATCCGCCTCTTAGCGGCAAAACTCTTTTCGGGGCGTGATTACCTGCGCCCAGCGGACGAAGTGAGCGTGTCACGCGTGGCCGAGGTGCCCGTGCCGCCGCCGCGAGTACGCGGCTGATCACCGTTGCGGGCTGCGGTCAGTCGGCTCGCGCGTGGCATCCAAACCTATTCCAAAGTCGCACCCACCCGGTGCGCATCGTCGATTGCGCGGACCGCCACACCTGCGTCTAGACACCAATAAAACACCCATCATGAAGATTCCCTTCCTCTCCGAGCGCACCACGCGGGTCGCTCTCCTGTCCCTCCTCGCGCTCGGCGCCTACACCGAAGCCCAGGCCTGTCCCTGCGGCTGCGTGAAGGTCTGCGTCGACAACCTCGCCGACCGTTCGGCCGCGGCCGCCGGCGCGTACGCGGTCGATTTCCGTTACGATACCATCGATCAAGACGAACGTAACAGCGGGGCGCACGCACACTTCCTCGCCTACCATAAGATCCTCACGGGTACGATCGAGACCCAGCTCGCGGGTCAGACTTGGTCGCTCGCCGTGCCGCGTATCAACCGGATCGTGCGTTCGAATATCGCGCCGACTGGGCCCATTCCCAATCCGGTTAATACCCGACAAGAGGTGGTTGGTTTGGGCGACATCTCGGTGACGACGCGCTTTGCCTGGTCGGACTTCACCGTGATCGCTGGAGTCAAGCTGCCGACGGGTACGGACGACATGACTTTGAACGTTTCGCGTCGCTACCTGCAGCCCGGAACTGGCTCAACGGACCTCATCCTCGGCCTGCGCCGCGATTACTCTGCTACCGCCGATCGGCCGCAGTGCTTCTGGCAGCTGGGCGCGCAGGGTGCTGTGTTCTCCGACGCGAACTTCCGCCCTGGCACGACCCTGACGGCAACCGCGGGTGTCCGCTATGAGCTCGCCTCACCGCTGGCGTTCTCCCTGCAGGCGACCGCGCTCCGTCAGTTCCGCGACAAGAACACCATGGCTGCGGCCGGCTTTACCGCGTACGCCGAGGATCTCGAGACCGCTGCGTTTTCGACGCACCTCGCGGCGGGACTGACCTATGAGTTGGCTGCGAACACCAGCGCTTACCTGTACTACAGCCGTTCGCTCAACACCGTCAACCTGGCGGATAGGCCCAGTGGCGGCGAGGTCAACGCCGTGCACTCGACCGACGTCTGGTCGTTCGGTCTGACGCACACGTTCTAAGCGGCGTCCGCTTCATCGCCTTCCGAGGCCTGTCGTATGAGGATGCGACAGGCCTCTTTTTTGCCCGTTTAACGCGGGGCAGGGGGCCGCATCTTCCTTGCGACCGGGCCGTTCGCCCCTCTATCTGCTGGCTGTCCCATGTTCACCTGCAGCAAGACCTACCGCGACATCCCGTTCGCCCACCGGCAGCACCGGCACGACGGGCATTGCTCGTTTCTGCACGGCCATAACTGGGGCATCGAGATCGAGTTCGGCTGCGAGAAGCTCGATGAGCGCGGCTTCGTCGTGGACTTCGGCGGCCTCGGCTTCCTGAAGACCTGGATCGCCGACCATCTCGACCACGCCTGCCTCTTCGCCAAGGCGGACCCGATCCGCGAGCAGCTGCTCAAGGATTACCCGAAGCTTTTCCGTCCGCTCGTCATCGACTCCGTCTCCACTGAAGGCATCGCGCAGTTCCTCTTCGAGACCTTCGACCCCATGGTGCGCAAGGAGACCGGCGGTCGCGCCTGGGTCCGTCAGGTCATCCTGCACGAGGACTCCAAGAACAAGGCGAGCTACCAGCCGAAGGCCTGACCATGGCCGAACTCTACCCCGTCAATGAGACCTTCCTCAGTTGGCAGGGGGAAGGCGTCCATCTCGGCCGTAAGGCTTTCTTCATCCGCTTGCAGGGGTGTCCGGTGAAGTGCGCCTGGTGCGACTCCGCGTCCACCTGGCATCCCCAGTTCGTCCCGAAGCAGGTCCGCAAGGCTTCGGCTGGCGAGTTGGCCGATGAGGCCGCCGCCGCCCGCCCGGAATTCGTCGTCCTGACCGGAGGCGAACCCTGCATCCACGATTTGACCGCTCTGCTGGCCGCCATGGCCTCGGTCGGACTCAAGGTCCACCTCGAGACCTGCGGGGCCTACCCGATCGCCCCAGGCTTCGCTTGGGTGACCGTCAGCCCCAAGTGGGCCAAGCCCCCTCTGGCCGAGGCTTTAGCCCGGGCGGACGAGGTCAAACTCATCGTCGAGGCACCGGATAGCATTACCCGCTGGACCGAGGCCGTGGGCGGCAAGTGGCTTAGCCCTAATGTCTGGCTGCACCCGGAATGGTCGCGCCGGGCCGATGCAGCCGTATTGCGGACGATTACCGAGCAGGTGAAGCAGGGCGGGGCCCCTTACCGGGCAGGTTGGCAGGTCCATAAGCCCTATTCGGCCGACAGTCTGGATGCTCGAGCCCGTCCGCCGGCGCCTCTGGGTGGCGACGTCGCCAAGGGTTTCTGAGCAGGTCGGCGCCCTCCGTCGGACTCATGTCGGAGCTCGGGTTTCGGACTATCTTCGAAAGGGAACTTTTTTTGCTTCACTCGGGGGCGGAACCCTCATTCAAAACGACCTCATGAACCGACCTGCCGTGCTCGCTCTTGAAGATGGAACCATTCTTCGGGGCAGGGCGTTCGGAGCTACGGCCACCCTCTGCGGCGAAGTCGTGTTCAACACGAGCATGACCGGCTACCAGGAAATCCTCACCGACCCTTCCTACTTCGGCCAGATCGTCACCATGACGACCCCGCAGATCGGCAACTACGGCGTCAATGAGGACGACTTCGAATCCGCCCGCCCGCATGTCGCCGGTTTCGTCGTCCGCGACCTTTCGCCCATCGTCTCCAACTGGCGCGCCACCACCGACCTGAGCACCTGGCTCGCGAAGTACGGCATCCCTGGCATCGACGGCGTCGACACCCGTTCGCTCACGAAGAAGCTGCGCTCCGCCGGCGTGATGAAGGCCTGCCTCTCCACTGAAGGCATCACCGACGAAGAAGCCCTCAAGCGCGCCCGTGCTTGGACCGGCACCGTCGGCGCCGACTTCGTCAAGGACGTCACCTGCAAAGCGCCTTACCACTACAACGCCACCGCTGGCGACTGCGAGGCCTTCACCGTCCCCGGTACGCACCTCAATAAGCCTAAGGCCCGCGCCAAGAAGTACCGCATCGCGGCTTATGACTTCGGCGCCAAGACCTCGATCTTCCGCCGCCTCGTCGCCTCTGGCTTCGATGTCCATGTTTTCCCGGCCCGCACGCCCGCTTCGGAGATTCGCGCATTCAATCCTGATGGCGTTTTCCTTTCCAACGGTCCTGGCGATCCTGCCGCCCTGAAGTACGCCCACGAAGCCGTGGCCGACCTCATCAAGACCTACCCGGTCTTCGGCATCTGCCTCGGTCACCAGATCATCACGCACGCCATCGGTGCTTCGACCTACAAGCTGAAGTTCGGTCATCGCGGCGGCAATCAGCCCGTCAAGAACACCGAAGAAGACCGCGTCGCCATCACCGCCCAGAACCACGGCTTTGCTTCGAAGCGCGAGGAGCTGGAGCGCTGCGGTGCCATCGTCACGGAGGTGAACATGAACGATGACACCGTCTCCGGCCTGCGTCTCAAGGATAAGCCGGTCTTCTCCGTCCAGTATCACCCGGAAGCCGGCCCTGGCCCGAATGACGCGGATGTGCTCTTCGATCGGTTCTATGACCTGATCGCCAAGAGCAAGGCCGCCAAGTAAGCCCGACGTCATGGCTGCCCGACTCCTCGCAGCCCTTTGCCTCGCCTTCAGCCTCGCCGGTTGCGCCTCGTCGTCCCCGCGTTCCCCGGAGGAGGCCTTGGCGCGCCTCATCGAGGACGCCGTCGCCGGCCATTCCGCCTCGGATCAGTATCAGAATGTTAACCCCGTCGACGAGGAAACCATCAAGCAATTTATCTATGTCGAGGAGTGGCTCGATGTGAACGGTGAGTCTGTCGTGGGGGTTCGTCCAGGCGCGACGCCGGTGGAAGGCTCCTTCCGCTTCACGCGATCCGCCGACGGCCGCTCGACTTATCTTATTTCCTATGGCTGGCCTGGTCCGGAGGTGCGTTCACGCGTGCTCCGTCCGGCGCCCGGCTCGAAGATCATGCTCCTCGGTTGGTCGGATCTTCTGCCCTGGGAGCAGCTCGGGGCCGTCTGCGTCATCACGACGCCGCGCGAGATGGCCGACGAAGAGAACCACCCGTGCAAGCAGGCGTTCGTCTTCAAGGTCGAGGCGCCCCGCTGAGCGGAGGCCTCAGAGCTCGACCTGCATGCCCAGTTCGACCACGCGGCCGGGCGGCAGGTTGAAGTAGGCCGTGGCCGAAAGGGAATTACGGTTGAGCACTTCGAAGAGCTTTTCCTGGACGGCGTTGAGCGAGAAGCCTGTCGTCGCGCGGACGATCGTCTCGCGGCTGAGGAAGTAGGTGACCTCGAGCGGGTTGGGGGTGATGCCCATCTCCTGGTACGCCGCATCCAGTACCGGAAAGACGTCCTGCTTCTCGCGGAAGCCGAACGTACCCGTGACGCTGAGGACGGAGGGGAATTCCTCATGGCTGTCGATCTTGCAGAACTTCGGTCCGCGGGTGTTGAAGCTGACGCGATCCGACATCGGCACGATGGCACGATCCTCGTCGACCCTCAGCGTGATGACGATGATATGGTCGTGGAGCGCCCGGTTATGCTTAAGGTTGTGAGCCAAGGCCATCGGTACGGCCTTGGTCGAGCCGGCGAGATAGATTGCTGTTCCCTTCACACGGGCGAACTTGCCCGCGACAAACCGGTCTTCCACGCTATCGAGGAAGTTCTCGAAATCGCCGGCCGCCTCGCCTTCGCTCAGCTTCTGCTTCATCGCGATGCGCCCCTTGTTCCAGACGGCCATCAGGTAGTAGACGATGATGCCGATCAGCAGTGGCATCCATCCGTTGGGCAGAATCTTATGCGAATTACCGAGGACGAAGAGGACTTCCAGCAGGATGAAGGGCGTGAGCAGCGCATAGGCGCCGGCGGAAGGGATGTTCAACTTGTGGCGGAGGTACTGTCCGAACAGGATCGTCGTCACCAGCATCGTGAGGCTCACCGCGATACCGTAGGCGCTGGCGAGGTTCTCGGAGGTCTCGTAATGCAGGACCAGGTAGATCGAGCCGGTCATCAGCAGCCAGTTGATGATGGGTACGTAGACCTGGCCTGATTCTTGGTCGGAAGTGCGCTCGATGCGCATGCGGGGCAGGTAGTTCAGCTGGATCGCCTGCATGGTGATCGAGAACGCGCCGGCGATGAGGGCCTGCGAGGCGATGATGGCGGCGAGCGTCGCGATGACGACGAGCGGGATCTGCGCCCAGCCCGGCGCCATGTTGAAGAAGGGGTTGAAGCCTGGCACCAGAAGCTCAGCTGGGTGGGCGAGAGCCCAGGCACCCTGTCCGAGGTAGTTCAGGATGAGGGCGGGGAAGACGATGAAACACCACGCCGCGCGGATCGGCTTCTGGCCGAAGTGGCCCATGTCCGCGTAGAGCGCTTCAGCCCCCGTCACCGAGAGGAAGACCGCACCGAGGATCAGGATGCCTAGGCCTGGGTGGGTGATAAGTAGCCCCAGCCCTTCGAGCGGGTTGAAGGCCCACGCGATTTGCCCCAAGACCTCATGGTTGAGCACCAGCGAGAGGATGCCGAGTCCGCCGATCACGATGAACCATACCATGGTGATCGGACCGAAATACATACCGACGCGGCCGGTGCCGATCTTCTGGAGCCAGAAAATGCCGACGAGAATCATGACGGCGGCGGTGGGGATGAAGTATTTAAGGAAGCCGGCGGTCAGGGGGCCGTGCAGGCGTTCGTTGGCTTCCTTGACGCCTTCCAGCGCGGAGACGACCGAGATGGCCGGGGTGATGACGCCGTCCCCGTAGAGCAGGGCGGCCCCGAAGACACCGAGGAGGACGAGAAAGCTCCGGTGCTTCCGCTTGGTCTTCTCCTTATCCTTGGCGGATGCGAGGGAGACCAGAGTCATGATGCCGCCTTCGCCGTCCTCGTTGGCTTCCATGACCAGGAGCACATATTTGACCATCACCACGAAGATCAGCGACCAGATGATCAGGGACAGGATCGGGACGACTTGCGATGTGCCCAAGATGTTAGAATCGCCGTCCTTGACCCGTAGACATTCCTTAAAGGCGTAGAGCGGGCTCGTCCCGATGTCCCCGAATACGACGCCCAGTGCGGCGATGGTGGCCGCCATGGTGAGGGGTTTGACGGGGGCGGAGCCTTTGATAGGCTCCTGGGCGGGCTGGCTCATGGAGAGTTATTCACACTGGCAGGTCCTGGGGGGTAATCAAAGCCAATCGGGATGCGCCGGGGCTTGCTTTTTCGCCCTTAAATCGCATCTCCAGACTTTCGCTTTCCCCGCTTTCCAAACAATAAGAACAATGAATATCATCCAAACTGTTATCAATCAAGGTCTTGCACAGGCTCAGGGTGCTGCTCCCGCCGGTGCCGACCAGCAAAGCGGTGGCTGGACCATCCTGGCTATGTACGCCCTGCTTTTCGTGGGCATGTACTTCCTGCTCTTCGCTCCCCAGCGCAAGCGCCAGAAGGAGCTCGAAAAGCTCCAGTCCGACCTCGCCGTGGGCGACAAGGTCTTGGCCGCAGGTGGTATCTACGGACGCGTGGTCTCCATCAAGGTAGACCGCATCACCCTTGAACTCGATTCCGGCCGTCTGGTCGTCCACAAGTCCGCCATCATGGGCAAGGACGTCGACGCCGTCGTCCAGGCCTAAGGTCGTTCACCCCTCATCCGACCCTGATACAATGACGTCCAGGACTTGGTTCTGGAAGATCGCGGTTTCGCTCGTCGCCCTGGCTGTCGCCTGGTTCGAGTTCCACCCGATCGCTCCAATCCCTCTCGACCAATTCGTGCCCGCGCAGGTCATCGCGCAGAAGCCCGAATTCGATAAGCTCCACGCCGAGGCCCTCGAGCGTGTGAAGCACAACAAGGACGCCGCCGTCGCCGCCGACAAGAAGTCGGTCTCTTACTTCCAGGCGCTCCGTGATATCGGCGAAGGCCGCGGTCGTGCCGCTCCGGTCGACTTCCGTCCGTTCTTCTTTACCGAAGCCCAAATCGTCCGCGAGCCCGACCAGAGCAAGCGTAACGGCATCGTCCTTAAGCAGCTCTTGGTTTCCTCTCAGGGCCGACTCAAGCTCGGCCTCGACCTACAGGGCGGGGTGTCCTTCACGCTGAAGGTCGACCCGACCGGTGCCGAGT
>CAMCWL010000072.1 GCA_945882655.1 Opitutus sp. GAS368
ACCAAGGAAGGCCTCGAGTTCTTCGAGAAGAACGTCCGCCCGATTCTCATCGATCGCTGCTACGAGTGCCACTCGGCTGAGAAGAATTCCTCCAAGGGCGGCCTCATCCTCGATTCCATGGACGGCGCCTACAAGGGCGGCGACGAAGGCCCTTCGGTTGTCCCGGGCGATCTCGAGAAGTCTCTCCTCATTAAGGCCGTCCGTTACAACGATCCCGAGTTCTCGATGCCCCCGAAGAAGACGGGCGGAAAGCTGCCGGATGAGAAAATCGCCATTCTCGAAGAGTGGGTGAAGATGGGTGCGCCCATGCCTTCTGGCGGCGCCGCCAAGCTGACCGGTCTCACGGGCAAGGCTCGCGATCACTGGGCCTTCCAGCCCGTCAAGAAGCCAACCGTTCCCGAAGTGAAGAACCGCGCCTGGGTTAAGACGCCCATCGACGCGTTCATCATGGCCAAGCTCGAAGAGAAGGGCCTCCAGCCTAATCCGGCTGCCAATCCCGAAGCTTTCCTTCGTCGTGTTTCCTACGATTTGATCGGCCTTCCGCCCACCTCTGAGCAGGTCGATGCCTTTGAAAAGGCCATCCAGGCCGCGCAGATCACGGACACGATGGCACTTCGTGCCGGTAAGCCTGCTGGTGCCGTCGAAGCCGTCTACGCCAAGCAGATCGACAGCCTCCTCGCCTCGCCCCACTACGGCGAACGCTGGGCCCGCCACTGGCTCGATACCGCCCGCTACTCCGATACCCGCGGCCTCCAGGTCGACCAGGGTGACAGCCTCTTCAAGGACTACCGTTTCGCCTACGCTTGGACCTATCGCGATTACGTGATCAACGCGCTGAACGACGATAAGCCCTACGATAAGTTCATCGTCGAGCAGCTCGCTGCCGATCGCATCCCCGGCATCTCTCCCGACGATCCTCGTCTCGCCGCACTCGGCTTCCTCACCGTCGGTAAGCGCTTCGACGACCCGAACGACATCATCGACGAACGCATCGATACGAGCACCAAGGCCTTCCTCGGACTCACCGTGTCTTGCGCCCGCTGTCACGACCATAAGTTCGACCCGATTCCGATTAAGGATTACTACTCCCTGCACGGCATCTTCGCCTCGACCGTCGAGCCGCTGCACCACCCGACGATCGCCGCCACTTCGAAGACCGCCTCCGCCGCGCGCTCCGACTTCACCAAGCGACTCGGCCAGCTCCAGGACGAGCAGGTCGCTGGCTTCTTCCGCTACATGCGCGAAACCCGCGCCCGCTATGACAATGAGATGGCTGGTCGACTCATGATCGCCAGCGTGCGTGGCGGCTCCTCCGAGGCCGGCGAGTTCTCCGAGCGCTACAAGATCGATCTCCAGGAAGACACCGACTTCGCCGCGATGCGCATCCAGAAAGATTCGCCGATCACCGGTCCTTTCTACGCCCTCGCTCAGGTGCCCGTCGTTTACTTTGCTGAACGCGCCCCAATCGTAATCCAGGAAGTGATCAACGACACCGACTATCCGGTCAACCCGATCATCGCCGCTGCTCTCCGTGGCCTGAAGCCGAAGTCTCTCCATGACGTCGCTGCCGCTTACCAGAAGGCCTACAACGAGAACAAGGCTGCGATTCTCGCGCACCTCGCCCTGCTGGCCAAGCCCGGCGAAGACTGGAAGAAGACCTCTCCGGCGATCGCCCAGATGACCGGCTATCCTTGGGCCATCCCGAGCTACGACGAGGTCTTCGAGAACGAGGACATGATCTCCCTGTTCACCACGCGCAAGTTCTGTGCCGACTGGCAGAACCGTCCGATCTACGGTGGCATCGGCAACCGCGAGCCTGTCGCCTACTTCCGTCACACCCGCATCAACGAGCTGCGTCTCTCGCACCCTGGTGCCCCCGGCGAGGCAATGGTCGTGCAGGATTCCGAAGATCCGAAGGACAGCTACGTGTTCAAGCGCGGCGACAAGAACAACAAGGGTGAGATCGTCCCCCGCCAGTTCCTCGACATCCTCTCCAAGGGAGAGCGTCGTCCGTACGTCGACGGCAGCGGTCGCTACGAGTTCGCCCAGTCCATCGCTACCAAGGAAAACCCGATGACCGCCCGCGTGGCCGTCAACCGTACTTGGATGAAGCACTTCATCGAAGGCTTCGTCTCCTCGGTGGATGACCTTGGCAACATGGCTGAGAAGCCTTCGCACCCGGAACTCCTCGATTATCTCGCGGCCGAGTTCATGGAGAACGGTTGGACGATGAAGCGCCTCCATCGCATGATTGTGATGAGCAACGTCTATCGCCTCGATTCCGACCCGACCGCCAATCCGCTCGTGCAAAAGAAGGGCCTCGTCGATCCGCTCAAGATTGATGCCAGCAACCGCCTGCTCTGGCGCGGTAATCTCCGTCGCCTCGACTTCGAGTCCATCCGCGATTCGATGATTCTCCTCACCGGCAAGCTCAACCCAACGGTCGGTGGCCAGCCCGCCAACATCACGGATGAGCCGTTCAGCTATCGTCGCAGCCTTTACGGCTACGTTGATCGCAGCCGCCTCAGCGACACGCTCTCGCAGTTTGACTACGGCGACCCCGATCAGCCTAACTCGAAGCGTAACTCTACCATCGTTCCTCAGCAGGCCTTGTACTTCATGAACAATGCGCTCTGCGTCGAGGTCGCCCGTGCCGTCTCCGCTCGCAAGGACGTCGTCAACGCGATGTCGGAAGACCAGCGCATTGTCGCGATGTTCCGCTGCATGTTCCAGCGCCGTCCTTCCACGAGCGAGATCCGCGTCGCTCAGGAATTCATGGCCCAGGCTAAGATGACCATCGCGACCGCCAACCTGCGTCCTGCGACCAAGGCTGCTGTCGCCGGCACCAAGGCTGGCACTAAGGCCGTGGCTCCGGCGCCTCGCACCATGGCTCCCGCCGGCAGGGCAATGACCGTTAAGGCGCCTGATGGTGAAGAGAGCATGATGACCGCCGTGACTGGCGGCGGTGCCGAAAGCGTGATGCAGAACGTCGGTGAGTCCATCGCCCGCACGCCGATGACCCCGACGGAGCTCCTTGTTCAAGCCTTACTGCTCTCGAACGAGTTCGTTTACGTTAACTAAGGATAGACCTTGTTCCCCTCCGAAAGCCGGCCGTTTGGCCGGCTTTCTTGTTTTTAGGGCTAAAGGAGAGGGTGGTTACCGTGGCGCGGCCCCGGGAGTTTTTGACGAATTTTTAACAAAAACACCCTAAGGGCGTTGGCCGGGGTTATATGAGGTAACTACGACAAACCAGAGGTTGATGTCCTTCATGATGCCCTAAGAATTATCACCTAGGACGATACCCCAGCCGGCCCCGGCTTTCCTTACCCTTTTCAATCCCCCCGCTCCCTATGAATCTCTCCCAGAACATGCTACGTTTCCTCCCCCTGCTCGCCGCTCTGGGGTCGACCGCCATGCTCTCCGCCGCCGACGCTGCCGCTGAGCCGAAGATGGACCCGGCTGGCCTGGAATTTTTCGAGAAGAACGTCCGACCGATCTTCACCGAACGCTGTTACGAATGTCACTCGAAAGAGAAGGGCGTCTCCAAGGGCGGCCTAATCATGGACTCGCGCGCGGGCCTGCTGGCAGGTGGCGATCTAGGTCCGGCGGTCGTACCTGGCGACATCAAGAAATCCATGCTGATCGTCGCCGTGCATCAGACGGATCCCGATCTTTCGATGCCGCCGCGCAAGAAGGGCGCCAAGCTTTCCGACGCGCAGATCGCGTCCCTTGAGCAGTGGATCAAGATGGGCGCACCAGCTCCCGCCGGTGCGGGCGGCGCCAAACTCACCGGTCTTTCCGACAAGGCGCGCAGCCACTGGGCCTTCCAACCTGTCCGCGAAGTCGCCGTCCCGACCAAGCTCAGTAACGCCGCTTGGTGCCAGAACGAAGTCGACGCCTTCCTGCTCGCGAAGCTCGATGAAAAGGGCCTCAAGCCCAGCCCCGCCACAGATGGCGAATCGCTGCTCCGCCGCCTTTCCTATGACCTAATCGGCCTGCCGCCCACGAGCGTCGAAGTCGACTCCTTCTCCCGCGATTACGACGCCGCCCACGCCATGGACAACATGGCCGCCCGTAAGGGGCAGGTTGGACGCGCGGTGAATGCCGTCGTCGAGCGTACCGTCGACCGTCTGCTCGCTTCGCCCCACTACGGCGAGCGCTGGGCTCGTCACTGGCTCGATACCGCCCGTTACTCCGACACCAAGGGCCTGAAGCGTAACGGCACGATCGAGACCTTCGATGCCTCTTGGACTTACCGCGACTACGTCATCGACGCATTCAACACGGATAAACCTTACGACCAGTTCATCATCGAGCAGCTCGCTGCCGACCGTCTGCCGGACCTGGCCAAGGACGACGCGCGCCTCGCGGCCCTCGGCTTCATCACCGTCGGGAAGCGTTTCCAGAACAATGACGATACCATCGACGAGCGCATCGATGCGACGACGAAGGGCTTCCTTGGCCTGACGGTATCCTGCTCGCGTTGCCATGATCATAAGTTCGACCCGATTCCGGCCGCCGACTACTACTCCCTTCACGGCATCTTCGCCTCCGTCATCGAGCCCCAGCAGAATCCGGTCGTTCGCGATCCGCTCCTTGTCGGCAAGAATGCGCCAACCAACGCGTATCGGGCCGACTACGAGAAGAAGCTCGCCGAGCTGATTAATACCACTGCCGGTGGCTACTATAAGCACCTCGCCGGCATGCAGGCTGCCTTCCACCGTGAATTCGCTCCGCGCGCCCTCGCCGCCTTGTCCGGCGGGTTCCGTAGCAGCGCGGGCTTTGATATCCTGAAGAAGTTCGACCTAGGCGATAGCCGCGAACTGGGTACCACCTTCGCTGGCGCGATGGGTCGCACGGAGCACCCGATCACCGGTCCGCTCGTCCGTCTCAAGAAGGTCAGTCCCGACAATTTCGAGAAGCAGGCTCCCGCCATCATCGAAGCCGCCTTGGCTGATAAGAAGAATCCGCTCAACCCGCTCGTCGCTGACGGACTCCGTGGTCTCAAGCCGAAGTCCCTCGAGGAAGTCGCCTTCGCCTACCAGGCGATGTTCAAGAAGAACCGCGATAAGATCGTCGCCCACATCCAGCTGCGCAGCCAGCCGGGCCGCAAGGGCGATAAGGACGACCCCGCCGTCGCTCAGCTCGCCGCCTTCCCCTGGCCTTTGCCCAATGTCGAAGACATCTCCACCGTCTCGCTGCTCGAGCGCGTGACCGAGAGCCGTGATTTCTGCGAGAGCTGGCAGCAGCCGATTGCCGCCACCTTCGTCAATAACAACAAGCCCACGAAGTACTTCAAATTCGCCGACATCAATGCCCTCGACATCACGCACCCCGGCGGCCCCGGCACGGCGATGGTGGTCACCGACGTCGAGAAGCCGCGTGACAGCTACGTGTATATCCGCGGTGACCGTAATAAGCGTGGCCCCGTGGCCCCTCGCCAGTTCCTCGAGGTGCTCGCTGGCCCCGACCGCCTGCCGTTCTACGAAGGCAGCGGCCGCCGCGAACTCGCCCTGGCTATTGCCAGTCGCACCAATCCGCTCACCGCGCGCGTCCTGGTGAATCGCCTCTGGATGCACCACTTCGGCGTCGGCATCGTGACCTCGCCGGATGACTTCGGTAATATGTCCGAAGCCCCGAGCCACCCCGAGCTCCTCGACTGGATGGCCACCACCTTCGTCGAAGGCGGCTGGTCGATCAAGAAGATGCACAAGAAGATCCTGCTCACGGCGGCCTATCGTCAGTCGGCTAATCCGAATACCAACCCGCTTGTCGTGCAGAAGGCGTCGGTCGATCCCATGAAGGTCGACGCGGCCAACAAGCTGCTCTGGCATGCGAATCTCCGTCGCCTGGACTTCGAGTCCATCCGCGACTCGATGCTGCTCCTGTCCGGTAAGCTTGACCGCGCCCTCGGCGGACGTGCGGTGAATATCACCGACGAGCCCTATAGCTACCGCCGCACCATCTACGGCTTCATCGATCGCGATAAGCTCAGTGAGTTCCAGTCCCAGTTCGACTTCGCCGATCCCAACATGGCGAACTCGACCCGCGGTTCGACCATCGTCCCGCAACAGGCCCTGTTCTTCATGAACAATCCGCTGGCGGTCGAGGTCGCCCGTAACGTCAACGCTCGCCCTGAGATGACCAAGGCCAGTTCCGATGACGAGCGTGTGACTCAGCTTTATCGCATCATGTACCAGCGTTCGCCGACCGTGCAGGAGCGCCAAATCGCCCGCGAGTTCGTGGCCCGTATCGCTGGGTATATTGACGAGCCCCCCGCCTCGCCCAAGGCCGACAAGGTAGCCAAAGCGAGGGCCGATAAGGCCGCCAAGGCCAAGGCCGCTGCCGCGGTCGCCACCAAGTCCAGCCCCGAGGTTAAGATCGAAACCTCAGTTCAGGGTGGAAAAATCGTGAATAATACGGAAAAAGTCGACCGTAAGGTGCCTTCCAACCCCTGGGTCATGCTGGCCCAGTCGATGGTCTGCTCGAACGAATTCGTGTACTTGAATTGATCACCCTACTCTCGCAATCTGGTTTGAATTCTCAAAATCACCCCCCAACCTTACTCCTAACCAAATCCCCACAATGAAAGACTCCAACTGCGGCAATTACGTGCCGACCGCCAACTCTCGTCGCGATTTCCTCCGCCAGACCGGTCTCGGTATGGGCGCACTCGCCTTCGGCACCATGGTGTCCGAGTACATGGTCAGCGACGCTCACGCCGAGGTCATGGCCAACCTCAAGCCTCGCAAGGCTCCCCTCGCCGCCAAGGCGAAGCACGTCATCCACATCTTCGCAGGAGGTGCTCCCTCGCACCTCGACACCTTCGATCCGAAGCCGAAGATGAAGGAACTCGCTGACATGTCCGCCGCTGGCATGAACGGCGTGCTCTTCCCGTCGCCTTTCGAGTTCAAGAAGTCCGGCAAGTCCGGCCTCGAGATCAGCGAAATCTTCCCGAAGCTCCAGGGCGTGGCCGACGAGATGTGCGTCATCCGCTCGATGCACCAGGATCTCCCGGCTCACGGTCCGGCCGCCAAGCTGATGCACACTGGCTCGGCGATTCTCTCCAAGCCTTCCCTCGGCGCCTGGGTCCTCTACGGTCTCGGCACCGAAAGCCAGGACCTCCCCGGCTTCGTCTCCCTCGGTGGCAGCTCCGACGCCCGCGCTTCGGCCTTCCTTCCTTCCCTCTTCCAGGGTGCGAGCACCTCGTTCCGCCCGGGTGCCCCGGCGAACAAGATCATCGCCAACCTCCAGAGCGAATTCACCACGCAGGACGCGCAGCGCAAGCAGCTCGACCTCGTCCGCCAGCTGAACCAGCGCCACATGCAGACCGTCCAGAAGGACGAGCAGCTTGAGGCCCGCATCGAGTCCTTCGAGCTCGCGTTCCGCATGCAGACTGCCGCGACCGACGCTTTCGACATCTCTAAGGAGTCCGAAAAGACCCGCGAGATGTACGGCAAGTCCGACCTCGGCGCCAAGCTCCTCTGCGCCCGTCGCCTCGTCGAACGCGGCGTCCGCTTCGTTCAGGTCGATGCCGGCGGTTGGGACCACCACACGAACCTCTTCACGGCGATCGCTGGTAAGGCTGAAGCCATCGACGGTCCGGCTGCCGCTCTCATCGCCGACCTCAAGCAGCGCGGTCTCCTCGACCAGACTCTCATCATCTGGGGCGGAGAATTCGGCCGCACCCCGACCACCGCGGGCCGCGTCAACGCAGCTTCCGGTCGCGACCACCACGGTAAGGCTTTCTGCTGCTGGATGGCTGGCGGCGGCGTCAAGGGCGGCATGCACTACGGCGAGACCGACGAAATCGGCTCCCAGGTCGCTGCTGACGGCGTCGACGTGCATGACCTGCACGCCACGATCCTGCGCCTCCTCGGCTTCGACCACACCAAGCTCACGTTCCGCTACAACGGCCGCGACTTCCGCCTCACCGACAACTTCGGTAAGGTCGTCGATAAGGTCATCGCCTAAGCGACTTCGGTCGCATCAACGGAAGGGCGGGCCCCGCG
>CAMCWL010000073.1 GCA_945882655.1 Opitutus sp. GAS368
GCCTCCCTCTTCGCCGCCGAGCTCCTCCGCGCCTACACCCGCTTCGCCGAGAGGAAGGGCTGGAAGTGCGAGCTGATGTCCCTCTCCCACTCCGACCTGGGCGGGGTCCGCGACGCGGTCCTCCTCATCGAAGGCGAAGGCGCCACCGCCCTCCTGCGCCACGAAGCGGGCGTCCATCGCGTCCAGCGCGTGCCCGCCACCGAGGCCTCTGGCCGCGTCCATACGTCCGCTGCCACGGTCGCCGTCCTCCCCGAGGCCGAAGAAGCCGAAGTCGTCCTGAAGCCCGAAGACCTCGACATGTCCGTCGCCCGCGCGAGCGGCGCCGGCGGCCAGCACGTCAATAAGACGGAATCCGCGGTGCAAATCATCCACAAGCCGACGGGGCTGATGGTCTACTGCGCCGACGAACGCTCCCAGCTGCGCAATCGCGTCAAGGCCCTCCGCGTCCTGCGCTCCCGCCTCCTCGACCTGACGCGCGCCAAGGAACGTGAAGCCCGCGCCGACGCCCGCAAGACGCAGGTGGGTTCCGGCGACCGCTCCGAACGTATCCGCACCTACAACTTCCCGCAGAACCGCATCACCGATCACCGCATCGACCTCACGGTCCACGGCATCGAACAGGTACTCGAAGGGAATCTCGATCAGCTCGTGGACGCGCTCTTTGAAGCCGACCTGCGCGAGCGCGCCGAGGCGATCACTCGGCCGACAGCCTGAGGAGCGCGGCGTCTTCGCGGATCAGGAGGTCACCCTGGTCGGCTTTTCCGTCGTCGACCCAACCGTCAACGGCCTCGAAGGCACGTTCATAAGAGCGGCCGGGCTCCGCCGGCGTGAAGACGACCGCCGGACCGCCGGTGGCGGACTTGGGCATGAAGAGCCACTTGCCGGGAACCTGGCACTTCGCGACCGCCGCCGTCATCGGCGCGAGATTGAAGCCGCCGAACTGACCACCGGGGGCGGCGAGGTCGCAAGCCTTCGGCCACTCGCCCTTCTCGGCCTGATACTGGAGGAAGATGATCCGCGCCTGCATGCAGACCTGCGACACGGAGTTAGCTTTGCGGTAATCAAGGATGACAAACACCAAGGCGACCACGAGGCCGATGAGCAGGCCCCAGAAGCCCCGTCGAGCCGCCGACAGCCAAAGTGGCTCGAGGGGTGCTCGCAGGATTCCGGCTTGGCTGGCGTTCTCGGCGGCGGACATCGGCATCACGATGCCCGGAGCCGTCCGGCCAGCAAGCCCGGAGGAAGTGCGTTTGTTCCTTGGAGGGAAGCCGCTTACCGCCTTGATTGGTGACCATGGACGCGGACCACCTCCAACGCTTCGCCGGCATCGGCCGTCTCTACGGACGCGCCGGCATGGAACGACTCGCCCGTTCATCCTTCCTCGTCGTCGGCCTGGGCGGCGTCGGCTCCTGGACGGTCGAAGCTCTCGCCCGTACCGGCGTGGGCCACCTCGCGATGGTCGACGGTGATTCCGTCTGCATCTCCAACACGAACCGCCAGCTGCACGCGGTCGCGGGCAATGAGGGCAAGGCGAAGACGGAGGTGATGGCCGAACGCGCCCGCTCGATCCATCCGAAGATTCGCACGACGCTTCACCAGCGCTTCCTTTCCCGCTTCAATCCGCACGAAGTGCTCGCCGATTTCGCCGGCGTGGTCATCGACGCGATGGATGCGCTGTCTCCTAAATGCGGCCTGATCGCCGAAGCGGTGAACCGTAAGCTACCCGTGGTCACGGTTGGCGGTTGCGCCGGTCGCCTCGACGGCACGCGCCTCAAGGTCACCGACCTGCGCGACTCGCGTGATGATCCGCTGATGATGCTGGTCCGCAAACGCCTGCGGCAGAACTTCGACTTCCCGCGCGGCAAGGCCCCCTTCGGCGTCTCGTGCGTGTGGTCCGACGAACCATTCACCCAACCAACGGATTGCGAAGGCCTTCCGGGCGGTGAGATTCCCGAAGGGGAAGACCTGCACCCGAACTGCGAATGGGGCTACGGCACGGCCTCGCATGTGGCCGGTGCGTTCGGCCTCGCGGCCGCCGGCGAAGCACTCCGCCTCTCGCTGCTACGCGCCGAATAAGCGCGCGAAGTTCGCACACGTCAGCGCGGCGGACTCCTCAGGCGTCACACCCATGGTCCGCGCGAGCTCGGCGTTATTACGCACGAGATTCGAGGGATGGTTCTGCTCGGAGCCTTCCGCGTCGGGCGCGAGCTCGCGCACGCGGAACTCCGGCGCGGGACAGAGCGCGGGCGCGTCGGTCTCGACGAGGATTCGCTCACGCGGAATCGCCGCAGCGAACTGGACACGCAGATCAGCCTTACGCGGGATGAGATGATGCGCACTGAAAGAGAAATAGGCGCCGAGCTTCGCGAGCTCGGGCACGAGCTCCACGGGGCCATTCCAACTATGCAGGAGAAAGCCGCGGCGCGGGAGCGCGGTCGCGCGCACGATATCCATCAGTGGCCCGATCGCTTTGACGCAATGGATGGTGAGCGCGCGGTCGAGCTCGACGGCCAACGCGAGTTGCGTCCGGAACGCCGCTTCCTGGGCGACGGGATCGTGATCCTTCACCCAACGATCGAGACCCATCTCGCCGACGCCGGCGGTCGGATGCGCGATGAGAGTGGCGCGCAAAGTCTCGGCCCAGCCTTCTGGAGCGGTCGGGACATCCCACGGGTGCAGTCCGAACGACATGCGATTACGCGGGTCGCGCCGGCCGAGGGCCGCCACGTCTTCCCAGTCGGAAGGCGCGCTGCCGTTGATCATTGCCTGGCCGACTCCGTCCGCCCGAGCCTGTTCCACCGCAGCGTACGGCACTTCGGCGAACTGGTAATGACAATGGGCGTCGCGGAGTTCCATCAGGCTTGATGGAGGATGACCGCCGGACCTTTCGCCTCAACGACGAACCACCTTGCCCTGCCGCCCCGCCCTGCCCTATCTCCGTGGCAGGATGAAGACGCCGCCCCTGCCCGCCGAAGCGCTGATGACCGTCACCGGCCTACCCTACCCGCTCCAAGCGAAGGGCAAGGTTCGTGAAGTCTTCGACCTCGGCACGCATTACCTGATTGTGGCGACGGACCGTCTCTCGGCCTTCGACGTCGTGATGCCCAACGGCGTCCCGGGCAAAGGGATCCTCCTCACACAGATTAGCCTCTGGTGGTTCGACCAGGCCCGCCTTGTCTTCCCGACGCACCTCGTGCCCGACCATGCCAACGCACTGGCCAAGGCCCTGCACGGCCACGAACACCTGATCCCGCGCTCGATGTTGGTGCGTAAGCTCAAGCCCCTCCCGGTGGAAGCAGTCGTCCGCGGCTACCTCGCCGGCTCTGGCTTCAAGGAATACCAGAAGACCGGCGGTATCCTCGATCACCCGTTGCCCGAAGGCTTGCTCGACGGCTCGAAGCTACCCCAGCCCATCTTCACCCCTTCCACCAAGGCCGCCGAAGGCCACGACGAAGCGATCACCCGAGCCCGCTGCGGCGAGGTCCTCGGCGAGAAGGTCTTCCGCACGGTACAAGAGACCTCCATCGCGCTCTACCGCATGGGCGCCGAACGCGCCGCCAAGGCGGGCGTCATCCTGGCCGACACGAAGTTCGAATTCGGGAGTGCTCCTGACGGCTCACTGGTGCTCATCGACGAAGTCCTGACGCCCGACTCTTCCCGTTATTGGCCCGCCGCCACCTGGCAGCCCGGCCGCGCCCAGCCCTCTTACGATAAGCAGTTTGTCCGCGACTGGCTAGAAACCCAGCCGTGGAACAAGACCGCGCCGGGCCCGACCCTGCCGGCTGATGTCGTGCAGAAGACACAGGCGCTCTACGCGGAGTGCCTCGAACGCCTCACGGCCTGAGATAACAAAGAGGCCCGGAGGCCTGAGGTAGGGCGGCGATTGCCATCGCCGCCGTTCGCCACGGCATACGTCGCGGAACCGCGGTCGACAGGCAGGGTTGGATAGGTTACCAAACAGACCATGAAGCCGACCCCGCTCCTTGCCCTCCTGCTTACCTCCGTCGCGTTCGCCGCGCCGGAACCGAAGTTCCGCCTGCAGGAGATCGATAAGGTCGAGATCGGCTACGGCCTCGCGATCGCCGACGTCGATGGCGACGGCAAGCCCGACATCGTCCTAGCCGACAAGTCCACGGTCCAGTGGTATCAAAACCCGACATGGAAGAGGCACGTCATCGCCACGAACCTCACGAAGGAAGATAACGTGTGCGTCGCGGCGCAGGATATCGATGGCGACGGCAAGGCTGAGATCGCCATCGGCGCCGGCTGGAATCCATCCGATACGGTGAAGAGCGGCGCGGTCTTCTACCTGATTGCTCCCGCCGACCGCACCCAGAAGTGGGAAGCGGTGAAACTCCACCACGAACCAACCGTGCACCGCATGGCGTGGGTCGAAGCCGCTACGGGCCGCTGGGACCTCGTCGTCCAGCCCCTCCATGGCGTCGGCAACAAGGCCGGCGTCGGCGCGGGCGCCAAGCTCCTCGCCTATCGCAAGCCGGCCAACCCGAAGGACGAGTGGAAGACCGAGCTCGTCAATGACTCGGGCCACATCACCCACAATCTCGACCCCGTGCGCTGGCAGAAACATATCGCCCAGCAGATCCTGGCCGGCTCCAAGGAAGGCATCTGGTTCAATTCCTACGCTGACGGTAAGTGGGGCCAGACTCAGCTGACCAAGGAACCCGTCGGCGAACTCCGCGGCGGCCGCCTGCCTTCCGGCAACTTCATCGCGACGATCGAACCTTTCCACGGCACGAAGTCGGCCATCTATACCCGTGACGGCACCGGCGCTTGGCAGCGCAACCAGGTCCTCGATGGCTTCAAGGACGGCCATGCGGTCGCCTGCGCTGACTTCCTGGGCACCGGCTCCGACCAGGTCATGGTCGGCTGGCGCGGCGTCGATCCCGGCGTCCGCCTGCTCACCCCACTCGACGACGCCGGCAAGACCTGGCGTACGAGCGTGATCTCGACCAAGGAGATCGCCGTCGAAGACTTCAAGGCCGCCGACCTCGATGGCGACGGCAAGCCCGACCTCATCGTCGCCGGCCGCCAGACCAAGAACCTGATGATCTTCTGGAACGCCCGCTAAGGCGTCCAAGATAGGCATGAAAAAGCCCTCGTGAGAGGGCTTTTTGCTTTCAGGAAATAGTCCGACTAGGATTTGAACCTAGACAAGGAGAATCAGAATCTCCTGTGCTACCATTACACCATCGGACTGTCCTGAGTCGTCTGACGATGGGACTCTCTAGGCGTTCGTCAAAAAGAAAGGAGTGCGAAAAAACAGCGGAAACACGCAAGGGATAGGGGTAGGGGTGGGGGTAGGGGTAGGCGAAGGCCATCAGGTGACAGGCATTAGAGGTGCGCAGTTGGCACGCGGGGTGAGCATCGGCCTGCTTGTGGGATGGAAATAGCGAGCCTCTCGAACTTCGTTACTTGGCAAAAATCCGTCCGGCTTGCCGCCGACGTGATCAAGCTCACCCAACGAACTTCACTCAGCCGACATCTCTGGGCCTGCGACCAGCTGAGACGTGCCGCTCTGTCGGTGCCGAGCAATATTGCCGAAGGCTATGAACGAAGGGCCGAGAAAGACACCGAGCGCTTCTACCTCATCGCGAAAGGTTCCTGCGCCGAAGTCCTCACGCAACTCCATGTGGCGCAGCTCGCCGAACTGTTGAGCCCGCAGGAAGCCGCACCACTCCTAGCGCAGTGCGAAGAAATTCTTCGCCTCATCGCAGGAGTCATCAAGGCGCGCCGACTCGCGCGCGACTCAAATACGCTCGAACCACAAGCTCCCACCGATAAGCCGAGGCGTTAACTACCCCTACCCCTACCCCTACTTCTTCCTCTTCTTCCTCTTCGCCTTCGGCGCGCCCACCGATTTGGCCAACCACTGTCCATATTCCGCCTCGGAGATTTCGCTGGCGGCCAAGCCGAGCGTCTTGATCACGACTTCGACTTCCGACGCCTCGAAGGTCAGGCCGTTCAATTCCATGAAAGCAGCGGCGGCCATGAAGCCAGTCCGCTTATTGCCGTCGGTGAACGGGTGGCCCTGGACAATCCCAACCGCATAAGCAGCGGCGAGACGCGCCAAGGTGGGTTCACCGTAAGAGAACAGATGCTTTGGTCGCGCCAAAGCCGACTGCAGGCGGCCGGCGTCGCGGATGCTCGCATCGCCACCATAGTCGGCGACAACCAACTCATGGAGAGCCAGAACAGACTCCAACCCCAGCCAATGCGGCTCCTTCATTTGGCCAGCTCGCCCAGGGCGTTACGATAGCGACGGCTGAGCGACTTGAAGACTGCCAGCTCCTTGGCAAAATCCGGGTTGGTCGCAAATAGGCGGACGCCGTCCTTGGAGGCCGAGTAATCAAGGCCGTCACCCTCCTCGACGCGGAGCTGCTCAAGGATTTCCTTGGGTAGGATCACCCCGAGTGAATTACCGATACGACGAACCTTGAGCTTTTTGGCCATGTTCTCAATGTAACAACATTTGTTATAACATCAAGCCGAAAGCAAACTTCCAGGTTCCCCTTTGAGCCCTAGCTCTCTGCCTTGGGTAGGGACGTGATTGCCATCACGTCCGTTCGCCTAGCGATACAGTTATTGATCTGAATTAGCTAAGACCCGGCGACTCTCAGACTTCGGCCTCGAACGGATGCGATGGCAATCGCATCCCTACCCAGTGTCTACCTGGCCAACTGGCCCACGGGTCAACCGATCAACTCGCGTTGTATCGTTCTGGTCCACCGAGCCTCTGGTCCTCCGAGCCTCTTCGGCTCAGGCACGCCTTCCCGGCGCCCTCGCCACCACCACCTTCATCCGACGCAAAATCTCGCGCAGACGTTCGCGCGGGCAGCCGAAATTGAGGCGGACGTGGCCGGGGCCGCCGAAGTCGGTACCGTTACTGAAACCGATACCGCCCTTTTCGAACTCGGCATGCGCGTCCTCGAAGCCGAGAGCGGTGATGTCGAACCAGACGAGGAAGCTGGCCTGCGGGCGCTGACGCAGCACAACGCCGGGCATGGACTTGAGTTCCTGTTCGATGAGATCGAGGTTGCCGCGAAGGTAATCCACGCACTCGAGGCGCCACGGCTCTCCGTGGTCAAACGCGGCCTGGGTGGCGGCGAGGCCAAAAACATTCTGATCGAGCGACATGCCCTGAAGAATCCGGCGGAAGCGAGAGCGCAGGCCAGCATCGGGAATGATCGCGAATCCGCAGGTGAGGCCGGCGATATTGAAGGTCTTGCTCGCGGCCATCAGGGTGACGGTGCGGGCGGCGAGATCTTCCCCCATCGCGGCGAAGACGATATGCTCCGCGGCTGGGTCGAGCACGAGGTCGCAGTGGATTTCGTCGGAGCAGACGGTGAGCTCATGCTTGCGCACGAGCGCGGCGAGGCGGTCGAGTTCGCCACGATCAAAGACGCGGGCGAGCGGGTTGTAAGGGTTGCAGAGCAGGAGCACCTTGGCGTGCGGCTGCGCGCAGGCGGCCTCGAGCTTGGCCCAGTCAAACGTCCAGCGGCCGCCCTCGAACACCATCTCGAGTTTCAGCGGGTTGCGCTCGGACAGCACTGGCGCGGTCATGAACGGCGGGTAGACGGGGACGGTCGTGACCACGGACTCGCCGGGCTTGCTGGCGCAGCGGATGGCGGCGTGGATGCCAGGGACGAGCGAGCACATGAACGTGATCCACTCAGGCTTGATCTCCCAACCGTGACGGCGGCGGATGTGGTTGACGATGGCAGCGAACACGGCGTCGCGCTGAGCGGGGTATCCGTACACGCCATGCGCGGCGCGGGCCTGGACGGCTTCGACGACAGCGGGCGGCGCCTTGAAGTCCATGTCCGCGATCCAACAAGGGATGATATCCTTATCGGCATACTTGTGCCACTTGGTGCTGTCGGTCCCGGAGCGTTCCGGACAGCTGTCAAAATCGAAAGCCATAGTCTGAGGAGAACCTTGGATTGAAGCCGACGACGGGCAAACGCAATCTGC
>CAMCWL010000074.1 GCA_945882655.1 Opitutus sp. GAS368
TTCGCACCGCTCGCGCCGAAGCGCTCCCAGCGTCGCTTCATCTCTTCGGAGATACCGCCAGTCGTGGTGCCGTCCCAGCCTTCCATCGGGTGGATGGCGATACGGTTACCGATGGTCTTGCCGTTGACCTTCGTGCGGCCGATTGGCTGTGAGAGGGGGTTGCCGGCACCGGCTTCAATGGCGTCCTCGAGCGGCAGGTCGGCGCCGACGTTGGCGCAATGGGCGCGGAAATCGGCGACGCTCTTGAGCGAGGCGACGCGGGTGAGTTTGAAAGGGGTAGACATGAAGTGTTTTAGCGAGGGATGTTCAGGCGTTCGGAAATACGGCGGGTGCGGAGCATCGCTTCGGTCATACGGGCGGCCTCGTCACTGCCTCGGACGTCCTTGCAGGACGGGTGGGGTTCAGGCGAGGCAATCACGCCGAGCTGATGGAGGAGGTGGGCGGTGCTGTGCTTGTAGGCGGCAGCGCTTCCTTTGGCATCGAGGCGGAAGACCTGGTCTTCCAGCGACTGGATGGCTTCAAAGACCTTGTAGACACGCGTATCGAAGCGCCCCGTGCCCGTGGGGAATTTCTTTCCCGGGGCACCGTCGTCGAGCCACATGTCCTTCGCCGCGCAGATTTGCGGTGCCGCGCTGCTGGCGGCGCCGATGAGCAGCGGCAGGCCAGTCTTGATGGCGGTGGCGATGCCGTAGTCGTCGCCGCTATGCGGAGCGAAATCGAGCTTCAGGTCCTTGCACATCGCCGCCCAGTAGAGGAAGTGCGGTTCGTCGAGCGTGCTCACCTTGCCGCCCACGAACTTCGGGTGGATCGCGAGCTGATGGAGCAGCCAGGGCTCATACGGCGTAGCCCACGAGACGAAGGAAGGTTCGAGCGCGTGCACGATGCCGGGGCGGACGAGCCACTCGGCGATCTGGTAGTAGCCGTCGCGACGACGCTCGGGGTCGAGCGAGTTCAGCCACTTCGACGTCATGATCATCACCTCGCAGTTGTCATGCGCCTGCACGATATCCAGGAGGGCGCGGTAGCGCTCGGCTTTGAAAGAGGTGTCGTCCTGCGTGCCGCGGGCGGTGATGCCGGCGATGAAGCGCATATCGGGGAAGGCCAGACGGAACTGACGGAGGACCTCGGCGTACATCTTGTCATCTAGGTCGAAGATGTAACCCGTGTCGGCGTTGAGTACCGGCACGAGTTCGACACCGTAATGATCGGCGGCGGCCTTTTGCCAGCGGATCTCGGACACGAAGCTCTGCCAGTCGGGCTGTCCGTCTTGGAAGGGCAGGAGCACCGCCGAGCAAAGGCGGGCTTTGGTGCGGTGGTCGACGAGGGCTTCCTCGGCCGTCCAGGCCCATTTCGTCGCAGCCCAAGGGGTCGTTGGGAGCAGGTCCTCGGGGCGGTCAATCAACGGCTTCATGGGGCGAAAGGCTTAGCAGGTAATTGACCGCTTGAAAACATTAGTTGCACTCCCGGCGTTTAGACAGAATTCGCCCCTTGAAGGCTGGGGCTAAGTCCTTCTGATGGGACTATCCCCATGCACGACGCTAAAGACACCCGCGATGCGATCACCAAGGGCATGCAGATGACGCTGCTCGCCGGCTTCCTCGGCTGGATGATGGATGGTTACGAGCAGGCGCTCTTCCCGACGCTCGCCGGACCCGCCCTCAAGAGCATGGTGCCTGCCGATATTGCGACGCTCGGCACCAAGGCGATCAATGGCTGGGTCGGTGGTTGGATGGGCATCATCACGGCTGCTTTTCTCGTCGGCGCCGCCCTCGGGGGCGCGGCCTTCGGCTGGTTGGGTGACCGCATCGGCCGCGTGAAGGCGATGGCTTGGAGTATTCTCTTCTATTCCGTCTTCAGCGGGGTTTGCTATTTCGCGACCGACCCAACGCACCTCGCCGCCGCGCGTTTCATGGCGGCTCTTGGTATGGGCGGCGAATGGGCGCTCGGCGTGGCGCTCGTGATGGAAGCTTGGCCGGAACGGCATCGCTCCAAGATGGCGGGTGCCATCGGTATGGCGGCCAATCTCGGCATGGTCCTCGTCGGATGCATGGCGCTGGCTTATCCTGCGGACGGCGAGTCGTGGCGGATCCACTTCCTGATCGGCGCTTCGCCGGCGATCCTGACTTTGCTGATTCGTCTTTTCGTCCCCGAGTCCGAGAAATGGGAACGCTCAGCGGCTAAGGAGGCCGCTTCGGTGGCCCCCGTTCGCTCCAAGATTGGTGAGGTCTTCGGCGGCGAGCTTCGCGGTGGGACCATCGCGGGTATCCTGATGGTCTCCGTCGTCTTCGTCGGCACCTGGGGTGCAGTGCAGTGGATTCCGTTGTGGGTGAGCGAACTGGCCGGTCCCGATAACCCGCGCGCCAAGGCCCTCGCGATGGTCATCGTGTCCGTCGGCGCCTGTACGAGCACGTTCATCGCGCCGTTACTCCTGGCTGCTCAGCCGCGTCGGCGCGGCTATCAACTGCTTTGCCTGTTCGCCTTGGCCGCCACGCTCTGGATCTACCGCACTCCCGCGGATTGGTCCGGCGACATGCTCTTCGGAATCTTTCCTTGGCTCATGGCAGTAAAGATTTTCGTACTCGGTATGGCCGCCACCGCTTTCTTCGGTTTCTTCCCGTTGTATCTGCCGGAACTCTTCCCGACCCGCGTTCGCGCGACGGGGCAGGGCATCTGCTATAACACCGGACGGCTCGTCGCGGTGCCGTTCGTCTTGTTGAGCGGAAAGCTCGTGGAGAGCCTCGGTGGCTACCAGCAGGCCGCGGCCGCGATTACGTTGGTCTACGGAGTCGGCTTGCTCGTCGCATTCCTCGGTAAGGAAACCTCCGGCCAGGCGCTGCAGGACTGACCGCTGATGAATCCCCGCGATATCCGGATCAGCGCGGTGCGCTGGCATGCCTTGCCGGTCACCCTAAGACTTCCGCTTAAGTTCGGCCATGAGACGGTCACGAGCGTGGTCTGCGCCCGCGTGTGCGTTACGGTCGAGAAAGCCGATGGCTCCCGTGCCGAAGGGTGGGGCGAGACGCCGCTGAGCGTACAGTGGGTCTGGCCTTCGCCGGTGCCCTATGATGTCCGTTCGAAAGCACTGCATGATTTCTGCGATACGCTGACCGAGGCCTATGCAGCTTTTGGCACTCGCGGCCATCCGGTGGAAATCGGCCACGATTTCCTGGAGGAAGCGCTGCCGGATATCCTGAAGCAGTTTAACGCCAGCCTGCCTGAAGGCGTCGCCATCCCCACGCTCGCCGCCTTGGTCTGCTGTTCGCCTTTCGACCTCGCCCTGCATGACGCCTATGGGGTCGCCCATGGGGTGCCGACGTATTCCACCTACTGCGCGCCGTGGATGAACCGCGACCTGTCGGCGTACGTCACGCCCGCCGCCGATGCCAAGGACGTGTCCTTCGCCGGCCGTTACCCGGTCGACTATTTCCGCTCACCGGTGACGACCAAGCTCCTCGCTTGGCATCTCGTCGGCGGCCTCGATTACCTCACGCTGGCCGAAGCCGGCGCGAACAAGGTCGCCGACGGCTATCCGTCGTCGCTGGACGAATGGATCAAGGCCGACGGCCTGAAGGCGCTGAAGGTTAAGCTACGCGGCAATGACGCGCCCTGGGATTTTGAACGCCTGAAGCGCATCGCTGAAATCGGCCTGCCGCTCGGCGTCGAGCTCTTCACCGCTGACTTCAATTGCACCGTCATGGACCCGGCCTATGTGAACGGCGTCCTCGACCGCGTGAAATCCGAACTGCCGGAACTTTGGCAGCGTCTCAGCTACGTCGAGCAACCGTTCCCGTATGAGCTCGAAGAGCATCCCATCGATGTGCACTCTGTGAGCCAACGTATGCCGCTCTTCCTTGATGAGAGCGCGCATGACTGGCGCATCGTCCGCCTCGGTCGCGAACTCGGCTGGACCGGCGTGGCCCTCAAGACCTGCAAGACCCAGACCGGCGCGCTCCTCAGCCTCTGCTGGGCCCGCGCCCATGGCATGCAGCTCATGGTGCAGGATCTCACCAATCCCATGATGGCACAGATGACGCACGTCCTGCTCGCCGCCCATGCCCCGACCATTGCGGGCGTGGAGACCAATGGGATGCAGTTCTATCCCGCGGCTTCCGCGGCCGAGGCCAAGGTGCATCCGTTGCTCTATTCGCGTCGCGAGGGCCAGGTCGATGGTTCCAGTCTGCGTGGTCCTGGTTTCGGGTATCGCCTCGCTGAAATCAGCCGCGAATTGCCCTCGGCCCGTCGTTCCGCGGGACGCTGAGCCCCAATCGGCTTGCCTGCGGAGGGCAGGGCGGGTTTGGTCACGGGACACCTACCCCCATGATGCTCCGCTCGCTCCTCCTCTGCCTGCTGTCGCTCAGCGCGTTCGCCGCCGACGCCCCTAAGCGCAAGGTCCTCTTCTTCACCAAGTCTTCGGGTTACGAGCACGAGGTGATCTCCTATAAGAAGGGCCAGCCTAGCTTCGCCGAGAAGCAGCTCCTCGAGATGGGTGCCGCCAATAACATCGAGTTCGTCTTCTCCAAGGACGGCTCGAAGTTCTCGCCCGAGTATCTGGCCCAGTTCGATACCGTGATGTTCTACACCACCGGCGACCTCTGCTCCGAAGGCGGCGACAAGAACCCGCCGATGTCCATGGCCGGTAAGCAGGCCCTCTTTGACTACGTGAAGTCTGGCAAGGGCTTCGTGGGTACGCACTCCGCTTCCGACACCTTCCATACCGACAACGAGGCCGTGAAGGGCCCCGCGCGTTTTACTAACCATGGCGACAAGGCCGACCCCTATGTCTGTTTCCTGGGCGCCGAATTCATCCGCCACGGCAAGCAGCAGGCCGGCGTGAACAAGGTTGTCGATAAGACCTTCCCGGGCTTCGAGAAGGTCGGCGACTCGTTCTCCTTCGTCGAAGAATGGTACACGCTGAAGGATTTCCGTCCCGAGATCCACGTCCTGACCGTCTTCAATGATCCCGCCCTCGAAGGCGACGACTACAAGCGCCCGCCTTTCCCGAATTGCTGGGCTAAGTTCGAAGGCAAAGGACGCGTCTTCTATACCGCCATGGGGCACCGCGAAGACGTCTGGACCAACCCAACCTTCCAGCAGATTCTGGTCGGTGGTCTCAAGTGGGCCAATGGCGATGCTAAGGCTCCTGACATGTCCCCGAACCTCCTTAAGGTCGCCCCGGGCGCCATGACGAATCAGCCCTATACCCCGACGCCGGCCCCGAAGGCCAAGGCGCCGGCCAAGAAGGCCGAAGCCAAGAAGAAGTAAGTCCTCAAGCAGGGCGGGCCGCAAAGCCCGCCTTGCTAATTTCTAGGCGGTTTCAACTGTCTCCCCATGCGCGATACCCCCGCCGAAGCCACGAAGCTCAGCGAACTTTCTTCGCACCAGAAGAAGTCTGGCCTCGCTGCTTGGCTAGGTTGGTTCTTCGACGGACTTGATCTGCATCTCTACACGCTCGTCGCTACGGTGTTCGTGGCCGAGCTGCTGATGGTCAAAGACACCGACCCCGATGTCGGCCGTTATGGTTCGTACATCCAGGCGGCCTTCCTGCTCGGGTGGGCCTTGGGTGGCGCTTTCTTCGGCATCATTGGCGATCGCCTCGGCCGCAGTCGTACGCTCGTCCTGACAATCCTGACTTACGCGCTCTTTACCGGCCTGTCATTCTTCGCGGAAAATTGGTGGCAGTTGATGATCTTCCGTTTCCTGGCGGCGCTGGGAATCGGTGGTGAATGGGCGATCGGTGCCTCGCTGCTTTCCGAGACGTGGCCGAAGAAGTGGCGCCCGTGGATCGCCGCCGTTCTACAGTGTGCCGTGAATTTCGGCATCATCGCCGCGATCCTTGCGGTCTATTTCCTGCAGAAGGTCGAAGGCTATGAGCCCCGCTGGGTCTTCCTGATTGGTGTCTTACCAGCGTTCGTGACGCTTTGGATCCGTAAGGAGGTCCCGGAGACCGCTGAGTGGACGGCCGAGAAAGGTAAACGCGAGGCTCCCTCGATAATGGGGCTTTTCGGAAGCGATATCCGCCGCACTACCCTCATCGCCTCTACGCTCTGCGCGATTTCGCTGACCGGCCACTGGTGCTTCATGTTCTGGCAACAGGCCTTCATTCGTTCCCATCCGGAAGTCATCGCCCGTTCGCTTGATAAGGCCGAGGTCGTCGCCACCGCGCTCTTCTGCGTCATTTCAGCTTCGGTAATCGGGAACTTCGCCTCCGGCTGGGCCGCGCACCGTTTTGGTTATCGTCGCGCCTTGTCGGCTTTCTTTGGTGTCTATTTCGTCTTGATGGCTTTGACCTTCGCCACTCCTTGGAGCCTCGGCGCGACTTATGCGCTCTATGCCGGCGTGGGCTTCTGCCAGGGCGTCTTCGGTCTCTTCACGATGGCGCTGCCCCCGCTGTTTCCGACCCTGCTCCGTACAACCGGCGCGGGCTTCAGTTATAATATTGGCCGCGTCTTCGCCGCGGTCGGTACGGTGTTCTTCGGCATCTTCGCCAAGCCGTCCGATTTCAGCTCGGTGCTGCTCTACGCTTCGATCCTGTTCCTGCCCGCCGCAATCTTGGCGATGTGGTTGCCGACCGAAGAGGCTACTTCCTGATGCCGCCCAGTCCGGCGATCGCCTTGAATTCCGCGGCGGTCACGGGCGTCACGGAGAGACGGTTACCTGGGCGCAGAATCAGCATTTCCTTGAGCGCCGCAGCGTCGCGGAGGTCGGGTAGGCTGACCAGTCGCTTGAAGCCTTGGTGGAACGAGACCTCGATGCAGCTCCAACGCGGGTTATCCTTGGTCGACTTCGCGTCGTAGTAGTCTGACTTGGGTTCGAACTGCGTGGGGTCGTCAAAAGCTTCTTTGGAGACCTTGGCCACGCCGATGATGCCGGGGTCGTCGCAGTTGGAGTGATAGAATAACACCAGATCGCCGACCTTGGCCGCCCGCATGAAGTTACGCGCCTGATAATTACGCACGCCAGTCCACGGTTCCTTGCCCTTACGTTCAAGTTCCTGGAAGGAGAACTCGTCAGGTTCGGACTTCATTAGCCAGTGGTGCATGCGGCCAACGTGCAGGGCAGGGCGGCTTTTTCAAGGCAGGGCTGTGGTCTTGCGCTTTCATCCCCGGATAGCCTAATCACCGCGTGCGCCTGCTGGACTCCCATTGTCACCCGGAATACGCCCTCAAGGCCGGCCGTCTGGCTGCTTGGGTGGCTGAATGCCGCGCTGCGGGCGTCGAGGGCGTCGTCGCCATCGGCACCGACCTGAAGGATTGGTCTGACTACCGTGATCTCGCGTCCAAGCAGCCCGATTTCTTTCGGCACACGGTCGGTCTCCATCCTTGTCACGTCGAGGAAGGCTGGGAGGAGACCGTCGCGGCGATCTCGCCTTATTTCGCCGACCACAC
Source organism: Opitutus sp. GAS368 (assembly GCA_945882655.1). Taxonomy (GTDB): domain Bacteria; phylum Verrucomicrobiota; class Verrucomicrobiia; order Opitutales; family UBA953; genus UBA953. The sequence goes on from CAMCWL010000074.1 coordinate 7,386, forward strand.
GCCTCCTGCGGCGCTCGGGGAGATTGGCTTGGATTATTTCCGCCTGCCGACTGAGGCCGCCGAAGCCGAACGTATCAAAAGCTGGCAGCAGGAGGCCTTTCGTCGTCAGCTTTCGCTGGCCTATCAGTTCGGTTGTCCCGTGGTCATCCACTCCCGGCATGCTTTCGACGATTGTGTGCGGCTGATTGACGCCAGTGGCGTCGATTGGCGCAAGGTCGTCTTCCATTGCTTCGTCGAAGGGCCTGACCAGGTCCGTCAGGTTAATCAGCGGGGCGGTCGCGCTTCCTTCACCGGTATCATCACCTACGCCAAGTCCGAGGAGATCCGCCAGGCGCTCAAGGCGCAGGGCCTCGCCCGGCTGATGCTGGAGACCGATGCCCCCTACCTCGCCCCGCAATCCGTCCGTGGTAA
>CAMCWL010000075.1 GCA_945882655.1 Opitutus sp. GAS368
TCGCTGGCCCTGGCTCTGGCCCTAGCCCTAGCCCTATTCCGTCAAACAACTTTTGCTTTCGGGGCGATTAGCCCTCTTTTTGACGGAATGGAAATCCTCATCATGGGCTGCGGCACTTCGCAGGGCTGTCCGTTGCCCGCCCATGACAACCCGGGGCTGGATCTGAAGGACCCGCGTAACTGGCGCGCCCGCACGAGCGTGCACGTCGTCATCGAGGGCCATCACGTTCAGGTCGACGCCTCGCCGGAGTTCCGGACGCAGTGCCTGAAGTATGATGTTCGCGAGGTCGATACGTTCATCCTGACCCATGGCCATGCCGACCACGTCCTCGGCATGGACGACCTCCGTCAATTCTGCACGAACAAGGGTGGGGCCGCCATCCCGGTGTATTCGACCGAGGTCGGCTTGGAGCGCATCAAGGCGATCTTCCCCTATGCTGTCGGAAAGCCGCAGGCTTCGGGCTATGTCTCGCTGAGCCTGAGTCTGATGCCTTCTAAACTCATCCTACCTGGAGGCGGCATCATCTATTCGACGCTCCTGCCGCACGGCAATGAGTCCACCCTCGGCCTCGTCTTCGAGGAGCCCTCGACGGGCATGAAGTTCGCCTATTACACCGATTGTCGCGCGATGACCGAGAAGTCGCTCGAACTCGGTGAGCATGCCGACCTCGCGATTCTCGACGGCTTGCGTCCGAATCCGCACCCGACGCACATGACGGTCGACGAAGCCTGCCAGGCGGCGCATGACCTGCGCGCCAAGCGGGCTTTGCTCACGCACATGACCTTTCAGATTAATTACGAGACCACGATGGCCCAGCTCCACAAGACGCACCCGAAGGTCGGGCTCTGCTACGACGGCCTGCGGATCAAGTTAGGCTGAACAAGGCGGCACGAAAAAGGGCGCCCGACGGGCGCCCCTGATTCACTAGCCCTGAGAAGGCTCAGAGTTCGGTGACGACGATGTTGCGGAACCAGCAGGGATCGCCGTGCTCGGTGAGCATGAGCTTACCCTGGCCGGGGCCGAAATCCTTCTTGTTCTTGAATTTGCTCTTGGCGATGGCGGCCTTCCATTCGTCGGACTTGGTATCGGCCGAGGCGCAGGGCTTGCCGTTGAGGAAGTGTTCGATCTTGCCGTCCTTCACCACGACGCGGCTCTGGTTCCATTCGCCGATGGGCTTCATGGCCTTATCCTTGGCCGAGTCGATGATGTCGTAGATCGAGCCGGTGTTGCGGTTGCCGCCCTTGAGTCCGTCCGGGTGGCCGTTGTCGTCGATCATCTGATATTCGATGCCGAGCCATTCGCCCTTGCCTTTGGCATCCTTGATGTTGGTGAGCCAATACTTGATGCCATTATTACCCTTGGCTTCGAGGCGCCACTCCCAGGTGAGTTCGAAATTCGTGTATTCCTTCTTGGAGATCAGCGCGCCAGTACCCTTCTGGGCGGCGAGGTGGATGACGCCGCCTTCTTGGGTCTTCCAGCCGCCGGCAGGAGCGCCGCCGTTGAGGTCGGTGAAGTCGGCGAGCGTGAGGGTGGCCTTTTCGCCGGCGAAGAGGGAGCCGGTGGCGAGCAGGGCGAGGAGGAAGGATTTCATGGGGGGAAGAGATTAATGGAGGATTTGGCGGTCGATTTGAAGTCCGTAATCGGGACTCACTCGAGGACCTTGATTTCCTTGAGCCAAAGCAAGGACTCGACCTGCCACTTGTCCCAGGAAGGCCCTTTGTAGCCGTTGAGGCCATGGCCGCCGTTGGGGAGCTCGATAAGGCGGGCGGGCAGGCCGGCTTTCTTCTGGGCCTCATAGAACATGCGGCTGTTCTCGATGCCCACGACCTTGTCATCGATCGCGTGCGCCAGGAAGGCGGGCGGGGTGCCGGCCTTCACGTGCCTCTGGGTCGAGAAGTAATCCGATAGGCCGGCGGCGGGCGTCTCTCCCATGAGGTTCTTCTTCGAGCCGCGGTGGACGCCTTCGTCCATGCTGATGACCGGGTAGATCAAGATCGAGAAATCCGGGCGGCTGCTCTGGCTGGTGATGGCGTCAGGCGCGCGCGTCTCGATGGTCTCGAAGTGTACGGTCGCGGTCGATGCCAGGTGGCCGCCGGCGGAGAAGCCGATGATGCCGACTTTCTTCGGATCGATCTTCCACCGGGCGGCGTTGGCGCGCACGGTGCGAATCGCCTGCTGGGCGTCGAGGAGCGGCACGTAAGGACGACCGGCGGGCAGGCGGTATTCGAGGACGATACCGGCGATACCGTGGGCGTTGAGCCAGGCAGCGATGCCATGGCCTTCGCCCTTGGTCACTAGTCCGCCGTAGCCGCCACCGGGGCAGATCACGATCGCGGCGCCGTTAGGCTTCTCGGGCAGGTGTACCGTAAGCTTCGCCTTCGAAGAGTCGGAGAACTTACCATCTCCTTCAGGGGCGTCACCTTTCCAGAGCGGCAGGGTTTCGGCGGCGAAGGCCGACGCAGTGAACGCGAGGAGAGCGAGGAGGCGCATGGGTTTTTAAGGGGTAGGGAGAGGGGTAGGGGTAGGTTTAAAGACGAGTCGTAGGGGAGGGAAGGCGATTGCTGAGGTAGGGACAGCACCACGTGCTGTCCTAGTTCGCTTTATATCGGGTAGGGCTGGCCATCCTTGGCCGGCCGCGGCCGAGCAGGGATGCTCGGCCCTACCTAGTTAGGCAGGCACAAAAAAGCCCCGGAGGTCCGGGGCTTTCGTTGCGTAGCCTAAAGGCTTACTTGCCGAAGCCAGCGGAGGCCTTGCCGTCGGCTTCGAGCTTGCCGACGGACCAGAGCAGGCCGCGGGCGACGAGGTCGAGGTAGCGGGCGTCTTCCACGGTGGCGTTGTTATGGCCGATCGTGGTGCTGAAGATGCGGGTCTTCTTCGGGCCGAACTCATTGGTCCAGACGACGACGGCGGTGACTTCCTGAGCTGGGGTGACCTTGCCCTTCTTGTCCTTACGTTCCGGAATCTTCTGGGTGCCCTTGGCGAGAGTCTTGGCGGTGAGGATCTGGACGTTGTTGTAGAGTTCCTCATTGACGGTGGTCCAATCGGCGAGGCCTTTCACAATCGGGCTATCCTTATCGGTGAAGGCGATGGCGATGGGCTGCTGCGGGCCGTGGCCGGTCGACTGCAGGCCGAGCATCTCGAACCAGCTGGCGTTATCGGCACCGGCTTTCACTGGCTCTCTGTAGTTACCCCAGCGGTAGCTGTGCATCGCGCAGTGAAGGTTCACGGCGGGCAGGCCGTTCTTGTGGGCGTTCACGATGTTGGCGACGTAGGCCTGGTCGGTGATGTCGGCGGCGCACTCGTCGTGGACGACGACGTCGAAGTTCTTACCCCAGTCCGGGCTCTTGAAGAGCTCGAAGAGCGGCTTGGTCGACTTGGTGGGGTCGTAGGCGACTTCGACGGTGGCGTTGACGCGGGCTTCGATGCCCTTCTTTAGGAATTCCTTCTGGTTGGCGTAGTCGTGGCAGCAGCCGCCGGCGACGACGAGGACGCGGAGAGGCTTCTGCTCGGCCGAGAGCGAGGTGGTCAGGCCGGCGAGGAGTGCCAGCGCGAGGAGGGAACGGAGTTTCATTGGGGTATCTGAGATAAAGGGCGGGGTCAGGGGGCTGGGCAAAAGAAAACTTACTTCTTGGCCTTCGGGGCGGCCTTGGCGGCCGTTAGGGCCGCTTTCGTGTCGGCAAGGGCGGCTTTGGCGAGTTCGTCCGGGATGGGCTGGCCTTCGATAAAGGTGTAGAGGGCTTCCTTCTGCTTCTCGGTCATGGGCTTCTCGGCCTTGGGCGGCATGACATCGCCGGCGGTGCGGTCGAGGAAGACGCGCGAGAGCAACATGCTGCTGTTGGGCTTGCCGATGACGAAGGTCGGGTTCTTTCCGCCCTTGAGCGTGGCCTCGAGGGTGTCGAGGCGGAGCTTCCCTTTTTCCTTCTTCGGGCCGTGGCACGACACGCAGTGCGCGTCGAACATCGGCTGGATGACCTTCGCGTATTCAGCTTTCTGCGCCGCCGTGAGCGGCTTCGCCGGCTCGGGCTTCTTCGGGGTGTAAGTCGCGGCCGCGAGCGTGGCGGCGGAGAAAAGCAGCAGGGTGCGCATGGGCTTACTTCTTTGGCGCCTGCTTGGGGGCCTTGGTCGCGGCGAGCGCTAGCTTGGCCACATCATCGGGGATGGGCTTGGCTTCGATCCAGAGGGCGATGGCCTGCACCTGTTCCTTCGTGAGCGGGTTGCCTTCGGTCGGCATGAATTCATCGTCTGCGGGATCGAGCGTCACGCGTACGTGCATGAGGCTTTTCTTCAGGTCGCCGGCGACGAAGGCAGAGCCTTCCGAGCCGCCTTTCTTAAGGGCTTCGAGTGTATCCATGCGGAGCTTACCCTTCACCTTCTTGGCGCCATGGCACTCGACGCAATGGGCCTCGAGAATCGGGCGAATGACCTGAGTGTAGTCATCGCGTTTCTGACTGGTGGTGACGACGCGAGGAGTCTCTTCCTTCTTGGGCGAGGCTTTCGTATTCGCCTTGAAGGGGAAGCCTTCGCCGTGTTGGAGTTCGCCACCGACATGGGCCGCGAAGCCCATCACGCCGATGGCCACGACCTGACCGACGAGGCGAAGCAGGAAGCCTTGGGAAAGGAGGAGGCTGGCGATGCCGGCAAAAATCGAAGCTGCGATGCCGCCCCAGAGGTGCAGTTGGATACTTTCGCCGCTGAAGCCGTTGTAGTGGGCGTGCACGATACCGCACAAGACCGCGGCCCAGGTGCCGGCGGCCGAGAAGACGGAAAGGCGGCGAACGGTCGCGGTGGCCTGCTCGTGGCGTTCGAAGAACTCGAAGAGCGGCACGACGAGCAGAACGGCGGCCGGGATGTGCAGGGCGAGGATGTGGAAGTTACCGAGGATCGAGAGGAGGGCCGGGCCGCGCGTTTCTCCATCGGCCGGAAGGACGAACGCCAAACCGACCAAGAAGAGGTTAGTACCGATGACCCATCCGATGGCTTGGCGGACGGTCAGAGCGTGCAGGCGTTCTTCGATGCGGTGAAGGGGCGTCATGGGGCGGAAAGGGGTCTGGGTGATATGGAGTCGCTTCGGGGTGGGGTCAAACGCAAGCGACGGCGCTTAGGCCGATGCTAATTAGACACAAAAAAAGCCCGCGGGTTGCCGCGGGCTTTTCGTAGGTGAGCCGGAAGGCTTACTTAGCTTCGATGAAGGCCTTGATTTTGGCGACCTGCTCCTTGGTGAGGGGCGGGTTCTTCTCGTGGGACTTCTTCGGGGGCATGGCCATGTCGTCTTCCGGGCTGGTCGCGGAGAGGTGGATGGTCTTGTAGAGGGAGCTCTTGGAAGCGTCGCCCCAGGTGATGCCTTCTCCGGCTTCCTTGCCGCCCTTGACGATGGACTTCAGGCTGGAGGAATCGAAGCCGGATTTGACCTTGCCGTTCTTGGCCTTCTTCGGGTCGTGGCAGTTGGCGCAGCTCTTTTCGAGGAGCGGAGCGATGTCGGCCTTGAAGGCCTTTTCACGGTCGGCTTCGGAGACGGCGAAGGCCGAGGAGGCGGAGAGGAGAGCGATGAGGGCGAGGGTGCGCATGGGTGTTCTTAGGTAACACTAAACAAAGCGAAAAGTTTCCCACTTGGGAGCAAAAAATGACCTACTCCTTGATTGCCCAGGCCCGGCAGGTCTCCTGCAGGCGGGTGGGGACGTAGACTTCCACCCGAGTTCCCTCGGGAAGGGCCTTAGAATTGAGGATAGTGGCCCCCGCATGCAGCTTGGAGAGCATGGCGTACTGGTCGTGGGGGATGAGTAGGGTCATGTGCTCATCCCGGCTGGCAGCGCATTCCTCCAGGCGTTGGAGGAGGGCGGGGAGGCCTTCCCCGGTCTTGGTGCTGACGAGCTTGGCGTCCGGGTAGGCGGCGAGGGCCTGGGCGCGTTCAACCTCGTCGCACAGGTCGGCCTTGTTGAGGACGGTGATCACCGGCCGGTCCCCCGCGCCGATTTCAGTCAGAACCTGCAAGGTGGTCTCGGCGTGCTTATCGCGCTCGGGCGAGCCGAGGTCGATGACATGGACGAGGAAGTCGGCCTGCACTGCCTCCTCGAGTGTCGCTTTGAAGGCTTCGACGAGACGGTGTGGCAAGCGGCGCACGAAGCCGACGGTGTCCGTCAGAAGTAAAGCGCGGCCGGAGGGCAGGGCGAGGCGACGCGTGGTCGGGTCGAGCGTCGCGAAGAGCTTGTTCGCCGCAAGCACCTCGGAGCCGGTGAGCTTGTTGAGGAGCGACGACTTACCGGCATTGGTGTAGCCGACGATCGAGAAGGTCGGGAGCGGGACGCGTTTACGTTGCTTGCGCTGGGTGGCGCGCTGGGCGACAACTTCCGCGAGATCGCGGCGGACTTTAGCAATCTTATCGCGGATCTTGCGCTGGTCCATTTCCAGCTGCGTTTCGCCGGCATCGCGCTGCATCGTGCCGCCGCCGCGCTGGCGGTCGAGGTGGGACCAGAGGCGCTTGAGGCGCGGCAGCATCTGCTGCAAGGCGGCGAGCTCGACTTGGAGCACGGCCTCGCGGGTCTTTGCGCGGGTGATGAAGATATCGAGAATGATCTCCTGGCGGTCGATGGCACGGAGCTTGGCATCTTTCTCCCAATTGCGCTGCTGCGCAGGCGTGAGCTCGTCGTCGAAGATGATGAGGCCGCATTCGTTGTCGCGAGCTAGTTGGGCAATCTCCTCGAGTTTGCCGGAACCAACGAGCGTGCGCGGGTTCTCTTCGCGGAGCTTGGCGATGATGGAGCCGCGGATCTCGACGCCGACGTTGCTGACAAGCTCATGGAGCTCATCAAGCAGCGCCTGGGCTTCTGCAGCCGAGTCGTCTTGGCGTTGCAATCCAACCAGGATCGCACGGTTAGAGCGGGCGATGACCTCGGGGTCGAAAGGGTCGAGCGGTTTATCTAGTTGGTCTTCGGATTCGGACACGTGGCGGAAATAAAAAGGGGAAGGCTGATTTTGCCCTCTCGGGTGCGGCAGGCGAGATAAGAGTACGGTCTAGGGTAGGGACGTGATTGCCATCACGTCCGTTCGCTTAGCAGCTTAGATGTCAGAGGGTTATCGCTAAGTCCCGGTGAACTCCCGGCTTCGGCCTCGAACGGATGCGATGGCAATCGCACCCCTACCTAAGGCACGAAGCCAAAAGAAAGCGGCGGGTTGCCCCGCCGCCTAATCTCCCCTCCGACCCTCCGGTCAACGGGTCAACTTGTCCTCGAATCTGGCTTATTGGCCGAATTCCACCCAGTCGACGTTCATGAGGCCGCCACCCTTCTTGGGGTTGGTCAGGACGAGGTAGACGTCATGGCGACCAGGCGCAGGCGTGAGCTTGGCCTTGTTCTCCATGAACTTACCCCAGTCGCCCGTGTGGGCGATGTCGACGGTCGCGACGACCGGACCAGTCGGCGAATCAAGTCGGACCTCAATCTGGCTGCCCTTGGCACCGCCGCCGGAGGAGGCGTTGATCTTGACGTTCTTGGTGTCGGCGAGGTTCAGGTTGGCGAACTTGAGCGTGGCGCCATGTTGGGTGGAGCCGACAGCCTTGCCGGTATTCTTACCTCCGGTGATTTCAGCGGACTCGGCCTCGATGCGTCGGTGACGTAGCGCGACAGAAGCCGTGCCTGAGAGCGGGCCGGCGACGCCAGCTCCGACGTCGGTGTAGATGGCTTCGAGGAGCAACTTGCCGGGCTTGTTATCTTTTGCTGCGGTCAGCTGGCCTTCAAGTCCACGGGTGATGATTGGAC
>CAMCWL010000076.1 GCA_945882655.1 Opitutus sp. GAS368
CCTGAGTCCATCAAGCTGTACGAGGCCGCTATCGGCCGCGCTGGCACGGTGGTCTGGAATGGCCCCTGCGGTGTCTTTGAATTCGAAAAGTTCGCCGTCGGCTCCAAGGCCATGGCGGCGGCGGTGGCCAAGGCCACGGAGCGCGGCGCAATCACGATCGTCGGCGGCGGCGACACCGCCACGGCGGCCAAGAAGTTCGGCGTCGACACCAAGGTCTCGCATTGCTCGACGGGCGGCGGTGCTTCCCTCGAATACCTCGAAGGCAAGGTCCTCCCGGGCGTCGCGGCCCTTTCGGCCTGAACCTCGCCTCACCCGCTCCCACACGCTCTCAAAACCACATCCATGTCCATACGCACTCCCCTCATCGCCGGTAACTGGAAGATGAACAAGACGGCCACCGAAGGCACTGACCTCGTCAAGGCCATCGCTGCCGCCGTCGGCACCGAATCTGCCGTCCAGATCGTTCTCTGCCCGCCCTTCACCGCGCTCTCCGCGGTCAGCGCCGCGGCCGAAGGTACCCACCTCGCCGTGGGCGCCCAGAATATGCATGACAAGACGAACGGCGCCTTCACGGGCGAAGTCTCGGCCGCCATGCTCCGCGACCTGCATGTTACGCACGTCATCCTTGGCCACAGCGAGCGCCGGGCGATCTTCGGCGAAGACGACGCCTTCATCAATCGCAAGGTCAACGCCGCCCTCGCCGCATCCCTGAAGCCCATCCTCTGCGTCGGCGAGCTACTCGCCGAGCGCGAAGCCGGCACCACGAACGCCGTGGTGAAGCGCCAGGTCGAACTCGGTCTCGCCGGTGTCCCCGCAGCTAAGGCCGAACAGGTCATCATCGCCTACGAACCCGTCTGGGCGATCGGTACTGGCAAGACCGCCACCCCGGCCATGGCCCAGGAAGTCCATGCCTTCATCCGCTCGCTGCTGGTTTCCCAGTTCGGCGCCGAGACCGCGGCTCGCGTCCGCATCCTCTACGGCGGATCCATGAAGCCCGATAACGCCGATGCCCTGCTCGCTGAGCATGATATCGATGGCGGCCTGATCGGCGGCGCCTCCCTCGAGGCCAAGAGCTTCGTCGACCTCGTCCAGAGTGCCGCGAAGTCGCTGACCCGCTAAGTCGGAGCCACTCGAGCTTAGGCCAGCGAATGGATTAGCCCCACTGGGGCTTTCCCTTCGCTGGCCTAATAGTTTGGAAAGGGCCCAATGCTGGACAGGGAAGGGCTTTAATGAACTAAAACAATCGTTAGTTTGTAAGTATTTGTAATTCAGCATTTTATGATGTTAATTTACACTCAATTCACAGGTTCTTAGGGGTTCGGTTCTCAGGCTACCCCTGAAAAGCGACTAAAACCGCTTAAATTTGGGTTGCGAAGGGGTTCTGCCTTTCGTGCTTCTTCGGTCAAAAAACCCGCCAATCCATTCGTCTGAACGCGATGCGCAAACTCCTCGATTTCCTTAACCGCCCGGCCACTCGTGGCAACTTCTTCGCCCGGGCCGTCAACGCCGCCCCGTTGCAGATCCTTGTCTGCCTGCTCGTCACTGCCGTGGTCGTCGTCGCCGCGGTCAACGAGTACGCCACGAATAAGTATTTGAACGTCGGATACACGCCGGATCAGCCCGTCGCGTTCGACCACTCCTTCCATGCCGGACCCGATTCCGTCCTGGGTCTCGATTGCCGCTATTGCCACAACTACGTGGAAAAGTCTTCGCATTCCAACGTCCCGACGACCGGCACCTGCTGGAACTGCCATAGCCAAGTGAAGCCCGACAGCCCTGCGCTCGCGCTCGTGAAGAAAAGCATGGAGACCGGCGAAGCGATCCGCTGGGTCAAGGTGCACAAGGTGCCTGACTACGTTTACTTTAATCACGCTGTGCACGTGAACCGCGGCGTGAGCTGCGTCGAGTGCCACGGCCGGATCGACCAGCAGGTCGTCGTCGGCCAGCAGCAGTCGCTCAACATGACCTTCTGCCTCGATTGCCACCGCAATCCCGAGCAGTTCCTGCGTCCCGTCGACAAGGTCACCGACCTCGGCTACAAGGCCGCTTCGCCCGCTGCGCAGACCGCGGATGGCACGAAGTTCGTCCATGACTGGAAGGTCAATCCGCCCCAGAGCTGCTCGGGCTGCCACCGCTAATTCCACCCACCTTTTCCGATGAGCAAGAAAGTTTTCGAACACCCCGTGGCCCAGCCCGGCGAGCCGACCGGTCCCTCTTATTGGCGCAGCCTCGAGGAGCGTAACAAGTCGCCCGAGTTCCGCACCCGCGCCGAACGCGAGTTCGTCGAAGGGGCCTCCACCATCACCAGCGTCGAGCGTCGCGAGTTCCTGATGCTCATGGGCGCTTCCTTCGGCCTCGCCGGTCTCGGCCTCGCCGGTTGCCGCGAACCCCGCAATCACACGCTCCCTTACGCCAAGCAGCCTGAGAACACGATTCCCGGCGTCGCCACGTACTACGCTTCCTCTTTCCCTGGCGAGTTCGCCAATCAGCCAATCCTCGTCGAGACGCACCAGCACCGCCCGACCAAGATCGAAGGTAACCCGAGCCACCGCGCCAACGGCGGAGCTTCTTCGAAGTTCGCCCAGGCCAGCGTGCTCGACATGTACGATCCGGATCGCGCGCAGGCTTCCGTCGCCGCCGATGGCTCGGTGCTTTCCGTCGCCGCCGCCCGTGCGTTCGTGCGCGGTCTCGCCACCGCCGCCAAGGCCGACGCCGGTGCCGGCCTCGCCTTCCTTGCCCGTCCGTCCACTTCGCCCACGCGTGCCCGTCTCGTCGCTGGCCTCAAGGCTGCCTACCCGAAGGCTCGCTGGGTCGAATACACGCCGGTCTCCCAGGATCGCGCCCACGCCGTTCTCGGCGCCCGCGCGCTGCCTGATTACGCCAAGGCCCGCCGCGTACTGAGCCTCGACCGCGATTTCCTCGGGGCGCATGACGCGACCATCGAAGACACCCGCGCTTATTCTTCCGCCCGCCGCGCCGATACGGCCGAGCAAGCCGACAAGATGACGCGTCTCTACGTCGTCGAATCGACTTTCACCCTCACCGGTGCCGCCGCCGACCACCGTCTCCGCGCCTCGTCTTCGCACATCTCCGGCCTCGCGATTCTCTTCGCCGCCGAAGTCCTCGCTCAGACGGGTAACGCCGCCGCCGCTTCCCTCAAGGGCAAGGTCTCCGGCATCAACGTCGACGCCAAGTGGGTGACCGAATGCGCCGCCGACCTCGTCAAGGCAGCCAAGGGCGAAGCCCTCATTGTCGCCGGCGAACATCTCTCCGCTGACGCGCAGCGCGCCGTCTTCCTCGCGAACCAGGCTCTCGCCGCCGCCGTCAAGTATGTCGCCGCACCGGCTCCCTCCTCGCTGACGATCGCTGCCCTCGCCGCCAAACCGGCTGACACTCTTGTCATCCTCGGTGGTAACCCTGCTTACGATGCTCCGGCTGACGTCGACTTCGGCGCCGCCATCAAGGCCGCCAAGTCGGTCGTTCGCCTCGGTTATCATGGCGCCTCTTTCGACGAGACCTCCGCCGCCGTGAAGGCCGCGGGTGGTACCTTCCTTGCTGCTTCGCACTACCTCGAGAGCTGGTCCGACGGTCGCACTCTGAGCGGCGTCTACGTCCCGGTGCAGCCGATGATTGATCCGTTGTTCGCGACGGTCACCGAGCTCGATATCCTCGCTCCGTTCGCCGGCTCCGACAAGGACGCCCACGCGCTCGTCCGCGAGACCTTCAACTCGCTGTCGAAGAATGCTTCTGATGAAGCCTTTGCCGCTTGGCTCGCCGAGGGCGTCCTCGCCGGTTCCGCCTTCGCCGCCGCCAAGCCCGCCATCGGCGCCGAGCAGATCAAGGCCTTCACCGCCCCGGCCCTTTCGTTCGACTCCCTCGAAGTCCGCCTTATCCCGAGCGTCCACTCGGGCGACGGTCAGTACGCCAACAACGGCTGGCTCGCTGAGGCTCCGGATCCCATGTCCAAGACGGTCTGGGAAAACGTCATCCTCGTTAGCCCTAAGTTCGCGGCCAAGCTCGCCATCGAGCCGTCCGAAGCGCTCATCAATAAGATTGGTGGCGAAACCGACTTCCTGCACACCGGCGCTCTCAACCGTAATATCAATCAGCTCATCGACGGCCGTCTCATTTGCCGCGTCGCCACGCTGACCCTCGGCGACAAGACGGTCACTGGTCCGGTCTTCATCATGCCAGGCATGGCGGATTATACTGTCGGCCTGCAGCTTGGCTTTGGTCGCCGCGTGGCTGGTCGCATCGCCACGCGCGTCGACGAACGCCTCGCTGGTCGCATCACCGGCAACGGCTTCAATACCTATCCTTTCGTCTCCGCCTCCGAGCCTTCCGTCCGCACGGGCGTGAAACTCAATCTCACCGGTGCTACCGTGGCGGTCTGCAACATGCAGGACCACTGGTCCATGGAAGGCCGCGACATCATCCGCGAAGGTAATGTCGAAGACCTGAAGAAGAACCAGAATTTCGCCAAGCTCGGTATCGATGGTCACGCCCCCGCCGTCTACGGCAAGGACGGCGCCATGGCGCCGTCCGTCAAGGCCATCACGACCCCGCGCGGTAATTCCGCCTACGAGCACCCGGCGCACTCCGTCGCCCCGAACGTCGCCGTCTGGAAGGGCCACGAAGAGAAGTTCCCCGCGCTCCAGCAGTGGGGCATGTCGATCGACCTTAACACTTGCACGGGTTGCAACGCCTGCGTCACGGCCTGCCAGTCCGAGAACAATATCCCCGTCGTCGGCCGCGAGCAGGTGCTCAAGGGACGTAACATGCACTGGATTCGCCTGGACCGCTATTTCTTCGATGGCCGCACCGCCGCTGGCAATGCGATCCCCGAAGACCCGCAGGTCACCTTCATGGGCGTCGCTTGCCAGCATTGCGAAACCGCCCCGTGCGAAACCGTCTGCCCCGCTAACGCCACCGTCCACGACGACCAGGGTCTCAACACCATGGCGTACAACCGTTGCATCGGCACCCGCTATTGCGCGAACAACTGCCCTTATAAGGTCCGCCGCTTCAACTTCCTCGACTTCAATAAGCGCGTCGACGGCCACTACTACGAAGGCCCGCTCGGACCCGAGAAGGCCGTCAAGGATCCGGCCGACCTGCCGCAGCTGCAGAAGAACCCCGATGTTTCCGTGCGCATGCGCGGCGTCATGGAAAAGTGCACCTATTGCGTCCAGCGCATCCAGGAAGCCAAGATCCAGGCCAAGGTCCGTGCCCGCGATAATTCGCCCGACATCAACGTCCGTGATGGCGTCATCCAAGTCGCCTGCCAGCAGGCTTGTCCGGCCGGCGCGATTGAGTTCGGCGACATCACCGACCCGAAGTCCCGCGTTGCCAAGGCCAAGGCCTCGACCCGTTCCTACGGCGCGCTGACCTACCTGAACACTCGTCCGCGCACGACCTACCAAGCCAAGCTGCGTAACCTCAACCTCCGTATGCCCGGCGCCAACCTCGTCCCGCTTTCCCGCCTCGAGATGGACGGCCGCGCTTCGCACGGTGCCCCGGCACACGGCGATGCTCACGCGAAGCCCGCCCATGGTGCTGCGCATCACGCCAAATAATCCTTAACGACTACCCGTCCCATGGCTCACGCCCACGACAGCTCTTCCGAGCGCCCCGCGATCCTCGATAAGGTTCGCCCAGCCGAGCTCCCGCGCTCCCCGCTGATTCTCAATAACCGCGGCTTCCACTGGATCACGGACAAGGTCTGTGGCATCGTCGAAGAAGAGACTCCGCTCTGGTGGAAGATCATGTTCGGCGTCGCGCTCTTCGTCGCGTCGTTCACGTTCATCGGCCTCGGCTACCTCGTCGCGACTGGCACCGGCACCTGGGGCCTCCGTTCGCCCGTGGGTTGGGGTTGGGCCATCGTTAACTTCGTGTTCTGGGTCGGCATCGGCCACGCCGGCACGCTGATCTCGGCGATCCTCTGCCTCCTCCGCCAGAAGTGGCGCACGTCCATCAACCGCGCCGCCGAGGCCATGACCATCTTCGCGGTCTGTTGCGCGGGTCTCTTCCCGCTCTTCCACGTCGGTCGCGTGTGGTTAGGCTGGTGGCTCCTCCCTCTGCCCAATCAGAACGGTATCTGGGTGCAGTTCCGCTCCCCGCTTGAGTGGGACGTCTTCGCAGTCTCGACCTACTTCACCGTCTCCACGCTCTTCTGGTACATGGGCATGATCCCGGACCTCGGTGTCATCCGCGATCGTGCCACCACCTGGTGGCGCAAGGCCTTCTACAGCCTGCTGGCCATGGGCTGGCGCGGCGGCAATCGTCAGTGGTCCAACTTCGAGATGGCCTACCTGCTCCTTGCGGGCCTCTCGACTCCCCTCGTGCTTTCCGTGCACACCATCGTCTCGTTCGACTTCGCCGTCTCGAACGTCCCTGGCTGGCACACGACCATCTTCCCTCCGTACTTTGTCGCTGGCGCCATCTTCTCCGGCTTCGCGATGGTGCTGACCCTGATGCTGCCTCTGCGCGCGATCTATCGCCTGCATGACGTCATCAACCAGTACCACATCGACAACATGTGTAAGATCATCTTGGCCACGGGCACGATGGTCGGCTACGCGTATGCCACCGAGTTCTTCATCGCGGCCTACTCCGGTAACGCCTTCGAGAAGTTCGCCTTCGTGAACCGCGCCTTCGGCCAGTATGCTTGGGCCTATTGGATCATGGTCTCCTGTAACGTGATCACCCCGCAGCTCTTCTGGTTCAAGAAGGTCCGCGAGAACCATTCCCTCGTCTGGATCATCTGCCTCTTCGTCAACGTTGGCATGTGGTTCGAGCGCTTCGTGATCACCGTCACCTCGCTCGCCAATGACTACCTGCCGTCCAGCTGGGGTTACTACAGCCCGACGATCGTGGATATCTTCACGTTCTTCGGCACCTTCGGCTTCTTCTCCGTCCTCTTCCTTCTCTTCATCCGCTTCCTTCCGCTGCTTCCGATGGCTGAATTGAAGATGGTCGCGCCGCAGGCCGACCCCCACGCCCACTGATTCCCGCCGCCCAACGACCATGAACGAACGTAACGAACGCATCCACGGCGTGGCCTGCACTTTCCGCAAGGTCTCCGACGTGTTTCACGCCGCCGAGAAGGTGCGCGATGCCGGCTGGAAGAACTGGGATGTGCACACGCCTTTCCCGATCCACGGCATGGACCAGGCCATGGGCCTGCCTCGCTCCCCCGTCCCGCGCCTGACCCTGCTGGGCGGCGTCACCGGCTTCACCGTCGGCTGTCTCCTTACCTGGTACATGAATTCGTACGACTACCCGCTGATCGTCGGCGGCAAGCCCTACTGGAGCGTGATCTTTCCGTTCCCCGTCATCTACGAGTGCACGATTCTGTTGGCCGCCTTCGGCACCTTCTTCGGGCAGTTCATCTTCAACCGCCTGCCGCGTCACAATCACCCGCTCTTCGACCTCCCGAACTTCGCCCGCATCTCGGACGACACGTTCATGATCGTCCTCGAGGCCCGTGACCCGCAGTTCCATCTCGATGAGTCGCGCAACTTCCTCCAGTCGCTCGGCGGCCAGGAGATCACCGTCATCCGCGACTAATCCGCACCCATGACCCGCTATCTCGCATTCCTCGCCGTCGCTGTCGT
>CAMCWL010000077.1 GCA_945882655.1 Opitutus sp. GAS368
GCGTTCGGCAACAAGGGCCAAGGCACGGTGGCCATGGACAAGGACGAGCGGACGATGTGGATCTTCGAACCGAGCGTGGCCGAGAAGGTCTTCGAGGACTATGTGAAGGAATTCGACCTGCGCGTCCTGCGCGACGAATGGCTCGATCGCGCCAAGGGCGTACGCGTCGTCGAGGGACGTATCGCCGAGATCACGATGCTGTCCGGGAAATCGTTCAAGGGGAAGATGTTCATCGACGCGACCTACGAGGGCGACCTACTTGCCGCCGCGGGCGTAAGCTACCACGTCGGCCGCGAAGCCAATGCCACCTACGGCGAGGAATGGAACGGCAACCAGGTCGGCATCCTCCACCACGGCCATCACTTCGGCGCAGTGAAAAAGCCGATCAGCGCCTACAAGATTCCCGGCGACCCTTCCTCCGGGCTCCTGCCCCGGATCTCCACCGACGCCCCCGGCGTGCGTGGCGAAGGCGATAAGCGCGTCCAGGCCTACTGCTACCGCTGGTGCGCGACCGACCATCCGGACAACCGCATCCCCTTCCCGAAGCCGCCTGGCTACGACGCTTCCCAGTATGAGCTCCTCGTCCGCGTCTTCGACGCCGGCTGGCGCCAGACCTTCCACAAGTTCGACCTACTGCCCAACCGCAAGACGGACACCAATAACCACGGCCCATTCAGCTTCGATAACATTGGGATGAACTACGACTACCCCGAGGCGTCGTACGAACGCCGGAAGGAAATCCTCGCCGAACATCGCACCTACCAGCAAGGGCTGCTCTGGTTCCTTGCCAACGACCCGCGCGTGCCGGCCGACGTCCGTGAAGAAGCCAACCGCTGGGGCCTGCCGAAGGACGAATTTAAGGACAACGGCCACTGGCCGCACCAGATCTACGTCCGCGAAGCCCGGCGCATGGTCGGCGCGTTCGTGATGACCGAGAACGAGCTCACGAAGAAGCAGCCCACGCCGGACTCGGTCGGCATGGGGTCCTACACGATCGATTCCCACAACGTCCGCCGCTACGTGACGCCCGAAGGTCACGTGCAAAACGAAGGCGACATCGGCGTCGGGATTTCCCCCTACTCCATCGCCTACGGTTCGCTGGTGCCTAAGCGCGGCGAAATCGCCAACCTCTTCGCGCCGGTCGCCTGCAGCGCCACGCACATCGCCTACGGTTCGATTCGAATGGAGCCGGTCTTCATGATCCTCGGCCAGTCAGCGGCCACCGCCGCCGCGATGGCGATCGAAGGTAATCTGGCCGTGCAGGATGTCCCCTACGCGGCCTTGCGCGCCCGCCTGCTCGCCGACGGCCAGGTGCTCGAACACGAATCCTCCAAGCTCAAGCCGAAGGGCCATGGCTCAGCCAAGCCGGCCGCCGCCCTCCCGGGCGTGACGGTCGACGACGACGAGGCCACGCTCTCCGGAGAATGGAAGCAGAGCTCCGCTAACGGCGGCTTCGTCGGTGCAGGCTATCGTCACGACGATAAGGGCGCCAAGGGTGCGATGTCCGCGACGTTCGCCACAAAATTCCCTAAGACCGGCAAGCACGAGGTCTTCCTCACGATTGTCCCGAACGCCAACCGCGCGACAAACGCCAAGGTGAGCGTCCTCCACGCGGGCGGCCAGACCGAGCGGGTGGTGAACCTCAGCAAGGGCCCAGAGAATCGACTAGTATCCCTGGGCATCTACGACTTCTCTGATAGCACGGACGCACGGGTCATCATTAGCAACGAGGGCGCCGACGGCTACGTGCTCATCGACGCGGTAAACTGGCAGGCCCGCTGAGGGATTTTCCCTAGAAATCCATTGAAACCCCGGGGGCGTAGGGTTGTCATAGGGACATCCCCATGCGCGTCCTGCCTTTAGTCGCCCCCTTGCTTGTCGCCGGCCTCCTTGGAGCTGCCGATACCGCCGATACGGTCCGCTTCAATCGCGACATCCGTCCGATCATGTCGGACACCTGCTTCCACTGCCACGGCTTCGATCCGAAGTCCCGCAAAGGTGGCCTACGCCTAGACATTCGCGAGGATGCGCTGAAGGCCGGCAAGAGCGGTGAAATCGCCATCGTCCCCGGAAAGCCAGAACAGAGTGAGATCATCAAACGCATCTTCTCGACCGACGCTGAAGACATCATGCCGGAGAAAGAAGCGCACAAGACGCTGACGCCGGCCCAGAAGGAACTCTTCCGCCGCTGGGTCGCCCAAGGCGCAGTGTACGAACCGCACTGGGCCTACAAGCCACTCGAAACTCCGGTCATCCCCGCCCTGCCCATCGGAGGCAAGAATCCAATCGATGCTTTCGTTGGAGCTAAACTCGCCGAGAAGAAAATCAGCCCTTCCGCGGAAGCCACCAAGGAACGCTTACTGCGTCGCGTCTCGTTTGACCTGACCGGCCTGCCGCCTACGCCTGCCGAGACCGCCGTCTTCCTGGCCGACAAATCTGCCGATGCCTATGAGAAACAGGTCGATCGCCTACTGGCCTCGACCCACTTCGGTGAACGCATGGCGGTCTGGTGGCTGGATATCGCCCGCTACGCCGACACGGTCGGCTACCACGGCGACCAGAATCAGCGCATCTTCCCCTACCGCGACTACGTCATCAACGCGTTCAACACCAACAAGCCGTTCGACGTCTTCACGCGTGAGCAGCTCGCCGGCGACCTGCTGCCGAACCCGACCGAAGAACAGCTCGTCGCGAGCGGCTATAACCGCCTGAACATGATGACCCGCGAAGGCGGCGCCCAGGCGAAGGAATACCTTTCGAAATACGGCGCCGAGCGCGTCCGCTCGGTCTCCAACGCCTGGCTGGGCAGCACGTTCGGCTGCGCGGAGTGCCACGACCATAAGTTCGACCCGATCAAGTCCGCCGACTTCTATACCTTGCAGGCTTTCTTCGCGGACGTGAAACAGTGGGGCGTCTACGCGAGCTACAACTATACGCCGGAGCCGGAACTCAAAGGCGTCGGCAATGACCACCCGTTCTACCCCGAGGCCCGCGTGAAGAACGCCTACCTCACCAAGAAGGATGCCGAGTTCCGAGCCGAGCTCGCGTCGTTCTATGAAAAGACCTTAGCCGAACAGAAGGACCTGACCGAGATCTCCGCCTGGCAGAAAGGTATCGCCACCTTCCTGTCCGAACACCCCACCGGCCTCACCTCCCCAGCAGGTACCTCATTCCACAAGGCTGCACCTCCCGCCGCGCCTGCCAAAAAAGCGCCCGTGAATACCAATGCGACTACGGCCGCCAAGAAGCCTGCTGCCAAGAATGCAGTCGTCGCTGTCCCCGCCCCCATCGCTTTCGCAGCCGGCACCTCTATCAAGATGCCCAAGGGCGTCGCTAAAGGTGAAGACTTTGTCATCACGCTCAATGCCAACAACACGCCTATCGCTACGGTCCGCATTGACCTGCCCAAGGGCTCCCTGCCGGCCGGCTCCGCCGCCAACATTAACGCCCGCTTCGGCATCCTCGACGCCAAGGGCAAGGAACGTCCGGTCGCCGTCCACTTAGCCGACGCCACGCATCGTGAACCACGTTACAAGAGCTCCGTCGAAGCGACCGACATCAACGCAGGCTGGTCGCTGAAGATGCCGGACGCTGACGTCCATGCGGTCTGGCTGCTCGACACGCCGGTCACAGTGAAGGCTGATGAGAAGTTCGTGGTCCACTTCGAAAGCAACGCAGCTCTGACGCTCAAAGTGTCCGTCTCGCCGGTCGCCCATGACAACCCCTTGAAGGCGACTTCCCCGGAGACTCTCGCCATCCTTAAGGAATCCCCCCTCACGCCGGCCAGCATGGGGCTCTACCTAAACTCCCGCGGCACCGACCGCGCCACGCTCGCGAAGTCCCGGGCGATTGTCGGCAATATCCGCCGCCAGCGCGACGGCTACGCCTGGTCAATGGTCACCCAGGCCGCCAAACCGCTCACGGTCCGCATCCTGCCTCGCGGTAACTTCCTCGATGAGACCGGTCCCGTCGTCTTGCCCACGACGCCCTCGTTCCTCCCTGGACTGCGCACGAGCACCGAAGAAAAGCGCCTCACCCGTCTCGATCTGGCCAACTGGATTACCTCGAAAGATAATCCGATTACCGGCCGCACGGTCATGAACCGGCTCTGGCAGATCTTCCACGGCACCGGCCTCAGCGCCGGCCTCGATGACCTAGGTTCGCAAGGCGAACTACCCTCGCATCCTGAGCTCCTCGAGTGGCTATCCGTGGAGTTCCGCGACAAGGGCTGGGACATGAAGAAGATGATCCGCCTGATGGTCACGAGCCGCACTTACCGCCAGAGCAGCAGCCTTCGCCCCGACCTCAAGGAGACCGACCCTAACAACCGCCTGCTCGCCTCGCAGAACCCCCGTCGCCTCGATGCTGAATTCGTTCGCGACAACGCCCTCTTCATCGCCGGACTCCTCAATGTCGCCGATGTCGGCGGACCCAGCGTGATGCCTTACCAGCCCGAAGGCTATTATGAGCCAATGCAGTTCCCGAACCGCACCTATGTCGCGAGCAAGGACTCCGACCAATGGCGCCGCGGTCTCTACATGCATTGGCAGCGCATGTTCCTGCATCCGATGCTGATCAACTTCGACGCCCCCTCCCGTGACGAGTGCACCGCGCTTCGTAACTACAGCAACACCCCACAGCAGGCCCTAACCCTCCTCAACGATCCAACCTTCGTCGAAGCCGCCCGCGCCATGGCCGCCCGCCTGCTGGCCTTACCTTCTAGCGATCGCCTCGGCCACGGCTTCCGCCTCGCGATGGGCCGCGATATCAAGCCCACCGAGCGGCCGTCGCTGGAGAAGCTGATCGCCGAACAGACGGTGTATTATAAATCCAACCCCGCCGAAGCCGCCAAGCTGATCAAGGTCGGCTTCAGCCAGTCAATGGCCAGCGATCCGGCCGAACTCGCCGCCTGGACGCAGGCTTGCCGCGTCCTCCTCAATTCCCACGAAGCGATCACCCGCTACTAAGACCATGCGCCCTTACGACCCCGTCGCCCATGCCCTGTCGATCAACCGACGGAGCTTCCTTACTAAGAGCGCCTACGGCCTCGGCAGCGCGGCCTTCGCCATGCTCGCCGCGAAGTCCGGCTTCGGCGACCTGCACGCCGCCCCTTTCTCAAAGGGCGCGCTCAAGGTGGCGCACCTGCCTGTGAAGGCCAAGCGAGTCATCTTCCTCTGCATGGCCGGCGGTCCGCCCCACCTGGAGCTCTTCGACAACAAACCAGTCCTCAAGAAACTCCACGACCAACCGTTCCCGGAATCTTTCACCAAGGGCAAGCAGATCGCCCAGCTCCAGAATGCGGTCCTCAAGGCCCGTGGTGGCTCCTTCGAATTCAAGAAGTGGGGCAAGTCGGGCATGGAACTCACCGACATCTTCCCGCACATCGGCTCGGTCGCCGACGACCTTTGCGTCGTGCGCTCGCTGAAGACGGAACAAATCAATCACGACACGGCCCACGCGTTCTTTAATACGGGCTCGATCATCAAGGGACGCCCGAGCATGGGCTCGTGGCTACTCTACGGCCTTGGCTCCGAAACCGAGAATCTGCCGGGCTACATCGTTCTGACCTCCACCGGACGTACGGGCCAGCAGCCGATCTCCTCCCGTCAGTGGTCCAGCGGCGTCCTGCCCAGCAAGTACCAGGGCATCCAGTTCCAGTCCAAGGGCGAAGCGGTCCACTACATCGGCAACCCCGAAGGCGTCTGCCAGAGCACCCAACGTCAGGTCATCGACGAAATCCGCCGCCTCAACGGCCAACTCGCCGAAGAAACCGTCGATCCCGAGATCGCCACGCGCGTCGCGCAGTATGAGATGGCCTTCAAGATGCAGTCGAGCGTGCCCGAGCTGCTCGATTTCAAGGCCGAGTCGGCGAAGACACTCGAAAACTACGGCATCAAGGAAGTCGGCGACGGCTCTTTCGCCTCGAACTGCCTCATGGCCCGACGCCTCGCCGAACGTGGCGTCCGCATGATCCAGCTCTACCACCGCGCCTGGGATCTCCACGGCGGTCTCGACAACGGCATGAAGATGGGCGCCGAAGATGTCGATAAAGCCACGGGCGCCCTCATCCGCGACCTGAAGGAACGCGGCATGCTCGACGATACGCTGATCCTTTGGGGTGGAGAATTCGGCCGCACTCCGATGGGCCAAGGCACGGGCCGCGACCACCACATCGCCGGCTACTCAGTCTTCCTCGCCGGTGGCGGCATCAAGGCTGGCACGACCTACGGCGCCACCGACGAGCTCGGTTACAACGCCGTCGAGAACGTCGTCGATGTCCATGACCTGCATGCGACCATGCTCGCCCTTATGGGCATCGATCACCATCGCCTGAACGTGAAATACCAAGGGCTCGACGTCCGCCTCACCGGCGTCGCTGGCAAGGTGGTCAAGGGCATCATGGCTTAGCGGTAAACGACACTATAACGCCGTTAAAATTCGGCGTTTAGACTTCAATGGTCAGGGTGAAATCGTAAGGTCAACCCATGCCCCTCCACCGCCTCACCCTGACGGCCGCCCTGCTGGCGTCCGCCTTCGTCAACGCCTTCGCCGCCGACGCGATTACGCCGACCACGAAGACCGAACTCTTTAACGGCAAGGACACCGTCGGCTGGGCCATCTACCCCGAAGCCGGAAAAGATTCCTGGTCCATCAAGGATGGCATCCTTGCCTGCACAGGTAAGCCCAGCGGGTTCCTCCGCACCGAGAAGAGCTACAAGCGGTACCGCTTCACGGTCGAGTGGCGCTTCACGAAGACCGGCAACACCGGCGTGGTCGTCCACATGACACCCCCCGACGCAGTCTGGCCGAAGAGCATCGAATGCCAAGGCATGCACAAGAACCAAGGCGACTTCTACTTCTGGAACGGCGCCACGCTCACGGGCGGCACGGAACTAAAGGACAAAAAATCTGGCAAGATCCGCGGCTACCGCCTCGGCAAGCAGAGCGACGCCGAGAAGCCCGCCGGCGAATGGAACACCTTCACCACGGTCTGCGACGGCAACACGGTCACGATCCTCGTCAACGGCAAGGAAGTGAACAAGGCCACCGGCACGAATCTCTCTGAAGGCTTCATCGGCCTCCAGGTCGAAGGCGGCGCCTTCGAAGTCAAGCGCTGCACCCTCGAACCCCTCTGAGTTCTTCCAGCCCTCCGGTCCTCCTGCCCTCCATTCCTCGCCCTATGCGCCTCCTCCCCGCCCTCCTCGCTCTCGCGACCTCCGCGCTTGTCGCCGCCGACATCCCCGCCGGTTTCACCTCACTCTTCAACGGCAAGGACCTCACGGGCTGGCACGGCTACAATCCGCACACCGTGACCAAGCTCACCGGCGAAAAGAAGGAGGCCGCCCTGAAGAAGATGCGTGAGGAATTTCCGCAGCACTGGTCCGTGAAGGATGGCGAAATCCTCAACCCCGGCACTGGCGCCTACGCGACAACCGATAAGGACTA
>CAMCWL010000078.1 GCA_945882655.1 Opitutus sp. GAS368
GTTGCCCCCATTGTGAACGATTCGAAACTGCTGCCACCCGTAGGTGTCTGGACCGTGTCTCAGTTCCAGTGTGACTGATCATCCTCTCAGACCAGTTACCCGTCTTAGCCTTGGTGAGCCGTTACCTCGCCAACTAGCTGATAGGCCGCGAGCTCCTCCTTAAGCGCCATTACAAGCTTTGGAAGAAGTCAGATGCCTGACTCCTCCACATCCGGTATTAATCCAAGTTTCCCTGGGCTATTCCGGTCTTAAGGGCAGATTGCTCACGTGTTACGCACCCGTTTGCCGCTCTCTTTGTATTGCTACAAAAATCGCTCGACTTGCATGTCTTAACCACGCCGCCAGCGTTCACTCTGAGCCAGGATCAAACTCTCCAAAAATCCTGCCGAAGCAGGCGTTTGAAGGTTCGGATCCTGGGATCCGAACTATTTATATTATCTCAGTTCCTAGTGAATACGCCGGTGATAAATATTCGCGTTTTCTAATTTTGGTAGAACCCGCGATCAGTTATCGCCGGGTTCACCAGGTGTAAGGTTTGACTAATACGATAGGCCGTATTGTCGCACAAAAAAATGAACTCTCAAAGAACCGAAAGGGGCCTCCTGTTTAGGGGAGGGAGGGCGGACGGTGAAGGCGTCGAGGTATTGGTCAACGTCTTTTTTCGAGTTTCTGCGTTTTGAAGCGCTGAACTAGCTCGATCACCGAAACATCGAAGGAACAGCCTTCTGCAAGAGAAGGGAAGTTCCAGATTGGAGAATCCGGCGGCCTGATTCAAGACGATTTTTGCATTTTTTCACACGAGGCACACATCCATGAGTATGTTGATTATCAAGGTCTTATGGTGAGTTTATCTTATTTTTACACTTTTTTGACTATCGGTTGCGTCTACCCTGTGTCTTTTTTGCACCTAATGGAGCCCAAATCCAGCCCGTCGCACCCCCCTTCTGCCTGTCCCGTCGCTCTCTCCTTTGTCGGCGCCTGATCAGTTCACCCCACTACCGCCCAGTCCGGCCCGCCGTTTCCGCCCTGCGTATGTTCTCTGCGGATACGCACCGATAGTCTCGTCACGCTTCAACCGTTCGCTTCAATGCTCGCATGCTTCTCCCCACGCTGCTCGCTGCTTTCATCGCTGGAGCCTCGGTCATCCCAGGCGCGGACGTCGATAGTCCCGTCGACGATCGTCTGATGTTCCAGAAGCTCGAAGCCGCGACCTCAGCCTTGGCGGAAAAAGGTGATGGCCCCCTCCGCCGCGGAGACCGGCTCGAACAATGCAAACGCACGCATACCGATGCCGTTCGTCTTACCTCTAAGCCGCGCTCCGGCACACCGCTCGAAGGTGCGGACATCTATCGGCGTAGTGCCCAAGCATCCGTGCTCATCGGATCCGCCTACAAATGCGATAAATGCCCCAAATGGCATAATACTTTGGCCAGCGGCTTCGCCATCACCGCTGACGGCGTCATCGCCACCAATCACCATGTGGCCGCAGGCGCGACCGGCGAAGCGATGGGCGTGATCACCTTCGACGGGCGATTCTTCCCCGTCGTCGAAGTACTCGCCGCCAACAAGGCCCACGATGTTGCCCTACTCCGCATCGACGCCAAAGACTTGGCCTTCCTTCCCTTGCGCGACGACGCGCCCGCCGGCTCGCCAATCCGTTGCTATAGCCACCCGGCCAACACCTTCGGTTTCATCTCAGAGGGCGTCATCTCGCGCTACTTCAAGATGAACGAACCAGAACGTAATGGCTCGGTCTTCATGCAGATTACGGCCGACTATGCACGCGGCTCTAGTGGTGGCCCCATTATCG
Organism: Opitutus sp. GAS368; assembly: GCA_945882655.1. Classification (GTDB taxonomy): domain Bacteria; phylum Verrucomicrobiota; class Verrucomicrobiia; order Opitutales; family UBA953; genus UBA953. The sequence goes on from CAMCWL010000078.1 coordinate 1,811, forward strand.
ACCCCTATGGCAACGCCGTCGGCATGGTGGCTTCGACTTCGCCAGTCTTCACCGCGACCCCCTCGCCGCACGCGGCGGCCAAGGACGCAAAGCCGACGACGCCCAGCCAACAGATGGTACGGCACAACTGCGCCACGGCCCGGGCGTTGCTCGACCTCATCCGCCCCCAGTAAAGCACCTCAGGCGTGCCCGGGCGTGCGCGGATATGCGATCACGTCTCGGATATTGCCTTCACCGGTGACGAACATCAGCAGGCGCTCGAAACCAAGCCCGAAGCCGGCATGCGGCACGGACCCAAATCGTCGCGTGTCGATATACCATCCGTAGCTGGCTAGATCCAGGCCGTGCGCCTGCATCGCCGCCACGAGGCGATCGAGACGCTCTTCGCGCTGACTTCCTCCCACGATTTCACCGACGCCTGGCACGAGGACGTCCATCGCGGCGACGGTCTTACCGTCGTCGTTCTGGCGCATGTAGAAAGGCTTCGCGGATTTAGGGTAATCGTAGACGGTCACCGGGCACTTGAAATGCTCCTCGGTGAGATAACGTTCGTGCTCGGACTGCAGGTTCTCACCCCAGACGACGGGATACTCGAATTTACGACCAGACTTCAGCAAGAGCTCCACAGCCTCAGTATACGTGACTCGTGCGAAGGGTCTTTCGGCGACGAATCGCAGGCGCTCGAGCAAGCCTTTATCGACGTAAGCATTAAAAAAATCGAGTTCATCCGAACACTGTTCCAGGGCCGTCTTTACTAGGTATTTTACGAGTTCCTCAGCGCAGCGCATATCGCCCTCGAGGTCACAGAAAGCCATCTCGGGTTCGATCATCCAGAACTCGCTGGCGTGGCGACTGGTGTGCGAATTCTCCGCCCGGAAAGTCGGTCCGAAAGTATAGACATCACCCAAGGCGCAGGCGAGGGTCTCGCCCTCGAGCTGCCCGGAGACCGTGAGATAGGACTGCTTCGCGAAGAAATCGGCCGACCAATCGACCTTGCCCTCGGGCGTCTTTGGCGGCGCGACCGGATCGAGAGTCGTGACGCGAAAAAGCTCACCGGCGCCTTCGCAATCGCTGGCCGTCACGATCGGCGTGTGGACATAAGCAAAGCCCCGTTGCTGGAAGAACTCATGGACCGCAATCGCCATGCGACTGCGCACGCGCATCATCGAACCGAGGCGATTAGTCCGGGCGCGCAAGTGCGGGATCGTCCGCAGGAATTCAACGGTATGTCCCTTCTTCTGAAGAGGGAAAGTCTCGTCGGCCCGCCCAAGGAGCCGGAAGGCCGTGGCCTTGAGCTCCCACTTCTGGCCCTTGGCCGGGGACGGCACCAGTTCGCCGTCCACACTGACCGAAGAGCCCGTCAGTGCTTCCTTAAGGTGTTCCGCGCCCGGAGCAGCGGCATCCACCACCACCTGGAGGTTCTTGAAGCAGGACCCGTCGTTGATCTCGACGAAGGAGAAGTCCTTCGCGTCGCGTCGGGTACGGACCCATCCAGAAACCGTGACACCCTTGAGCGGCTGCTCGGCGGCGAGCGCCTGCTTGACCTTGATTCGCATGGGGCAATTTGCACCACCCTGCCCTCCGAAACAAGCGAGAGATGCCCGGACGGCAGGCTGATGCCCGTTTTTTCGGGTCGGGCTGGACAAGCCCGCCCCCTTTAACACGCTCCGAACCCTTCACTCATGAACGCACTCGAACAGCTTCGCCAACACACCAAGGTCGTCGCCGACACCGGCGACTTCGCCGCCATGAAGGCCTTCAAGCCTCTGGACGCTACGACCAACCCGAGCCTCATCCTCAAGGCCGTCCAGATGCCTGAGTACCAGGCCCTCCTCCAGAAGGCCGCCCAGGACAATAAGAGCAAGGGCGTCCAGGCCGCCGTCGACGCGCTCCTCATCTCCTTCGGCACCGAAATCCTCAAGATTGTCCCGGGACGCGTCTCCACCGAAGTCGACGCTCGCCTCTCCTTCGACAAGACCGCCACCGTCGCCAAGGCCCGCGAACTGATCGCCCTCTATAAGGCCGCCGGCATCCCCAAGGAACGCATCCTCGTGAAGATGGCCTCCACCTGGGAAGGCATCCAGGCCGCCGCCGAACTCGAAAAGGAAGGCATCCGTTGCAATCTCACCCTGCTCTTTTCGTTCGCCCAGGCCGTCGCCTGCGCCGACGCCAAGGTCCAGTTGATCTCGCCGTTCGTCGGCCGTATCTACGACTGGCACAAGAAGGCTCAGGGCGCCAACTGGAACGAAGCCGCCTCCTCGGGCGCCAACGATCCCGGCGTCCAGTCCGTCCGCCGCATCTTCGCCTATTACAAGCGTAACGGCATCAAGACTGAAGTCATGGGCGCCTCCTTCCGTAATTGCGGCCAGATCAAGGCCCTCTGCGGTTGCGACCTCCTGACCATTGCTCCGAACCTCCTCGAGGAGCTCTCCAAAGATTCCACCACCGTACCCAAGGCGCTCGATGAAGCTGCCGCCAAGTCCGAAGGCGAAGCCGCCAAAGTCTGGGGCGAAAAGGATTTCCGCTGGCACCACAACGAAGACGCCATGGCCACGGAGAAGACCGCCGAAGGTATCCGCGCCTTCGCTGTCGACGGCAAGAAGCTCGACGACCTCGTCGCCAAGGCCATCGGCTAAAGGCCGAGGGCTGAGGCGGGTTAGGCCGAGCCCGAAGGGCACGGCCAAGCCCCCTCAATCCGCGCCAGCGCCGCGATCGCCAAGGCCATCGGCTAAGCGAATCGTCAGTCCTTCAAGCAAGGCCGGGCCTCAAGCCCGGCCTTCTTATTTACGGCGTAACCAGGCCAGTACGAGCAAGGCTAGCCCGACGAAATCGAGCAGCCAAGCCAATGGAATCAGCCCGAACGGCTCATGCAGGACGCCGTCTGGTCCGACGGATGCACCGATTTTTGCGTACGTCGCCCGACACGCCCACGCGGCCGCTAAACAAAATATGCCGGCTAGAAAATACCCTCGATGCATACTCACTTGCGTCGCTGACGGACGGCCTCGAAAAGGCAAATCGCCGCGGCGTTGGAAACATTGAGCGAATCCGATAGGCCAGCCTGCGGGATCGAGATCTTCTCATCCGCACCCTTGAGCCAGAAATCGGACAGACCATCCTTCTCGGAGCCGAGCAGCAAAGCCACCGGGCCACGGCAATCGACATCCCAATAAGCCTTGGTGGCCGCCGGTGAGGTCGCCAAGGAACGGACCCCTTTGGTCTTCATCCAGGCGGCAGCCTCCTGCGAGGTGCATACGGCTACGGGGACGGAGAAGAGCGCCCCTTGCGAGGATCGGACGACGTTGGGATTGAAGACGTCGGTAATCGGGTCGCAGACGATGAGGGCGTCGCAACCGGCGGAATCCGCCGTGCGGAGTAAGGCACCAAGGTTACCGGGCTTCTCGACTGATTCGGCGACGAGCAGGAGAGGGTTCGCCGAGGGCTTGAGCTGATCCAGCGAGCAGTTCCAGGTCTTGGCGACGCCGAGCAGGCCGTCCGGCCCTTCGCGGCCGCTGACCTTCTCAAACGCGGATTCGCCGAGTTCACAGCAGTCCACGCCAGCGACACGGGCGTTGGTCACGAGTTCGGCGGCCTCGGAGCCACGGAACATCGAGGGGCAGAAATAGATTTCGAGCACCTCGACCTTGCGCTCGATGGCCCGGGAGAGTTCCCGGAGGCCTTCGGCGATGAACAGGCCGCGGGCTTCGCGCTCGGCACGGTCCCGCAGGCGGGCCAATGCCTGCACGCGGGGGTTCTGTCGGCTCTGGATGACCTCGTCGGGCACGGGCGAAGTGAGTAGCAAGGGACGCCGAAGGGCAAGGATAGGCCTTCGGCAGGGATAAGTCTCGACCTCTCCGCCGGGAGACGGACTTTATCGCCATGTCCGAATTCGAGCCGCCTCAGTCCCGCAAACCCGACTCCTCCAAGTTCCGGGAGGGCAAGTTCACCTACCATCAGGAGATCGAGGTCGAGATCGCCAGCCTAACGAACCTCGGTGAAGGCGTGGCCCGCGTCGACGGCTGGGTCGTCTTCATCGCCGGCGCCCTCGCAGGCGAAAAGATCGTGGCACGTATCTGGCACAACGCCGCCAACTTCTCGCGTGGCGACCTCGTCCGCGTCGTCGTCCCCTCTCCCCACCGCGTCCAGCCCCGTTGCGACCTGTTCGGTGAATGTGGCGGCTGCCAGTACCAGAACCTCGCCTACCCGCAGCAGCTCGAGTGGAAGCAGAAGCAGGTCGCGGAAGCCTTCGAGCGCCTCGGCGGCATCAAGACCAAGGTCGACGCCTGCCACCCTTCGCCGAAGCAGTACGGCTACCGCTCCAAGATCACCCCGCACTTCATGACCCCGCGCCGCGCGGACTTCCCGATCGGCTTCCTCGCCGCTGGCACCTCCCGCCGCGTCGTCGACGTACCGAAGTGCCCCATCGCGACGGACGCAATCAACTCCGCCCTCGCCCGTTCCCGTAAGGACATCAAGTCCAACCCTGGCCGCTTCGAACGTGGCGCTACCCTGCTCTTCCGCGATTGCGAAGAAGGCGTCGTCACCGACTCCCGCCAGGTCGTCACTGAGAAGGTCGGCGCAGTGCAGCTGAAGTTCCTCGCCGGTGAGTTCTTCCAAAATAATCCGTCCGTGCTCGAGCAGTTCGTCGGCCACGCCATCAAGCTCGCCCACGAATCTGGCGCCAAGCACCTCGTCGACACCTATTGCGGCTCGGGACTCTTCGCGCTTTCCGGCGCCCGCCTCTTCGATTCCGTCAACGGCATCGAGGTCAGCGCCGAAGCAGCCCGCAAGGCCGCCGAGAACGCCACGCTCAACCACTTCCTCAACTGTCGCTTCATCGCCGGCTCCGCGGAATCAATCTTCAAGAAGATCCCCGTCGAAGGCCATGAGTCCGCCGTGATCGTCGACCCGCCCCGCAAGGGTTGCGACGAAGCCTTCCTCGACCAGCTGCATGCCTTCGGCCCGCGCCGTATCGTCTACGTCAGCTGCGCCCCCGACACCCAGGCGCGCGACGTGAAGTATCTTTGCGCCAAGGGCTGGAAGGTCATCTCGGTCCGTCCGTTCGACCTCTTCCCGCAGACCCGGCACGTCGAGTGTATCGCGGCGCTGGAACGGGCCTAAGCAGACCGTCAGGGCACAAAAAAGGGGCGCCACCAGGCGCCCCTTCTGCTTGGCCGGTCAGCTGGTTAGGCCTGAGGCTTGGCGGCGTTCTCTTCCTCTTCGTCCGAACGCTCGACCTTGGAGATGCCGAGCAACGCCTCGCCATCCTTGAGGCGCATGACGCGGACGCCCTTGGTGTTGCGACCCGCCGTGCAGCGGATGTCAGACACCTTGGTGCGGATGGACTGGCCGCCCTTGGTGAGGAGCATGACCTCGTCTTCTTCCTGGACGCTGAGGGCACCGGCGACGCCGACCTCGGTGGAGATGGCAATGACGCCTTTGCCACCGCGGGTCTGCTTACGATAGACTGGCTCCTTGGTCTCAGGATCATCGAAGGG
>CAMCWL010000079.1 GCA_945882655.1 Opitutus sp. GAS368
CGCCGCGTCCGCGACGCCTTCCAGCCGCACGAGGTCTTCCTCGTCGCCGACGCCGCCCTCGGCCAGCAGGCCGTCGACGTGGCCGCCAAGTTCCACGAATCCACGCCCCTCACGGGCATCATCCTGACGAAGCTCGACGGCGACGCCCGCGGTGGCGCGGCGTTGTCGATGAAGTCAGTCACGGGCGTCCCGATCCGCTACATGGGCACGGGTGAGAAGTCCTCGGACTTCGACACCTTCCACCCCGACCGCATGGCCCAGCGTATTCTGGGCATGGGCGACGTCGTCTCCCTCGTTGAGAAGGCCCAGGAGGTCGTCGACCACAAGGAAGCCGAACGCCTGGCCGAGAAGATGAAGAAGGCCGACTTCGATCTCGAAGACTTCCTCGCACAGATGTCGCAGATGAAGAAGATGGGCCCGCTCGGCGACATCATGAAGATGATGCCGGGCATGGGTAACGTCCAGGTCGGCGCCAAGGAAGAGAAGCACCTCGCCAAGACCGAAGCCATCGTGCTCTCGATGACCAAGAAGGAGCGTCGCAACCCCGAAATCCTCAACGGCTCCCGCCGTCTCCGCATCGCCAAGGGCTCCGGCACCCAGGTCAGCGACGTCAACGCGCTGATTAAACAATTCTCCCAGATGCGCGACATGATGCGCATGATGAAGGGCGGCAAGGGCAAGGAACTCATGCGTCGCATGGGCCAGATGGGCGGCGGCCGTGGCGGCATGCCTGGTGGTGGCTTCCCCGGCGGCGGCTTCCCCGGAATGCGCTGATCGCCATGTCCCAGATGATTCCCTTCGACCCGGCCCTCCTCTCCCGTCCGGGCTGGATCTTTGACTGCGACGGCACCCTTGCGGCTTCCATGTGGATCCACCACCGCAGCTGGACTCATATCGTGGGCAAGCAGATTGGTCGTCCGTTCGACTTCCCCTGGCCCCTCTTCTGTTCGATGGGCGGCATGTCCGCCGTCGACACCTGCAAGCGCCTCAAGGCCGATTACGGCTTCGACCTCAACGTCGAGCAGCTGCTCGCCGACGGCCATGAGTTCCTCGAGGAGCACCTCGCCAAGGACGTCACCGCCCGCACCGAGGTCGTCGCCGTCGTCCACCATGTCCGTGGCCTCGGCCATAAGACCGCCGTGGCTTCAGCCGGACGCCGCGACCACGTCTATACCACGCTTAAGCAGATTGATATCACGCATCTCTTCGACGCCATCATCACCGCGGAGGACGCCGTGCGCTCCAAGCCGCACCCTGACCTCTTCCTCGCCGCGGCGGATCGCCTCGGCCTGAAGCCCGCCGACTGCGTCGTCATCGAAGACAGCCCGCGCGGCAAGGAAGCCGCCGACGCTGCCGGGATGCCGTGTATCTTGGTGGAACCGGCTTAAACCTAGGGGACACGTGGACACGGTGACACGTGGACATGGGGGATGTTAGCAAAGGAATCCTTTAGGGGAGGATAGGGATTCAGTGTGCGACGAAAGCGGTGCGTTGAAGTTGTGACGTGGACAACATCGGCGGCGATGAATACACCCAAGCCGCTCGGAAAGGTTAATTCGTATCGCGACCTCGTCGTCTGGCAAAAGTCGCGTTCACTCGCGTCCGCAGCCTATCGACTCTGCATGACTCCGTCCTTCGAACGACATCGAGGGCTGTCCGATCAGATCATGCGATCGGCAGTCTCCATCCCATCAAACATCGCCGAAGGCGACGAGCGAGGGACTAATCGAGACGCCCTACGCTTCCTCCAGATCGCCCGTGGCTCATTGGCGGAACTTGAAACCCAGCTCAGCATCGCCGAATCCATCGGCATGATCCCCCAGCCGGCAGTCGTCCAAATAGCGGCGCAGCTTGACGAAGTAGCCCGCCTGCTAGGCGGCACCATCAAGATGCGGAAAGCCCGTGAAGAAGTAGACGGGAGATGACCCCCGTCTTCCCTACTCCCTTCCCCTTGTCCACGTGTCACCGTGCCCACGTGTCCCCTCGCTGAAGTTACTTCTTCAGCTTCGCGCAGAAACGACCGAGGCGCTCGAGGCCCTGCGCGATGACCTGGTCGGAGGTCGCGTAGCTGAGGCGGATGTAGCCTTCGGAGCCAAACGCGGAACCCGGGACGACGGCCATGAGCTCTTCTTCGAGCAAGCGGTCGGCGAACTGCGTGGAGGTCAGGCCGAATGACTTGATATTCGGGAAGAGGTAGAACGCACCCTGCGAGCGGTAGCAGGTCAGGCCAGGAATGGCGTTGAGTCCGGCGAGGAGGTTGAGGCGGCGCTTGTCGAACACGGCACCCATCTCGGCGAGGGAGGCCTTGGCCTTGTCGGGGTGCTGGTGCACCGCCAGGGCGCCGAACTGCGCGAAGGTGGTGGCGTTGGACGAGATCTGGCTCTGCAGGTCGGCCACGGCGGCGGCGAGGGCTTTATCGGAGGCGACGAGGGTGCCGAGGCGCCAGCCAGTCATGGAGTAGCTCTTGGCGTAGCCGGAGACGGTGATGGTCAGGCGGGCGGCTTCGGGGGAGAAGGTCGCCGGGCTGCAGGTGGTCTGGCCGTCATAGACGAGGTTCTCGTAGATCTCGTCGGACATGATCCAGACGTTGGCCTTCACGCAGATGGCCACGAGGGCTTCGAGCTCGGCGCGGGAGTAGACGGCGCCGGTCGGGTTGGACGGGCTATTGATGATGACCATGCGCGTCTTCGGGGTGAGCGCGGCGGTCAGCTGGGCCGGGGTGATCTTGAAGCCGGTGACGTCTTCAGCGTTCACGACGACGGGCGTGCCGCCGGCGAGCTTCACCATCTCAGGGTAGCTCACCCAATACGGAGCGGGGATGATGACTTCATCGCCGGAGCTGATGGTGGCGAGGATGGCGAGGTAGCAGGACATCTTGCCGCCCGGAGAGACAACGACGTTGGCGTCGGCGATACCGGTGAAGCCGCGACGGGTGTAGTCTTCGGCGATGGCCTTGCGGAGAGCGGGGATGCCCGGCGTGGGGGCATACTTCGTCTGGCCGTCGGCCAGGGCCTTGGCGCAGGCGTCCTTGATGAACTGCGGGGTGTCGAAGTCGGGCTCGCCGACGCCGAAGCCAACGACGTCCTTGCCGGCGGCCTTGAGGGCCTTCGCCTTGGCATCGACGGCGAGGGTCGGTGAGGGGGCGACGTTACGGGCCCAGGAGGAGAGAGCGGGATTCGACATGGCTTAGAGCCCCCACGCAAAGGACTCCCAGCGGATTGGCAAGACTGACCGATGAGGGGCAGGGGTAGGGATAGGGGTCGGGGTAGGACAAACCTAACACCGTAAGCGACAGCGTCAGAGACCCGGCCGACGTGATTCAAAACTACCCCTACCCCTGCCCCAACCCCTACCCCTGGCGAGCCTCGCTCGCCTCTCAGATGTCGATGGCGTCGTCCTTGGCCTTCTGGGCACTAGCCTTGGCTTCATTGGCCCGGCGCAGCGGCTTGAGCTGATCGATGCCGACGGAAGAGGAGATCATCCAGGAAGTGATGGAGATGGTCAGGGTAGCCATCGCCCAACTCTTTACCTGCAAGTCCCTGATGAGGCTGTCCGTCAGGGCGAGGATGGCACCATTGGTCACGAAGAGCACCAGGTAGGCACCCAAGCCGAGGGTGATGATCAGGATGGGAATCGAGACGATCATGAAGATAGCCAGGAGGAATGGACGCAGGAAGGAGTTGAACAGACCGAGCACGACCGCGACGACGCCGAGCGTCAACGGGTCCCCATAGGTAAGGAAATCGAAATATTTTGCCAAGAAGACCCCCAAGGCGAGGGAGCCCCATTCGAGGACCAAGACACCGAGACGACGTGCGACTTCCATTCCCGCATCATACCACAGGAAAGCCGCCCGACAAGGGAGACTTTCCGGTGGAAGACTTAGCGGGCGTGACGGACGTCCTCGCCGGAGAGGAGGAAGATGACCTGTTCCGCGATATTCTTGGAGTGATCACCAATACGCTCGAGAGCCTTGGAGATGAAGATCAACTCAACGTGGGAGGCGGATACCTTGGTAGTATCGCCAGCCTTGCCGAAGAGCTCTTCGTAATTCTTGCGGTTCAAGGCGTCGATTTCAGCATCGCGCTCCAGAACCAGACGGGCCTTGGCGATGTCGCCTTCAATGAAGCTGTCTAGGGCTAGGCGCAGGACTTCGCAGGCGATGATGCCTTCGGCCGGAACGTGCAGGAGGCTCTTCAGGGGACCACGCTCGGAGATGACCATCGCGCGCTTGGCGATGACCGAAGCCTCGTCGGCGATACGCTCGAGGTCATGGCCGATATCACGGGCGGCGAGGAGGAGGCGAACGTCGCTACCCATCGGACCAAAGAGGGTCAGGTAGCGCATGATTTCGCGGTCGACGCGCTTCTCGAGCTCATCGACACGATCATCCATACCGCGGACCTGCAGGGCCAAAGAATCGTCGCCGGTCTCGACGGCGCGGAGCACTAGGCGGGACATGTCGAGCGAGCGCTCACCCATCAGGATGAGGTCATCCCGGAGCTGGCGGAGTTCGTCGTGGAAAAAGCGTTGCATGGTATTTTGTGTTTAAAGGATCAACCGAAACGGCCCGAGATATAGGCCTCGGTCTGAGCCTGGGACGGGTTCATGAAGATCTTCTCGGTAGTATCGTATTCGATCTGCTTGCCGAGGTAGAAGAAGGCCGTGCGATCCGACACACGGGCGGCCTGCTGCATGGAGTGGGTCACGATCACGATCGTGAACTGCTCCTTGAGTTCGTGGATGAGTTCCTCGATCTTGCCGGTGGCGATCGGGTCGAGGGCCGAGCAAGGCTCGTCCATCAGCAGGATCTCCGGGCGATTGGCGATGGCGCGGGCGATGCACAGACGCTGCATCTGGCCGCCGGACAGGCCGAGGGCGCTGTCGTCGAGGCGGTCCTTCACTTCGTCCCAGAGCGCGGCCTTACGGAGCGAGGTCTCGCAGGCTTCCTCGAGGACGGCACGGTCGCGGACGCCGACCACACGCAGGGCGTACACGACGTTCTCGAAGACCGACTTCGGGAAAGGGTTGGATTTCTGGAAGACCATGCCGACGCGGCGGCGTAGGGAGATGACCTCCAGGCCGGGGTCGTAGATCGAACGGCCGTTGATGGTGATGTCCCCTTCGTGACTGATGCCATCGACGAGGTCGTTCATGCGGTTAAGGTTACGCAGCAGCGTGGACTTGCCGCAACCGGACGGACCGATGAAGGCGACCACCTGGCGCTCCGGGATGTCGAGGGAGATGGCGTCGAGGGCCTTCTTCTGGCCATACCAGAAACCGTAATCCTTGATGGTGATATAGTCCTTACGGCCCTCGCGTTCGGTAGCGGGGCGGACCTTGATGCGAGAGGAGGACGGAGGGTTCATGATTTCGGGCATGAGTTAGTTTGTTTTTAGAAGGAGGCGCCCTTGAAGCGAGCGCGAAGGCGGTTGCGAATCGTTATCGCGCCCAGATTCAGGCAGATGATCAGGACGATGAGCAGCAGCGTGGTCGCGAAGACCATCGGGCGGGCGGCATCCGAGTCCGGCGACTGGAAGCCTAGGTCATACACGTGGAAGCCCAGGTGCATGAACTTCCGGTCCAAGTGCAGGAAAGGCGCGTTGCCGTCGAAAGGCAGCGTCGGGGCGAGCTTGACGACGCCGACAAGCATGAGCGGAGCGACCTCCCCTGCCCCACGGGCCATGGCGAGAATGACGCCGGTCAGGATACCCGGAGCGGAAGCGGGAAGGAGGATGTCGCGGATCGTCTGCCACTTCGAGGCGCCGGTGGCCAGAGAGGCCTCGCGCATGCCGCGCGGGACGGCCGCGAGGGCTTCTTCGGTAGCGACGATGACGACCGGAAGGGTCATGAGAGCGAGCGTGAGCGAGCACCAGAGCAGGCCACCCGTGCCGAAGACGGGGGTGTTGTTATTATACTTAAGCTGATCCGAGAAGAAAAGCTGGTCGATCGAACCGCCGAGGACGTAGACGAAGAAGCCGAGGCCGAAGACGCCGAAGACGATGGACGGGACCCCCGCGAGGTTGTTCACGCTGATGCGCACGACGCGCAGAATGGGACCATTTTGGGCGTATTCACGAAGATAGATGGCGGTGATGACGCCGAAGGGCGTGACCAGCAGGCTCATGAAGACGGTCATCACGAGGGTGCCGAAGATGGCGGGCATCAGGCCGCCTTCCGTATTGGCCTCGCGAGGCTCATCGAAGATGAACTCGCCCAAGCGCGAGGCGAAGAGCTGCGTACGACCCCAAGTGTCGAGGCGGTTCGGAAACCAGGTGCGGACGATCTGGGTGAGCGGGATGGCGACCTCGCGGCCGGCGGCGTCCTTCGAATCGAGCACGGCCACCGCCCCGCCGTTGACGATCTTCTGGGCCTCGGCCTTGAGAACGACGAAACGTTCCTCGAGTCCGTCGATCTGACGGCGGCGGACAGCAATCTCGTCAGCCAGCTTCAGGTCCTCGGCACGACGCAGGGCCACGCGGGCCTCATCCATCTCGTGATTGACGTCGCCGATGCGATGGCGGGTGATCTCTTCGAATTTCTCGCGGACCGCGGCCGCAGCGGCGACCTCGGCCTGCAAAGCGGATTCGAAGGCCGGATCCGTGATCGGGACGACCTTGCCGTCGGATTTGCGCAGGGACTGCGGGCGGACGAACGCGGGGCCATGCTCGACCCGTTCCAGGCCGAGGACATCGTCGGGAAAGACCTCAGCCTTGATCTTGGTTTCGTCGACCCAGAGGTAGGAATTACCGTTCAGTTCGCGAAGTCCGACCTGATACTGACGCTCGTAACGGGGGTTCTCAGCCGTCGAGCCGGCACGGATGCGGCGCTGGGCGAGCTGACCGATGATGGTGCGGCCGTCGTCGACCTGCGCGACCGGGACCTGCGGGGCCCAGAAGACCGTGACACCATTCAGGATGACCAGGGACAGCAAGCCGATGACCATGCCGAGGCCGATGATCAGGCCGAGTCCGGTAAACCAGACCCAAGGTTCGCCGCGGGGCGTGCTGCTATCAGAAGAAGAGGCCATGGCTTAGACGACTTTATAGCGCTCACGCAGGCGCTGGCGGAGGATTTCCGCGAGGGTGTTGATCACGAAGGTGAGCAGGAAGAGGCAGCACGCTCCGAGAAAGAGCGCGCGGAAGTGGGTGTGACCGACGGCGGCCTCAGGCAGCTCCACCGCGATGTTGGCGGAGAGCGTGCGCATCCCGCTGAAAGGGTTAGCCTCCATGACGGCGGT
>CAMCWL010000080.1 GCA_945882655.1 Opitutus sp. GAS368
CCGGTTTCCCCTTGAGCGCCCATCCCCGCCAACCGAGCCCCGGGGCCGCCACCCGCCACCAAAAATTACCCCGCAACCTCAGGCCCTCGGCGCTGTCCTAATTAGGCCTTTGCATGCCTTCCCCCGATGGCGATAACCAAGGCACCCCACCCCCATGGCCCCGTCTTTCCGCATCCTTACCCTGTTCGGCGGTTCGCTGAGTTCAGCCCTAGCCGCTGACCTCAAGCCGGCGGACTTGGAATTCTTCGAAGCGAAGATCCGTCCGGTACTGGTCGCGGAATGCTACGAATGCCACGACGCCAAGAAGCAGAAAGGTGACCTCCGCCTCGATTATCGCGACGGCCTGCTCAAAGGGGGAGAAGAAGGCCCATCGATCATCCCCGGCGATGCCAAGAAGAGCATCCTGCTCCAATCCATGGATCATAGCCATGAGACGCTCCAGATGCCCAAGAAGCGCACGAAGCTCGATGCACAGATCATCGCCGACTTCGCGGAATGGATTAACCGTGGCGCCCCGGATCCGCGCACGAAAGCCCCCGAGGACTCCATCACCCCCGCGTGGGCCGACCTCCTGCAGGTTCGCCGAAACTGGTGGAGTTTCCAGCCGATCACCTCGCCCGTCGTTCCTGCTGGTAAATCTGTCAGCGCCATCGACTGCTTCCTCGACGCGAAGATTGCCGCCGCCGGCATTAGCCCCGCCGCTCCGGCCGATAAAGCCACCCTCCTCCGCCGCGCGACCTATGTGCTCACCGGCCTTCCGCCCTCGCCTTCAGAAATCGCCGCTTTCGAAGCCGACACCTCGGCAGATGCCTTCGCCAAGGTCGTCGACCGCCTGCTGGCCTCGCCTCGCTACGGCGAACACTTCGCCCGCCACTGGATGGACCTCGTCCGCTACGCCGACACGCACGGCAGCGAAGGAGATCCGTCCATCCCGCAGGCCTGGCGCTACCGCGATTATCTCATCCGTGCCTTCAATGCCGACGTCCCTTACGACCAGTTCGTCCGCGAACAGCTCGCCGGTGATCTACTGAAGACCCCGCGTCTCAATGAAGCGGAAAAGCTCAATGAGTCGGCCCTCGGCACCGGCCACTTCCGCATGATCGAACACGGCTACCAGCCGGTCGACACGGTCGATGAGCAGGTCCGCAACGTCGACAACCAGATCGACGTCGTCTCGAAGACCTTCCTCGGACTCACGGTCTCCTGCGCCCGCTGCCACGACCATAAGTTCGACGCCATCAGCCAGGCCGACTTCACCGCCTTCTACGGCATCTTCGCTTCCGCCCGTCCGGGACAAGTGACCGTAGACTCCCCCGCCCTGCTCGATCAGCACCGCGATCGCCTGACCGAACTCAAGCAGGCCATCCGTGCCGAACTCTCGGCCAAGTGGGTCCAACAGGCCAAGGACCTCCCCGCGGCCCTCGAACGTATCCGTGCCAGCTCCCAGGAACGTGTCCGCCTGCAGGACGAGTTGGCGAAGGTCGAACGCGAGCTCACCACCGATGGTTTCCGTCGTCGCCTCAAGGCGGATAAGAACGCCGGCCCGGCGCCCAGCCACTGGTGGACCTTCGAACAGGACGGACGTGACCTCGTCGGCAAACTCGACGCCAAACTCAACGGCGGCGCCGTCATCAAGAACGGCCGGCTGATGCTCGATGGCGAAGACTCCTTCGCCGAGACCGGCCCGACCCCCGAGACCCTCAAGGCCAAGACCCTCGAAGCCTGGGTCGCCCTATCCACCCTCGACCAGCGCGGCGGCGGCGTGGTCACGACGGAATCCATCGGCGGTGGCGTCTTCGACGCGCTCGTCTTCGGCGAGAGGCAGAAGTCGAAATGGATGGCTGGCAGCAATAACTCCGTACGCACCCAGAACGTGAATGGCCCGGCCGAGACCGCGAAGCCCGGCGAACTCATCCATCTGGCCATCGTCTATCAACCCGACGGGCGCATCGAACTCTACCGCAACGGCCAGCCCTATGGCGCCGGCTATGCTCCGGCCAACGAGAAGGCCGCCCTGCATACGTTCGTGGCCGGTAAGACACGCCTGCTCTTCGGACGTCGCCACACCGGCGGCGGTAACGCCTTCCTCCGGGGTGAACTCGAAGAGGCCCGCCTCTACGGCTTCGCCCTCTCCGCCGCGCAGATCGCCGACTCCTTCCGGGCCGGTACGCTCCGCGGCGAACTCACGCCGGTCGCGACGAAGGATGAGAAGCTCGACACCCTCCGCGGCCAGGCCGCCCGGTTACGCGCCAAACTAGCCGAGATCAATCGATCCAACGGCAAACTCGCCGAGAGTTTCAAACACGAGGGAGATCCCACTTATCCGCTACATGCGGCCACCTTCCTGCGGGTCGGACTGAAGCCCAAGCAAGCTCCGGCTCCGCGGAGCGAAAAGCCTGACTGGAGCTTGAACGATAAGAGCGCCGCCGCTTGGCGTCGTCATGGTAACGGCCTCGATGGCCGCTTCGCTCCGGGAGATTTCCGTGTCGAGACCGACGGCAGTGATGTGCTCAAGCACGTCCTCCCGTCCGGCCTGCACTCTCACGTACTCTCGACCAAGCACAGCGCCGTCCTGACCTCGCCCCGCTTCAAGGTCACGACGGACTTCATCAGCGTCCAAGCCATGGGTAAGGGCGCGACACTGCGACTCATCCCCGACAACTATCCGCTTTCGCCGGGCGGCTCTCGCTTCCCCAAGGCGGCCATCAACTCCGACAAGCCGACCTGGATCACCCTCGACACCGCTTACCGTAAGGGCTCGTACGCTTATCTCGAACTGACCCTGCCGGAGGACTCGACCAATCCGGATAAGAAAGCCGAAGCGCGAGAAGGCTTCTACGGCGTCCGCGAGGTCATCTTCCATACCACCCGCGAAGCTGGCCCTTCCGGCGAAGCCGTGGTCACGCAGGCGCCAGCTCTCCCGACGGCACAAGACGTCGCCCACGCCCTCACCGAAGCCGCCACGGCCTGGGGACGTGACGAAGCTACCGAGGCCCAAGCCGCGCTGCTCGATGCCGGCGTCCGCCACGGGATGCTCGACGCTTCCACCAGCGCTTCGACCAAGCTCACCGCTCTCATCGTCGAATACCGTAAGTGGGAATCCGAACTGGCTGAACCGCGCCGCGCTCCCGGCTTCCTCGAAGCCGAAGGGTTCGACATGCCGCTCTTCGTCCGCGGCGAATACAAGCAACCGGCCGCCATCGTCCCCCGTCGCTATCTGGAGGTCTTCGACACCAAGGCCTTCGTGACCACTGGGAGCGGACGCCTGGAACTCGCCGCGAAGATCGCCGCTCCCGATAATCCGCTGACGGCCCGCGTGATAAGCAATCGCCTCTGGCACCACGTCTTCGGACGCGGCCTCGTCGGCACGGTCGACAACTTCGGCCGCCTCGGTGACCAGCCTACCCACCCTGAGCTCCTCGACTATCTCGCGAAGCGTCTCACCAGCCAGCAGTGGTCGTTGAAGACCCAGCTTCGGGAACTCCTCCTGACGGACGCCTTCCAGCGTTCCAGCCTGCCCACGGCTACGGCCTTGGCCAAGGACGCCGACAACGCCCTGCTTTCGCACGTACGCGTGCGTCGCCTCGGAGGCGAAGCCCTACGCGATTCGCTCATCACCCTCTCGGGTCGGATGGAGCACCGGATGTATGGCCCGGGCGACAACGCCATGGGACCGCCGCACCAGCAGGTCCGCCGCAGCGTCTACCTCAACATCCGCCGTAACTCCCTCAATCCGCTGATCACCACCTTCGACGGACCGAAGCCGTTCACGACCGTGGGTCGCCGCGACGCCACGAACGTGCCGGCGCAGTCGCTGACGCTCCTAAATAGCGCGTTCGTCATCGATACCGCGAAGCAGTGGGCCAGGACCCTCAATCTCCAGAAGCAGTCCGACGCCGACAAGGTCGACACCCTCTTCGTCCAGGCTCTCGCCCGCAAGGCGACGCCCGGCGAACAGGCGGCCGCCGCCCGTTATCTCGCCGACCTCAAGGTCACGCACGCCGACCAGCCGGCGATGATCTGGGCGGACTTCGCCCAGTCGGTCCTCAATCTCAAGGAGTTCCTTTATCTCAAATAACATGCACCCGCTCACCCGCCGCGAACTGCTCCGCCGCTGCTCCCTGGGCTTCGGTGGCATCGCCCTGTCCGGACTCCTCTCGTCACCGGCCTTCGGGGCCGAATCCGCCGGCAAGCGCCCGCTCAAGGCCAAGGCCAAGAACGTCATCTTCTGCTACATGTCCGGCGGCGTCTCGCACGTCGACTCCTTCGACCCCAAGGCGGCCCTCGCCAAGCTGAACGGCAAGCCGATGCCGGTGCCGGTCCAACGCACGGTCTTCAACAACAACGGGAATATCATGGGCAGCGCGTGGGAAGCCAAGCGCTACGGCCAGTCGGGCATCGAGATGACCAACCTCTTCCCGCAGATCGCGGAGTGCGCCGACGACCTCACGGTTGTCCGCTCGATGACCAGCAAGGTCAGCGAACACGCGCAGGGGAATTACTTCTTCCATACCGGCTTCCCGTTCATGGGGCATCCCAGCGCCGGCGCCTGGCTCAATTACGGCCTCGGCAGCGAGAACCAGAACCTCCCGGGCTTCGTGGTCCTGCAGAGCGGCAACGCCGGGATCCCGCACGGTGGCGTGGGTCTCTTCAACAATGGCTACCTGCCCGGCCAGCATCAGGCCTCGGTCATCAAGGCCGATGGCGCCCTACCCCTCGCCAACATCAAACCCGGCGAAGCCGACGCCGCCCAGCGCCGACGCCTCGGCTTCATCAACGAGGTCGACCAGGCCTTCGCCGAAGCTTCCCGTGAACCGCAGGTCGAAGCGGCCATCCGTAATTACGAGACCGCCTACCGCATGCAGGCCGCCGTCCCCGAGATCTGCGACCTCAGCGGAGAGTCCGCCGCGACCAAGGCCATGTATGGCGTGGATTCACCCGACCCGCTGACCGCCGGCTACGCCCGTCAGGCCTTGCTCGCCCGCCGTCTGGTCGAGAAAGGCGTCCGCTTCGTCGAGCTCAGCTGTCTCTCTGGCAACCTTGGCGGCGGCAACGCGGCCAACCCCTGGGACCACCATGGCTCGATCCTCAAGGGCCACGGCATGATGGCGCATCAGGTCGACCAGCCCATCGCGGCGCTCCTCAAGGACCTCAAGCAGCGCGGACTCCTCGACAGCACCATCGTCATCTTCTCCGGCGAATTCGGTCGTACGCCGTTCTCACAGGGTAGCGACGGACGTGATCACAATCCCTACGGCTTCAGCCTCTGGGTGGCCGGCGGCGGCTTCAAGCCCGGCACCGTCTTCGGTGCTACCGATGAGCTCGGCTACTACGCCGTCGATAAGCCCCTCACCGTCTACGATTTCTGGGCCACCATCCTCCACCAGCTCGGCATCGACCACGAGAAACTCACCTATCGCTTCGGCGGCCGTGATT
The DNA here is from genome assembly GCA_945882655.1 of Opitutus sp. GAS368. Taxonomy (GTDB): domain Bacteria; phylum Verrucomicrobiota; class Verrucomicrobiia; order Opitutales; family UBA953; genus UBA953. Next base: position 5,437 of record CAMCWL010000080.1, read on the forward strand.
TCCGGCTTACGGATGTGCATGGAAGCGTCGTCAGCGAGATTGTTGCGTAGACGACGAAGGTTACGGCGGCTGGCGGTTAGCGGTTGGCGGATAGAATAATCATCTCAGGTCCCAGGTCTCGGCCATCGGGTATCTGGTACGGGGTTATCAGGTACGGGCACGGGTGCGGGTCCCGAACCTGAACCTGGTGCTGAATACCTGAACCCGGCACCTGACGGCCGAGACCCGAGACCTGAGAATGTTTCCCGCCACCTCTGTGCCTTAGTATCCCTGAACGAAGAACAAGGAACCAAGAATCATCCGGCCTCCGGTTTCCTTTTGAGCGACATTACCTCTCCCGCCACATCTGAGTGAATGCGGTGCGTTGGGCGGCGGGGAGGTAGGGCTGACCACCCTTGGTCAGCCGTAAGCAGCACGCGTCCCTTCGACACAGCTTCGGTTTAGGAGGTTTTTCGGTTTGCTTTCCAATCACTCCGTATGAACATCATGTCAGGTGTGTAGGCTGACTCGTTCAGCTGAGATATCTCCATCAGGAGGGCGCGAAAGCGCCCTCTTTTCGTTTACGATTCTCCTGCCGACCGGAACAACCGCTCGCATCGCTCCAAGAGGCGGATTTCTACGCCGGTGACGAACAAGCCTGATGGCGCTACGGTCTGCTTTGAAAGATAGGCTAATAGGTCGGCCATTTGCAGCATGTGACTATCCTGCGAGGCTAGCCCGAACGGCAGATCGACCAGCAAGTCGTCAAGCCGGGATAATGGGTCGACGAGCCGCATCATCTTAGGGCGAGGCGCCGTTCGATGGTCGTCACAGACGATGACCAGACCGGGAGAAGAACAATGGCCATGCCGGAATAATCCTACTTCGGCGATAACCTCTGAAAGCAGGCCCATCCATGCCTTCAAGTAGCAGTCTTCGCCTGTCTTATCCTTGTCGATGACCGTGCGAAATCGCCGAATGGCAGGTCTTGCCTCGATGAAGCCGAGAACATGGGCGACACACCGGAGCCGCATGCGTCTGCTGAGGTTGAAATGCCTGTCCGTCCGGCTCAACAGTTCCGATGCATGCAGTTCGGCGGCTTCAGGGAAGCCAAAGTTAGCGCACAAGCGGGAACGCATATGCCTGGTTTCCTTTCGTACCCGATGCCAATCCGCATGATGTACCAATATGCCACAAAGAATAAAGTGGCTGCTAGACCCATGCTTAGACCCCACATCCCCGCTCTCATCGACGTATAGGAAATGCATGCTCAAATTGCAGAGGTGCGCGCGGAGGGTTCAAGTCTACCGACCTGAGGACCTAGCCTCAGCGACATCCCCCAGAGTGTACAGATTGGGCCGAGCAAACCTACCCTCCGTATCAAGGTTAGGGCAGCACCGCGTGCTGCCCTAACGCGTTCGCCGCACGGTGAACGCCAGGTAGGGCGAGCCTATGCGGCGCCCGGTCACGACGTAGTCGTGACCCTACCTAAGACCACCCTCCGGCGGCCATTGAACCCTAGGTCGGCACGGAGTGCCGACCCTACCCCATCTTTCCTCTTTCATCCCCGAAGCCATCCTCCATCTTTTACCTACCCCACCCCCACCCCATGCGCTCCCTCGTCCTGACCGCCGCCCTGTTCTCCGCCTCGTTCGCTTCCGCCGCCGAGGTCTTCACCGAAGGTCCCGCCCAGAAAGT
>CAMCWL010000081.1 GCA_945882655.1 Opitutus sp. GAS368
GCCATCAAGGCCGCCAAGACCCCCGAAGAGAAAGCCGCGCTCGAGGCGAACAAGAAGCCCTACTCCCTCCTCTACACCTACTCGCTGATCATCGCGCTCGTCTGCGGCACCGCCGGCCTGCCGCACATCCTCGTCCGTTTCTATACCAACCCGGACGGCGTCGCCGCGAAGCGTACCACCATGTGGGTGATGATCCTGATTGGCGTCTTCTACGTCTTCCCGCCGGTCTATGGCGTCATCGGCCGTTCACTCATGCCGGAACTCTACGAGGCCATCGGCTCGAAGGGCACCGACAAGGTTGTGCTCGAGCTGCCCACGCTGCTCGCCGGCCGCGACTACCCGCTCCTCGGCTCGGTCCTCTCGGGCATCACGTGCGCGGGCGCCTTCGCCGCGTTCATGTCCACCTTCTCCGGACTACTCGTCTCCATGTCCAGCGCCCTAGCGCATGACATCTACGGCCGCATGCTGAAGCCCGAATCCTCCCCCGAACAGCGCCTGAAGGCGTTCAAGTGGGCCGCCGTCATCATCGGCGTCGTCTCCGTCGGCCTCGGCACACAGGTCGAGAAGCTCAACATCAACTACCTCGTCGGCCAGGCCTTCGCCATCGCGGCGGCCAGCTACTTCCCCCTGCTCTTCATGAGCGTCTGGTGGCGTGGCATGACGATGAAAGGCGCGGCCACCGGCATGCTCGTCGGCGGCCTCCTGGCGCTCGGCGCGATCACCCTTACCACGCTGTCCGACGTCTACGCCGTGCAGTCGCTGGCGGACTTCTGGGTCGCGAACCCGCTCGTGCGCATCCTCTGCGAACAGCCCGCCATCTGGGCCGTACCGCTGTCGATCATCCTGATGATTGTGGTCTCGAAGGCCACGGCTTCGACGGTCCCAGCCGACGTCCGCATGAAGATGCTTGTCCTGCACGCCCCGGAAGCCCTGGGCCTGAAGCAGGAATACATCAAGGAGCACGAAGGCCTCGGCGGCCACTAAGCGAGTTTCCCGGGGCGGATTATTCCGCCTCTGGGAAACTTGAAACTTGGAAGTCTGGCAGGGGCTGTCTTTGCTGACAGCGTGCCGAACGAACTCACCGAAGACGACTCCCACGCCTATGGCGTCGTCCAGGCGTTCTCCTTGCTCCTCTCCGCAGGTGCCCTGTACGCCGCGACCCTTCTGACCTACCGTGGCGCGGAGGTCTTCCTCGGCCTCGTCGCAGACCCTTACGACCGTGTGGTCTGGCTCGGCGTCGGCATGGGTATCCCCGTCGCGCTCTGCGGCGCGGTCATCGCCGTCCAAGCGACTCTTAACCGTACCTGGGGCCTCCTCCGCATCGCCGCCACCATCCTGCTCGTCGGCAACCTCGCCATCCCCGCCGCCTGGGGAGTACTCTGGCTCATCCGTCAGAGCTAACCTTTCGTCATGTCCGGACCCATCGTTATCGTCACTCGCGGCAGCCCGCTGGCCCTCCAGCAGACGCATGACGCCGCCGCCCGTCTGCAGGCGGCGCTCGGCCGTCCGACGGAGATCCGCATCCTCACCACGACCGGCGACCGCCAGGCGAGCTGGTCACTCGAGAAGCAAGGCGGCAAAGGCCTCTTCACTGCTGAACTCGAGCAAGCCTTACTCCGCGGCGAAGCCGACCTCGCGATCCACAGTTCGAAAGACCTTCCGACCGAAATGCCGGCCGGCCTCGCCATCGCCGTCTGCCTGCAACGCCAAGATCCCCGTGACGTGCTCGTGCGCCGCAGCGAGATCGCCAGCCCGAAGCTCATCGCCACCGGTAGTCCCCGCCGCCGCGCGCAGGGCGCCCTCGCCTTCCCGCAGGCGCAGTGGACCGAGCTACGCGGCAACGTCGACACGCGCCTGAAGAAACTGGCCAACGGCGACGCCGACGCCTCCTACCTCGCCGCCTCCGGCCTTAACCGCCTCGGCATCAAGGAATGGCCTGGCCTTTCGTTCGAGCCCGTCGCGCTCACCGATATGGTGCCCGCCGCCGGCCAGGGCGCCGTCGCGCTCCAATCCCGCTCCGCCGAAGTCGCACAGTATATCGCCGCCGGCTGCGCCACCACGACGTATTCTGTGACCGTCGAGCGGCTGTTCCTCGCCAAGCTCGGCGAAGGCTGCCACACCGCCTTCGCCTGCCACCACGCCGCGGGTCGTGTGCACCTTTTCCGCGCTGACTTCGGTTTCCGCGACTTCGCTTTCCCCGTCACCGACCTCGCCGCGGCCTCCGCCTTGGCCGATGATATCCTCCGCCAGATCTTGCCCCGTTAAATATGAGCAAACTCCCTCTCCGCGATCGCCTCGTCGTCCTCACCCGTCCGGAAGGACGTGGTGCCGACTGGAAGAACGCCCTCGTCGACGCCGGTGCGGCGGTCTCCGAACTCCCGCTGCTCGAAATCAAGTTCGAGCCCGATGATACCGTCCTCAGCGAAGTCCTCGACGCCATGGGCGAATACGACTGGGTCATCTTCACCAGCGCCAACGGCGTGCGCGGATTCTTCGACCGCTTCTTCGAGCGCTTCACGGATATTCGTTCCGTCGGCGGCGTGCGTTTCGCCTGCCTCGGGCCCGCGACCGAGAAAGCCCTGCGCCAGTACCATCTGGACTCCGACCTCACCGCCACGCAGAACGATGCCTTGTCGCTCGGTCGCGAGCTAATGAACAAACACGACGTCGAGAACCAGAAGCTCCTCGTTGTCACCGGCAACCTCAACACCCCCGAACTACCGCGACTGCTCGCCGAAGGGGCGATGGGGATCGTCGATGTCATCAAGGTCTACGCCACCGAAGAGAAGTCCGTCGCCGAATCGCCCGAGGCGGCTGAGTTCCGTCGGCGCGGTGCGGACATCATCGTCTTCGCCAGCCCTTCCGCGGTGGAATCGTTCCTGCACCAGGCCGCATCGCTACGTCCCGACGCCGGCGCGCGCCAGCCCAAGGCCGTGGCCATCGGCGCCACCACCGCCGACGCGTTGCGCAAGGCTGGCATCCCGCTGGCCGGCACTGCTTCCGCGCCGACCGCCGTCGCCATTCGTAACGCGGTGATTGAAGCCCTCACATGATTGGCAAGGCGCGCATCAAGGTCTGCGGAATCACCCGCGCCGCCGATGCCGCCATGGCCCTCGCGCAGGGCGCTGATTATCTCGGCATCAACTGCTGGAGCGGCTCGCCTCGTTACGTCCCGGCCGCCGCCCGCGCAGACCTGCTGCGCGAAATCCCCGCGGATAAGCGTGTCGCCGTGACGGTGAATCCTACTGTCGCCGAAGCCGCCGCGCTCATCGCCGAAGGTTTCGCCGTCGTCCAGGCCCACTTCGATCCGGCGAAGCAGGAGTGCGACCCCAAGGCCCTCTCCGCCCAGCTGGGCGTCAAGCACCTCTGGTTGGCTCCTAAGCTTACGGATGGCGCCGAATGGCCAGCCGACCTCATTCCGCTCGCCGAAGGCTTCGTGCACGATGCCCACGCCAAAGATGCGTTCGGTGGCACCGGCAAGGTCTCGGACTGGACCCGCTTCCAGAAACTCGTGCAGAAATACCCGCAAAGCCTGTGGATTCTCGCCGGCGGCCTCGGCCCAGATAATATCGCTGCCGCGGCGAAGTCCGGAGCAGGCTTTTTTGACCTAAATAGTGGGGTAGAACTCGCACCCGGACTCAAATCTGTTGAAAAAATGGCTGGCGTGTCGGAAGTGCTGCTTAAAATTAGCCAATCGTAGGACAAGCCCCCCTTTCCCGGCACTTGGCACGGGGGATGCATAAGTGGACTTGCTCAACCGAACGCCTAACCCAACCTAAACACACCACCATGAAGCTCGTCGTCGCCATCATCAAACCCTTCAAACTTGAAGAAGTTAAGGACGCTCTCGCCGAAATCGGCATCGAGGGTATGACCGTAACTGAAGTCAAGGGCTTCGGCCGCCAGAAGGGTCACACGGAGATCTACCGCGGTTCTGAATACACCGTCGATTTCCTCCCCAAGGTGAAGATCGAGGCCGCCGTCGCTGACGAGCAGGTCGAGAAGGCCATCGCCACGATTTCCAAGGCTGCCCAGACCGGCAAGATCGGTGACGGCAAGATCTTCGTGCTCGGCCTTACCGACGTCATCCGCATTCGCACCGGCGAGCGCGGTCCTGCCGCCATCTAAGTCCCCTGTTCGGAGCAAGTAGAAGGGCGTCCCTCGGGACGCCCTTTTTCTTTGGCTTATTTAGCGGAGGCTTTCGCGGCAGCTTTGGCCGCGGCCCTCGCGGCATCGCGCTTGGCCAGCATGCCGGGCGAGTTCCACTTGATCACATGGTAGGTCGCCTGCCCTTCGCCGGCGTTGCGGATAGCGTGGTCGATGTTGGCGGCTTGGAAGATAACGGAGCCTGGTCCGAGTTTGACCCAGTCGCCGGCGACGAGCGCCTCGACGGTGCCCTCCTTCACGATGAGCAACTCTTCGTCGGCGTGCTGGTGGGGCGGGTGCGGCGCCTGGCCAGGATTCAACGTCGTGATATGATATTCAAGTTCGTCGAGGGTCGCGGTCGGGGCCTCGCAGACTTTGCGGTAGGCACCGATCTTGGTGGGCTTGACGACCATCTTCTCCCAATCAAACGCCATCGAACCCATGATGGGCTTCGGGGTGGGCACGGTGGCGGCGATTCGGTCCTGGCCGATGAAGCCAAGGAGGCCAAGGCAGACGGAGGCGGTCAGGGCGGCGACAGCGAGGTCGCGACGGGTCGGGGTGATCATGGGTCATTTCTAGGAAGCCCGCCGAGGGGAGTAAAGAGCCCATCCAGACGCCTTGCCCTCCGGCCGACCCTGGGCCTAATCTGCCATATGCTTCGCCCTGCGCACCGATGGACGGCCGCCCTGCTCGCCTTGGCGTGCCTGCTCGCGGGCTGCGGCGACGGCAAGACGACCGCCGAGAAAAAGGCCGCCGAAGGCTACCTGATTATCAATAATATGGCCGAGCCTTCCGGACTCGACCCGCAGACGATCACCGGGCTCAGCGAAAGCCATATCATCGGCGCCCTCTTCGAAGGCTTGGTGAATTACGACCCGAAGGACTTGCATCCCATCCCGGGCGTCGCCGAAAGCTGGACGATGTCGAAAGACGGCAAGACCTGGACCTTCCGCTTGCGCGAAAATGCCCGCTGGTCGAACGGCGACCCGGTGACCTCCGCCGATTTCCTCTTCAGTTACGAGCGGATGCTCACGCCAAGCTTCGGCGCCGAATACGCCTCGATGCTGCACGGTATCCGCGGCGCCAAGCATTTCCACTCCGGTAAGACCAAGGACTTCAGGTCCGTCGGCCTCCGCGCGCCCGACGCGCGCACGCTCGTCATCGAGCTCGAGGATCCTATCCCTTACTTCCTGCAGCTCCTCTGCCACCACAGCTGGATCCCCGTGCACCCGGGCACGATCCTCAAGCACGGCAAGATGGATTCGCTCAATACGCTTTGGACCCGGCCCGGTTCCCTCGTGGGCAACGGCGCTTTCACGTTGGAAAAATGGGAAGTGGCCCGCCGCGTCGTCGTGCGCAAGAACCCGCTCTACTGGAACGTCCAGGAGGTCTCGCTCAACGCCGTCGAATTCCGCGCCATCTCCGACCTCTTCGCCGAAGAGCGCGCCTTCCGCGGCGGCGAACTCCATATTACCGGCGCGGTGCCGCCCTACAAGGTCGCCAAACTACGCGAGCAGAAGGCCCCGCAGCTACGCCTCGATCCGTTCTTGGCGACCGTCTTCGTCTGGGCGAACTGCGACATCAAGGGAACGAAGCCCGTCGACCTCGCGGCCCGCAAAGCGCTGCTCGATCCCCGCGTCCGCCAAGCACTCGGCATGGCGATCGACCGGAATCTCATCGCGGAGAAAGTCCTGCGAGCCGGCGAGGCCCCTGCGTTGCATTTCACTCCACCCGGCACTGGCGGCTTCCAGCCGACCGCGCGATGGAAACAGGATGCGAACGAGGCTCGCCGCCTGCTCGCCGAAGCCGGCTACCCTGGCGGCAAGGGTCTGCCGAAATTCGATTACCTGTACAATACGTCGGAAGGGTCGCAGATGGTCGCCCAGGCCTATCAGGAGATGTGGCGGCGCGAACTCGGGGTCGAAGTCGAACTGCGTAACCTTGAGTGGAAGGTCTACCTATCCGCCATGCGCAAAGGCGAATTCCACCTCTGCCGGGGAGCCTGGGTCGGCGACTATAACGACCCGAACACCTTCCTCGAGATGCTCATCACCGGCAACGAACTCAACCAATCCAACTGGAGCGACGCCGAATACGACCGCCTCCTCGGACTGGCGGCCAAGGAAACCGATATGACCAAGCGCTTCGGTTATTTCCAGCAGGCGGAGGCTCGCCTCGTCAGCCAAGCACCCATCCTGCCCGTCGTCTTCAACAAGAACAAGTTCCTCATCCGCCCCGAGGTACAAGGCTGGTATCCCACCCTGCTCAACCAACACCCCTTCACAGGCGTCCGGCTCGTCCCCGCGAAAGGGGATTGAACGGAGCCCACCCTCGGCTACTCTCACTGTATTCCCATGCGCTCCCTCGCCCTCGCCCTGCTGGTCACCCTCGTCGCCGTCTCTGGACAGGCCCAAGTCGAGCCCGCACGTTCCGCGGGCGGCGACGACAAGGCCTTCGCCAAGCTCCGCGGCATCACCTTCTTCTTCATCGACGTTAACACGTCCGAAAGCCGCCCCGAAGACGCGGACCTACGCACCGAAATCCGCGACGCGATGGAACTCGAGATGCGCCGCGCCAACATCGTGCCGCGCCCGGTCGATGGCCTGACGCCCGAGACCACCACGCCCCTCCTGACCATCGAGGTCCGCCTCGACCGCGGCC
>CAMCWL010000082.1 GCA_945882655.1 Opitutus sp. GAS368
TCCATGCCGGGCTTGACCTGACGGCGGACCGGCTGCGGCAAGGCCGACCACAGGAAGCCGGCGAACAAGGCCGCGGGAGCGAGGATGCCCACGGCGCAGAAAATAGAGATCAGCCGCGGGTCGACGAGCGGGGCGAGCCAGAGGCCGGCGAGGAAGCCGAGCACAACGGAAGGCAGCGAGGCCATGATCTCCATGACCGGCTTGACCACCTGACGGTATTCCGGGCGAAGGAACTGGGAGACGTAGACCGCCGCGGTGAGCGCGATCGGCAGGGCGAAGAGCAGCGCAAAGAAGGTACCCTTGGCCGTGCCATAGATGAGCGGCATCATCGAATACTTCGCCTCGAACTCATCTGAACCAGAACTGGACTGCCAGGTGTAATCCGGCGCGGTGGCACCTTCGTACCAGATCTTGCCGAAGAACGCGCCCCAAGAAGATTCCGGGTGGTGGTCCTCGACGCTCCAGCGGTGGAGCTTACCGTCGGCGGATAGGGCCGTGAAACGGTCGTAGTTACCGGAGAAAGCTACCTGGCGAATCGTTCCGGAGGGCGCGTCGCCTTCCCAGCGCAGAGTTCCCGTGGTCATATTGCGGAGCTGGAGACGACCGCCGGCGACCGCGAGGTAGCACTTGTTACCCTCAGCGGCGTAAACCCCTTCGCCGGCACCAGCAAGAATCTCGCCGTCATGGATCTTACCCCAGCGACGCAGGCTCTTGCCGTCCGGCTGGAGCTGCGGATACATCGACCAGACCTGCTGCTCGCCCGAGCGGCAAACGAAGACGACCGACACGTTGCCGAAGATCAGGCCGGCCGAGGCGACGGCCGGATCAGGCGAGTCCTTAAAAGGCACGAAGGACTGCAGGAAGGAGAAGTTCGCGCCGTCGTCGGCGTAGGCGCGAACCTCGCCGGACTTGCCGACGACGATGAGTGACTCGGCGGTGGAAGGCAGGAGAATCTGCGAGATGGAGGTGGCGTCGGCGGCGACCACGAAAGGGTCGCTGGCGACGACGCGAGCCTTACCGCCGAGTCCCTTGCGCTCGGTGAGGCGGACGGCAGTCAGCAGGGGCTTGCCATCCGCTTCCTGGCGGACGAGCAGCAACCGCGAAAGGGAGCCCTTGGCGTTCCAGACGTCGGCGCAAGGCAGACCCGGCTTGCCGATGGTCACCGGTTCGAGGGCGGCGACCGAGGGTTCGATCGTCCGCTTGCCAGCGGCATCGAAGGTCGAACGATAGCTCACGCGGACCTCCATGACGGTGCCGTCGGAAAGTCCGAGGAAGACGAGACCCGTGCGAGGATAGGTGCGCACCGCGGTCACGCGGCGACCAGCACCGAGCGAAGGAGCCCAGACGAGGTCCTTGGTGCCGTCCTTGGAGCGCTGGAACACGATGGAACCATCGGCGAGGACAACGAACGGGAGCTCGCCATATTCATCCTCCCCGAAGCCCATCGCGGTGGCCGGCACGGTGAGCGCCGAGATCGGCGCCACGGTGGCACCGATGAAGAGCGGGAAGACCTGGAAGATCAGGAAGGCCAGCATCCCGAAGACCGCAAGCACCACGCCGACTCCGCCGATGCGGATGAGGCGGCCCATCCACCGGTCAGCGGCGAGGGTCATGGCACTCACCGTAAAACGCGATTCCGGCGCAGGGGCAGGAGCGGGCTTTTTGTCGGAAGTTTCCATTGGGTTACGGTCTCGTGTCGTTGGCTCTAAGAAAGGGTAAGGCGGGGAAACCCCGCCTTAGGAGGACCCGAGACCGTACCGTCGCGCTTTTAAACCGACCCCTGAGGGCGTGGTGGCGACGGTACGATTTCGAGACCAAACTTATTCGGCGCTATAGAACTTGAGGGAGGCGCGGCCTTCGGCAGCGGCGGCGGCCGGCAGCGGGAAGTAGCCGTCCTTGATCACGATCTCCTGGCCCTGCTTGGAGAGCACGAAGGTCATGAATTCGCTGGTCAGCTTGTCCATGTCCTTGGAAGGAGACTTGTTCACGTAGACGTACAGGAAGCGGGCGAGCGGGTAGCTACCGTTGAGGCAGTTGGCGTAGTTAGCTTCGGCGAAAGGCTGGCCATCCTTCTCGGAGAGGGCGAGGGCCTTGACGCCGGAGGTCTTGTAACCGATGCCGGAGTAGCCGATGCCACCGAGTTCGGCGGCGACACCCTGGACGACGGCGGAGGAACCGGGCTGCTCCTTGACGGAGGACTTGTAGTCGCCGTTCTTGAGGCTCAGCTCCTTGAAGAAGCCATAGGTGCCGGAAGCGGAGTTGCGACCGAAGGAGGAGATCGTCTTGCTGGCGAAGGCGCCGGTCAGCTTAGCGTCGCCCCAGGTGTTGACGTCTTGGCCACCGCGCTTGCGGGTCGAGGAGAAGATACCGTCGACCTGAGCAAGGGAGAGTCCAGCGACCGGGTTGTCCTTGTGGACGAAGACGGCGAGGGCGTCGATGGCGACGGCGATCTTGGTCGGCTTGTAACCGAACTTGCCGGCGAAGGCGGCGACTTCGGAAGACTTCATCTCGCGGCTCATCGGGCCGACGTTGGAGGCGCCAGTGGTCAAGGCGACCGGAGCGGTGCTGGAACCCTTGCCTTCGACCTGGGCGTTGACGTTCGGGTAGCGGGCCTTGAAGCCTTCACCCCAGAAGGTCATCAGATTGATGAGCGTGTCGGATCCGACGGCGTTCAGGTTACCGGAGACGCCGGAGGTGACGGCGTAATCAGGCAGCTTGGCGTCGACGACGACGGCATCGGCAGCGGACTGGGCGGAAGCGACAGTCGCCGTGAGGGCGAGCAGCGCGAGGGACTTGAGTGTGGTGTGCATGTGTGTTGGAAACGGGGACATCATCCCATACGATTGTTACGGTCTCGTGTCGGGAGGGTGTTTCTTCGGCAATAGCCCCCAGCCCCCTTCCCCGCCCCTAAAACCAGAAACCCCTTATTTTTTGAGGTATTCGCCGATCAGCTCCGCCGAACGGGCCTCCGCCTCGGCCACCGGAAGGCCACCCTTCACCCCGGGACGCTTGTGCCCGGTCTGGGTAAGCCAGGCATCGCGCAGGAGCGCCGAACTCTCGCGCAGGCTCTTCAGCTTCACGCCTTCGACAAACACGACGTCGGATTTCCATTTCATCATCGGCGCAAGCGACTGCCACACTGCCTTCGCCATGAAGAGATGGCCCTGCTCGCCGGGATGCAGATTATCTTTCGCGTAGATGAAAGTCGGATCGGCCTTCTTCGCGGCGTCGACCGACTGATGGAGCAGCGGATGGATGTCGATGACCTGCCAACCCGCGGATCGCTGCGCGACAAGCCACGCGCCGTAAGCTTTCATCACGCCGTCGTAGTTGATCGCATCCTTCGCACGATTGTCAGGAGCATACAGCGGAGGCGTGACGATGACGACCTGCGCACCGGCACGAATACAGGCGAGGCGCAGCTTGATGATGCCATCTTGGAAGGCGAGCTGACGCGAAGCGTCGAGCGGCTGATAGATACCATCGTTGATACCGTAGCAGGCGACGACGAGCGTCGGCTTGAATTGGGAGAGCACGCGACCGAGACGCTCGTGCAGATCGGGACGCGGGAAACTGCCGCCGGCGTGGCCGGGCTCGGAGAGACCTGAGGTCGTCTCGCTCGAGAGGCCCATGTTCACGATCGTCGCGCGACCCATGCCCTTCTGGGCGCGAATGGCGGACTCGACGTAGACCGTCCAGTTACCACCGTACGTGATACTGTCGCCAAGGAAGAGGACGCGCGGTTCAAGTTTATCAGCCGAAGCGCGGGCGGTGAACAGAATCAGTAGGGCGAGAAAGAGGCGTGGCATCCCTGCAGGCTGACAGTTTGCTGAAAGAGGTAAAAGCGGATTAAGGGACGACTTATTAACGGTCGCCCACTTCCGCCTTCTCCCCGAGGGTGGACGGGCTATCGTCGACCATCTGAACCCGCCCATCCACATCAAGGGAGCCCGCACCCACAACCTCAAGGACGTGGAACTGACCATCCCGCGTTATCAGCTGACCGTCATCACGGGAGTCAGTGGATCGGGTAAATCTTCCCTGGCCTTCGACACCCTGCACGCCGAAGGGAGCCGCCAATACCTTGAATCCCTCTCCGCCAAGGCACGTGGGATGCTGGATTCCGCCCCGCGCCCGGACGTGGACTTCATCCGGGGCCTTTCCCCTGTCATCGCCATCGCCCAGCGTACCGGCGGCAACACCAACCCCCGCTCGACGGTCGCCACCCTGACCGAAATCGCCGATCACGCCCGCCCCCTCTGGATTATCGCCGGGGACCGCCGCTGCCTGCAGGACGGCCAGCCGGTCCGCCGCCGTTCGCTCGACGACAACCTCCGCGGCCTCGAAATCATCCCTGACGGCACGCGCCTGATGGTCGTCGCCCCCGTCGCCAAGGACAAACCCTCCGTCCTCCTCGAAGCCTCAGCCGACCTCGGACGACGAGGATTCTCGCGTGTCCGCGTCGATGGCACCGTCGCCGCCCTCGAGGAAGCCTCCGGACTGCTGACCGGCCGTGAGGCCAAGCAGCTTGATGTCGTGGTCGACCGCATCGTCGCGGGCCCCGACCAGCGCAGCCGCTTGGCCGACTCGCTCGAACTCGCCTTCCGCGAAGGCCGCCACCGCGCGAGCGTGCTCGCCGAAAAAGACGGACGCTGGGAAGAGCACGTGCTCTCGCTCCACCTCGCCTGCGAGCATTGCGGAGAGACTTACGAGCCCATCAGCCCGCGCGCGCTGTCGCATAACCATCCCGAAGGTGCCTGCCCTGACTGCGGTGGTCTCGGTCGCCAGATGCGCTTCCAGGAAAGCCTCTCCATCCGCGACGAAGCCCTTTCGATTCATGACGGCGTCGTGAAGCCTTGGAAGTGCGCCACGCGCAAGACGCTCATCCGCCGCAACGCCATCACCCGCGCGCTCGCCGAGCAGGTGCCGTTCGACCTCAAGACTCCTTGGCGCGACCTGCCGAAGGCCGTGCGTGAGTTGCTGCTCCACGGTGACCCGAAGCGAAAGTTCCTGCTCCCCCCGCCCAAGGGCCGTAAGCCCGTCGAGACCGTCTGGACGGGCATGTTCACCGAACTCGAGCACGCCTACCGTACCACCACCGGCGAATCGCTCCGCCAACGCCTGCTGCAGTTCCAGGCCGGCTCCGTCTGCGCCGGTTGCCAAGGCAGACGCCTCTCTCCCACCGCCCTTTCGTTGCGCCTGAACGGCAAGACGATGGCCGAGTTCCTCGCGATGACCATTCCGGCTGCGCTGGAATTCACGAAGCAGCTCGCCACGCATCCCGGCGTCATGCCTGCCGAGGAAGCCCGTCGCGGGCTTGAGCAACGTCTGGCGTTCCTGAATGACGCCGGCCTTAACTACCTGACGCTCGACCGCGAGTGCAGTTCGCTCTCCGGCGGCGAAGCCCAGCGCGTCCGCCTGGCCACGCAGCTCGGTCTCGGACTCGTCGGTGTGACCTACGTCCTCGACGAACCCAGTATCGGCCTGCACCCGAGCGATCATCAACGCCTCATCGGTTCAATCCGCGGCCTGCGCGACCTCGGTAACACCGTCCTCGTCGTCGAACATGACCGCGACATGATGCTCGCGGCGGACCACCTGATCGAGATGGGCCCCGGCGCCGGCATCGATGGTGGACGCATCGTCTTCGAAGGCACGCCCAAGGCCTGCGCTGAGCACGCGACTTCACGCACCGGTGCCTATCTTTCCGGACGCGCCACGCTGGAAGGCATCGTGAAGCGCAAGGCTCCGGGTAAGGCGCAGCTCACCGTCAAAGGCGCCACCGAGAACAACCTCAAGGACGTCACCGCCTCGTTCCCGATCGGCGGACTCACCGTCGTTTGCGGCGTCTCCGGCTCAGGCAAGAGCACGCTCGCCATCGACATCCTCTCCGCCGCGGCCGCGCGTAAGATCAACGGCGCCAAGTTCGTGCCCGGCCGTCATGCCGGCATCGATGGACTCGAGCAGATCACCGCGTTCACCGCAGTAGACCAGGAGCCCATCGGCCGCACCCCGCGTTCGAATCCCGCGACCTTCACCGGCATCATGGACCTCATGCGCGAGCTCTGGGCCGCGCTCCCGCTCGCCAAGGCCCGTGGCTACGGCCCCGGACGCTTCAGCTTCAACGTGCGCGGTGGCCGCTGCGAGACCTGCTCCGGCGAAGGCTCCGTCGCCCTCGACATGCAGTTCCTCGGCGAGACGTTCGTCGACTGCCCCAGCTGCGCCGGCCGACGCTTCAACCGCGAGACCCTCGAAGTCCGCTTCAAAGGACTCAGTATCGCCGATGCGCTCGGACTCTCGGTGAACGAAGCCGCCGAAGTCTTCCGCGCCCAGCCTAAGCTCGCCGAGAAACTCCGCACCCTCGCGGAGGTCGGGCTTGGTTACCTCAAGCTCGGCCAGGCCGCCAACACCCTCTCCGGTGGCGAAGCCCAACGCCTCAAGCTCGCGTCCGAGCTCGCTCGCCGTGACCACTCCGGCCGCCTTTACGTCCTCGACGAACCCACGACCGGCCTGCACTGGGACGACATCGCCAAGCTCCTCGCGTTACTGGGTCGCCTACGTGACGCGGGCGCCACGCTCATCGTGATCGAACACCACGCCGACGTGATCCTCGCGGCGGACTGGGTCATGGAACTCGGCCCCGAAGGTGGCGAGAAAGGCGGCAAGCTCGTCTACGCCGGCCTGCCCGAAGGCCTGCTCAAGCAAAAGGGGTCGCCGACGGG
>CAMCWL010000083.1 GCA_945882655.1 Opitutus sp. GAS368
AGTAGTTAGGATTTAGAAGGTTAGGGCCATTCTGCTTTGGACAGGGAGGCGGACTCGCTGTGATGTAAGTTTTTCTTGAAAAGTCGAGCCAAAACAGGCAAGGCGACCCGTTTGGGACAAAAAGACGCCCCCTCGCCTGCTTTAGACGCAGGAATAACCCCTAATTCTTCCTAGGAGCCTTTTATTAGACAATGACAGGACTTACCCCAGATGACCGTGATAAAGGGCGTCAGAACCCACCAGGGATGTCCGCAGGCCGCCCGCCGGCAAGGACACCCCATCATACCAGCTCGGAGCTTCCGTATCGCCCGTGCGCGGGGCGACGAAGGCGTAGAGATAATCGGCCGACCCAGCCGCCAGCATGGCCGACGCCAGGCGCGGTCCCGCTTCGACGAGGACGCCGCTGATCTTCTCTTGGGCGCAGCGTTCGGCCCAGACCTTGAGGAAGGAATCCTCGTTGCCCACCAGAGACCAGACCTTGATCCCCTCCGCCTCATACCAAGCGAGGTCGGACTTCTTGGCCGCAGAGCCGAGACCGACGACGATGGTGCGGGTGCGGTGGGCGTCCTGGAAGAGATTCAGGCCCGTCCGACCGGCGGTCTTAAAATGACGATCCAACACGAAGCGCACCGGGCAGGTCTCGCCAGCGTCACCGCGGGCGGTCAGGCGGGGATTGTCAGCAATCGCGGTGTCGGCGCTGACGGCGATGGCGGGAAAGAGACGACGGAGGTGATGGACGTAGGCTTGCGACTCCGCACCGGTGATCGCCCTGCCCTGCCCCGCGGGCAAGGTCAGCTTACCGTCGAGCGTCGAGGCGACCTTGAGCGCGACCAATGGCGAGCCACGGACGATCCAATGATTGAAGATGAGGTTCAGCGCGGAGCATTCGTCGCCCAGCACGCCTTCGACGACCGCGATACCCCGGGCGCGCAGCAGGTCGAGGCCATGACCCGCGTGGGCCGGATTCGGGTCGCGAGCGCCCACGACGACGGTACGGATACCGGAAGCCAGGATCGCATCGACGCAAGGGGGCGTGCGGCCATGCGTGCAGCAAGGCTCAAGCGTGACGTGCAGGATGGCATCCGCGGCGGGCTTACGGCCTAGCGCACGGAGGGCCATCACCTCGGCGTGCGGTTCGCCGGCTTTGGCGTGAAAGCCTTCAGCGACGACCTGACCGCCTTCCGTGATCACCGCCCCGACCATCGGGTTCGGGTGCGTGCGTCCCCAAGCCTGACGGGCGAGCTCGAGGGCTCGTCGCATCGGAGGCTCGGACGCAGGCACGGACACGATCAGCGGTTGCGCTTGCGCGAAGCAGTCGCCGCCTTGGCGCTACCCGGAGTCAGCTGCGGTTCGGAATAGTAACGGAAACCTTCGAGCTTACGGCGCTCGATGGTGCGGCCGAGGAGAACTTCGATCTGCTGGAGATGGTGCATCTCGTCCGGAGAGAAAAGCGTGAAGGCTTCGCCTTCGGCGGAAGCGCGGCCGGTACGGCCGATACGGTGGACATAGTCCTCGGCGTGCTCCGGTACGTTGTAATTGATGACGTGCGTGACGCCGCGGATATCGAGGCCGCGCGAAGCGATGTCGGTCGCCACCATGATGGAGAACTTGCCGGACTTGAAGCCGGCGAGGGCGGCCGCGCGTTCGGACTGCGAACGGTCAGCGTGCATCGTGGCGACGGGCGTGCCGTGGCCTTCGATCCACTCCGCGATACGGTCGGCATCGCGCTTGGTGCGGGTGAAGACGATGACGGACTTGTAGCCGCTCTTGTTGAGCAGGGACAGCAGCAGGTCGTACTTCTGGAAGATATCGACCGGGTAGATCGCATGTTCGACCGTGTCGGCCGCGCCGAGGCCCGTGCGGACGTCGACGGTCACCGGATCGCGGAGGGCCCAACCGGCGATGCGGCCGATGGCGTCGGAGATCGTGGCGGAGAACAGCAGCGTCTGGCGCTCCTTGGGGCAATAGTTGACGATGCGGGTGACGTCTTCGATGAAACCCATGTCGAGCATGCGGTCGACTTCGTCCATGATGAGCATCTGGATGGACTTCAGGTCCAAGATCTTCTGCTCGTGCAGGTCGAGCAGACGGCCCGGGGTGGCGATGACGACGTCGACGCCCTCTTCGAGCGCCTTGACCTGGGCGCCGTAGCCTACGCCTCCGTAAAGGAGCGCGGTGCGGGTACCGAAGTGCTTGCCGTATTTCTGGAAGTTTTCGTCGACCTGGACGGCGAGCTCGCGCGTCGGGACGAGGACGAGGCAGCGGGGCTTGCCGGCGGCCGGGCCGAGGAGCGAGAGCGTTGGGAGCGCGAAGGCGGCGGTCTTGCCGGTGCCGGTCTGGGCGGCGCCGATGAGATCCTTGCGGGCCATGATGACCGGGATGGCCTGAGCCTGGATAGGGGTCGGGGTCACGTAGCCGTGTTCGGCTAAGGAGCGCAGGACTGGCTCGGGCAGACCGAGGTCGGTAAACGTAGACATAAAGTTGAGTTAGAAAGCGATACGCAGGGGCAAAGGGAAAGGATAAAGGGAGGAAAACTCGGCCGAGATGGCAAACCTCAGGCAGGACGGTGCTTTTCAGCGCTTTCTGGTCCGGGTTTGACAATCCCCGCGGGATTCCCTGCATAGGGCTTCCTTCTGCTAAAGAAGGAACGCACGGTGGTTGTAGCTCAGTTGGTTAGAGCACTGGTTTGTGGTACCAGGGGTCGGGGGTTCAAGTCCCCTCAATCACCCCACTTTGCAGGAGCCCCGGAGCAATCCGGGGCTTTTCTGCGTGCGCTTTAATCACTGCCCCTACCCCTGCCCCTGATCAGCCGTGGGCGCCCTTGGACTTGAAGTAGGCCTCGATGGCGTCGCGGATGGCCTTCTCCAGCTCGTCGTCCTTGGACTTCAGTTCCGCGTCGATCGTCGGCTCGCCGACCTGCACGCCGCGACGGAACCACTTGTCGCCGCTGAAGGAAAAGCGCTGGCCGTAATAGGTCACGTAGGTGACGTGAAATTTGTAACCGGACGGGTAGTTGGTCAGCGTGACGTATGCCTTCGCCAAGGGGTAGTCGGGCTTCACCTTCTGCAAGGCCTTGCGGACCTCGGCCGTCACTTCCTTGGAATCACACTTGATGGTGTGGTCCATGAAGCGCGCGTCGGCGAACTCGACTTCGAACGGAAAGAAAATGCCCGTCTGCACCCCCCGGAAGCCCGTGCCAGGAATCCCGAAGTAAAGGATGGCGAAAGAGATGACGCTGACGGCAGCCAAGGACAGCAGGCCGACCACCGGAGACATCGGCTTCTTGAGTTCGACGGAGCACATGGGCGAAAGAGATAGATAGCCCGCGCCCCGAATCAATCAGATTGGAGCGGAAGGCCTCGGCTTACTTGAGCGTCTGCAAGTAAGCCTTCACATCCTCGAGCTCCTGTGGCTTGAGGATCAAGCCCATGGGCGGCATCGGCGAGACGCCGAGCTTCTCGAAGCCCTTCGCGAGCACCTTGTTGGGCTCGACCAGGGATTCGTGGATATAGGTCGGCGTCGCGCGAGTGGCCAGACCATCGAGGGCCGGACCGATGGCGCTCCCCTTCCCTCCCACCATGTGGCAGATGGCACAGGCAGCCGTGGGGTGCTTCCAGAAAATTTGCTCACCGCGAGCGGATACACCGGCCGTGATCGGGGCTTCGCCGACGAGGGAGAGCTCGCAGAGCTTCACGTCGTCATAGTACGAATCACCGACGGCGACGTGCAGGAGGTTGATGCTGGCCTTGGGACGCTTGCCGCTGTTGAAGACGACCTCGACCTCGGTCCAGTCCGACTCGCGGGCGGTCACCTTCTCCGTTTCAGCACGGCCGATGTGATCGTTGAGGCTGGCCTTGCCGCGCATGGCATGAGTCTTGATCCAGGCGCTGAGACGGTAGTCGGTGTTCGGCTTGAGTTCGACGTCGGCGAAGAAGCTCGTGTCGGCCTCGCCACGGGTGATGGCACGCATGGCATGCTTGCCGGAGCGCACGTTCTTCGGATCGATGACGATGCCCCAGTTGGCGTCCTTGTTGCCCGCGCGCTGGCCGTAGTCGCGGCGCTTCCAGCCGAGCGGAGTCTTCTTGTCTTCGGCAACCTCTTCGAAGCCAGGGTTAGGCAGCAGGTTCGGACCTTGGACGTAGGTCGCCGTCTTGTGCTTCTTGGCGAGGAGGCGTGAAGCCTCGTTGAGCCATTCGTCGGACTTCACGACGGCATCCGTCGAAAGCTGACGAACGAGAGTCTGCACTTCGGGCGAGGTCGGGAAATCGGCGAGCTTCACGAAGGCGGCGAGACGGGCGGCCGGATCCTTGTCGGCCACGACCCCGGAACCAAAGAAGAGCTTCTGAGCAGACTCATCGGAGCCAAGGGCGCGGATGGCGTTGCGGCGTAAAGGAGCCACGCTCGAATACAAAGCGGCCTGATGCGTGGCGGCATCAAGTTGACCGAGACCATGCAGGGACCAGAGGGCATGGATGGCGCCGATGTCGGAAGCCTTGGACGCCAGTTCGCGAAGGGCCGGAGCGAGGTCCTGCTTCTTGCCTTCGACGATGAGGCGCTGGGCGCGGAGACGGCCGTATTGCGTGCTACCGGAAAGACCAGCGATAAGGTCTGCGGCGGAATCGCCCTGCGCGGCCTTAGCGACCGCGCCGGCCTTGTCCCAGACGATGCGGTAAATGCGTCCGCGCGAGTGGTCGCGCAGGTCGTTCTCATGCGCGCCACCGACGCCGGTCTTGGCGTCATAGCCGCCGCGGCCGACGCTCGGGGTCGGGTTGTGCTGGATGATGAAGTTCTGCCAGTCGGCGAACCAGATGGCGCCGTCCGGGCCGACTTCGGCGAAGACCGGCGACATCCATTCGTCGGAGCTGGCGACGAGGCTGTAGGCGTCCTTGGCCACATAGCCGGCGCCGTCCGGTTGCACGTCCATGAGGCCGATGAGCTTCATCGTCGGCTCGCAGACCATCGCCTTGCCCTGCAGACGCTCAGGAAGCTGCGCCGAGTAGATGAACGTCGAGCCTGCGGCGGCGGTCCAGCCGCCCATCACGTCGACCTGTCGGAAGTTCGGGGTGATCGTGTGCGCCTTGTCGACGACGTTGATCTTCTTGGCCGACATGCCGCGGGAGCCCTTGGCCCAGGCCGTGGCGGGGATGCCGCCGAAGAAGATCGGAGCGTTGTTGGCCGTGCCCCCGAAGGAGTCGCCGGCGGCGTTGGCGCCGTAGCCCCAGGTGTTATTGGAGAACTGGTGTAGGAACTCGAGCTTGGCGCCGTCGGCGGTGAAGCGGTAGCTGCCCATCGCGAAGTTCTTCTTTTCTCCGCCGACCTCGCCGGCGAAGCCGCTGTAGCCGACCGCGCCGCGCAGCCAGTTGTCATAGCCATAGGAAAGGCTGCTCGTCTGGGCGTGGGTGTCGCGGATACCCCAGCCGGTCATGATGACCTGACGGACGTCGGCCTTGTCGTCACCATCGATGTCCTTGAGGAAGACGAAGTTCGGTGCCTGCGAGACGATCACGCCGCCATTGGCGAAGACGAGGCTCGTCGGGATGTTGAGTTTGTCCGCGAAGACCGTGAACTTGTCGGCCTTGCCGTCGCCATCGGTGTCTTCGCAGATCTTGATGCGGTCGTTGCCCTGCTGCTGGTCTTCCTTCACGCCGTGCGGGTAGTCGGAGGTCTCACAGACCCAGAGGCGGCCACGGGCGTCCCAGGCGAAGGCGATCGGCTTCATGATGTCCGGCTCAGAGGCGAAGAGCACCAGCTTCATGTCCGCCGGCACCTGGGTACGCTCCATGCTGCCCTTGACCGAGAAAGGTTTCTGGAGGGTCAGCGGCTCGGGGCGCTTCTCATAATTGGCCACGTTGATGTTCTTCTCGCGGACCTCGGGTTCACGCTGCGCGAGGAACTTCTGCCAGCCGGCCTTGCGGGCGGCGGGGAGAGCGGCCTCGAGGGAGACGACGAAGCCGACGGCATTCGTGTCGGCCTTGATGAGGAGCACGGGCACCGTCGTGCCGGATGGGCGCTTGATGACGTTGTTCAGGGCCGGTGAACCATCGGCTTTCGGCTTCACCGCCAGGGCGTCGTAGCGCTCGAGCGTCGCAGAGTCGGGTGTGAGGCCTGCGGTGTAATCGAACCAGATCGCGTCACGGCCGAGTTCGGCCATCAGCGCGTGAAGCGGACCGACGGCGGACTGCTCATCGCCGGAGGCATCCAGATACAAGACGCGGATCGGGCCATCGGAAGGGGCCGCGGAGGCCAGGACGGAAAGGCAGACCGAAAGAAAAGCGACGAGGGGGCGCATAGGGGTATAAGCAAAGACAAGCCCTCCTCCGGGACATGGCAATACGACGAAGATAAGAAATGTGGTGCGTAGGACCACCCCGGCGGGCGGATTGTCGTAAAAATCAAAGCCCCGCCAGCCCCAGGTGGGCACAAAAAACGGCGCCCAGATGGGCGCCGTTGTTCAAACGACTGTCAGCGACCTCAGTGGTCGTGGTGGTCGCCGCCAGCCGAAGGCTTGTTGTCCTCCGGCATGTCGGTGATCAGGCACTCGGTCGTGAGCAGCAGGCCGGCCACGGAGGCGGCGTTGATGATCGCGGTGCGGGTGACCTTGGTCGGGTCGACGACGCCGGCCTTGATGAGGTCTTCGTAAGCGCCGGTCGCCACGTTGTAACCCTCGGCACCCTTGTGCTTGAG
>CAMCWL010000084.1 GCA_945882655.1 Opitutus sp. GAS368
AATCCGCACACCGTGACCAAGCTCACCGGCGAAAAGAAGGAGGCCGCCCTGAAGAAGATGCGTGAGGAATTTCCGCAGCACTGGTCCGTGAAGGATGGCGAAATCCTCAACCCCGGCACTGGCGCCTACGCGACAACCGATAAGGACTACGGCGACTTCGAACTGGTGCTCGAATACAACATGGCCCCGAAGGGCGACTCCGGCGTCTACCTCCGCGGCGTGCCGCAGGTCCAGATCTGGGACCCGACCGACGAGAAGGCCTTCAAGCATGGCGCCCAGCTCGGCTCGGGTGCCCTTTGGAACAACTCCCCCGGCAAGCCTGGCAAGGATCCGCTGGTCCTGGCCGATAAGCCCGCCGGCGAATGGAACACGATGCGCATCCTGATGGTCGGTGCCCGCGTCAGCATCTGGCTCAACGGCAAGCAGACCGTCGACCACGCTACGCTCGAGAACTACTACGACCGTAAGGCCGCCATCCCGGCCAAGGGACCGATTTCACTCCAGACGCACGGTGCCCCGATCCGCTGGCGCAATCTCGCCATCCGCGAAATCTCCGGCGCCGAAGCGAACCAGATCCTGGCTTCGCATGGCAAGGCCGGCTACAAGTCCATCTTCAACGGCAAGGACTTCACGGGTTGGGCTGGTCCGGACGAAAACTATGAAATCGTCGACGGCTCCATCCGCTGCAAGACGGGCAAGGGCGGCACGCCCTACTACAATCAAGACCTGACTGACTTCGCCAACCGCCTTGAGTTTAAACTCCCGGTCGGCGGCAACAACGGCCTCGCCCTTCGCTACCCTGGCACAGGCAACACGGCCTACGTCGGCATGTGCGAACTCCAGGTGCTCGACGACAACTACGATAAGGTGAAGGGGAAACTCGACCCCCGCCAGGTCCACGGCTCCGCCTACGGCATGGTCGCCGCCCAGCGCGGCTTCCAGCGCCCGATCGGCGAATGGAACTTCCAGGAAACCACCGTCGTCGGCTCGACGATCAAGGTCGAACTCAACGGCTTCATCATCCTCGACGCCGACCTCTCGAAGGTCGACATGGCCACGGTGATGGCGAAGAGCCCGCACCCGGGCAAGGATCGCAAGAACGGGTTCTTCGGTTTCGCTGGCCACAACGACGCCGCGGCTTTCCGTAACATCGAGATCAAGGACCTGGCCACCAAGTAAGCGTCCCTTCAGGCCTCCCTCAAAACCCCTCGAAAGAGGGGTTTTTTATTAACTGCACATTGCTATGCCCCAGCGAGGGTCTTAATTATCTCCCATCGCAAGCCCCATGCGCCCTTACCACCCCCTTCTCGCCGTCGCCGGCGCCCTGCTCTTGGCTTCATCGGCCTCAGCCGAGCGCATCCAGTTCAACCGCGACATCCGTCCGATCTTCTCCGACACCTGTTACGCCTGCCACGGTCCGGATGAAAATAAAGTGAAGGGCAAGCTGCGCCTCGATTCCCTCGACGCTGCGCGCAAGGGCGGTAAGTCCGGTGATCCGGCCATCACGCCAGGTCATCCGGAGAAAAGCGAAGTGATGAAGCGCCTGCTGACGACCGACGCCGACGACCACATGCCTCCGGCGGAGTTCCACAAGGTGCTCAGCAAGGCGCAGATCGCCCTCGTCGAACAGTGGATCAAGGAAGGCGCCGAGTACCAAGGTCACTGGGCGTTCCAGATTCCGATCAAACCCGCCGTCCCGAAGATTCCGGCCGGCGGCAACGCGATTGATGCGTTCCTCGCCCAAGGCTTCGCCAGCAAGGGACTCAAACCTAATGGCGACGCCCCGAAGGCCACCCTGCTCCGCCGTGCCGCCCTCGACCTGACCGGCCTGCCTCCTTCCGACAGCGACCTACAGGCTTACCTAGCCGATTCTTCGCCTGAAGCCTGGTCCAAGGCGCTCGACCGCCTGATGTCCTCGCCCCACTACGGCGAGAACATGGCGATGCAGTGGCTCGACTTCGCCCGCTACGCCGATTCGAACGGCTTCCAGAGCGACACGCAGCGGACGATGTGGCCCTACCGCGACTGGGTGATCAAGGCCTTCAACGACAATAAGCCTTTCGACGCCTTCACGGTCGAGCAGCTCGCCGGCGACCTACTCCCGCACGCTACCCGCGACCAGATCGTCGCCACGGCCTTCCATCGCAACCATCGCCTCAATGGCGAGGGAGGCCGCATCGTGGAGGAATGGTTCGCAGAAAATGTGATCGATCGCATCGAGACCACGGGCTCCACCTGGATGGGTTTGACGATGAACTGCTGCCGCTGTCACGACCACAAATACGACCCGATCTCGCAGAAGGAATTCTATCAGTTCTTCGCCTACTTTAATTCGAACAACGAATCCGGCGTGCTCGGCGAATTCGGCGGCTCCGGTCGCACCCGTGCCGGCGGCAACACCGCCCCACTTCTTTCCCTTCCAACCGAGGAGCAACAAAAGCAGATTGACGCCACCTCTGCCGCCCTGGCCGCCGCGGAATCCGCGCTCAAAGCCATCCCATCCGCCCAGCCCGAACTCTTCTCGAAGTGGCTCGACCGTCAGCGCGCAGCCTTCTCGAAAGAAGGCGTGGCTTGGCAGCCCCTATCGGACGAAAAAGTGTCAGCTAAAGAAAATGCTGAGTTCAAACGCCTCGACGACGGCTCCTGGCTCGTCTCGGGCGGTACCGCCGACAAGGAAACCTACGTGGTCGAAGCCTCGCCTGCGCCAGGCCTGCTGACCGCCGTCCGCCTTGAAGCCCTGCCCGACGACTCCCATCCGGGCAAGAGCCTCGGCCGCGCCTTCAACGGTAACTTCGTGCTCAGCGCCTTCGAGGTCCGCTTGCGTACGGCCGACGGCAAGACGACTAACCTTCCGCTGGTGAAAGCGGAAACGGACTACGATCAAGCCGGCTGGAGCATCGCCAAGCTCGCCCCCGCCCCGATGACCAAGGGCAAGGCGAAGAAAGCCGATAACAACAAAGCAGGCTGGGCAATCGGCGGCAACCTAGCCGAGAACCGCGTCCCGCGTAAGGCGATCTTCACCATCGCGCCGACGACCATCCCCGCCGGCGCCAAGCTGGTGGTGGTGATGCGCCACGAGTCGACCTCTAACCATAGCATCGGACGCTTCCGTCTGAACACCTCGGGTCAGGACGCAAAACTGCTCTCACTGAAGACTGACGCTGCGTCTGAAGCCGCTCGCCGACTCATGGCGAAGCCCGTCGAAAAAATCACACCGGCCGACCGTAAGGCGCTTGAGAAACTCTTCACCGACAGTCCCGAACACCCCCGCTTCGCCGCCACCGCCAAGGTCGCCGCCGCGAAGACGGCCTTCGAGACGGCCAATAACGCGCCGGTCACGGTGATGGTGATGAACGAACTCCCCAAGCCGCGCGATGCCTTCGTGCTGCTCCGTGGCGAATACGATAAGATCGGCCCCAAGGTCGAACGCGCCCTCTTCCGCGCCTTGCCGCCGATGCCCGCTGGCGAACCCAATAACCGCCTCGGCTTCGCCCGCTGGTTGGTCAGCGGCACACACCCGCTCACGGGTCGCATCTGGGTCAATCGCGCCTGGGAACGTTTCTTCGGCATCGGCATCGTGAAGACGTCCGAAGATTTCGGCTCTCAGGCCGAATGGCCGAGCAACCCCGAACTGCTCGACTGGCTCGCGGTGGAATTCGTCGAACGCAAATGGGATATGAAGGCGATGCAGAAACTCATCATGTCCAGCGCAGCCTATCGCCGCAGCGCCGCGGTCACGCCGGAGATGCTCGAGAAGGATCCCGATAATCGCCTCGTGGCCCGTGGTCCGCGCTTCCGCCTACCCGCCGAAGTCATCCGTGACCAAGCCCTCTGGACGGCCGGCCTGCTCGTCGACAAGCAAGGCGGTCCCAGCGTGAAGCCTTACATGCCCGAAGCCGTCTGGGACGAGACCAGCGTTTACGGCGACATGCGTAATTACAAGGCCGAGACGGGTGAAGGCCTCTGGCGCCGTTCCCTCTATACGATTTGGAAACGGACCGCGGCTCCGCCCACGATGCTGCTCTTCGATTCCGCCGGCCGCGAAGTGTGCACGGTGAAGCGCTCCCGCTCGAACACGCCGATGCAGGCGCTTTCTCTGCTCAATGAAGTCACCTTCGTCGAAGCCGCGCGCAAGCTTGCCGAGCAATCCCTCCGTCAACCCGGCGATAACGACGCGAAGTTGGCCTGGACCTTCCGCAAGGTGGTCCGCCGCGACGCGACACCGGCGGAACTCGCGGTGCTGCGCAAGGGTCTCGATAAGCGCCTGGCGACTTATGCCGCCGACCCGTCCCTGGCGCCCAAGCTCCTCGCCACTGGCGTGAGCCCGGCCGCCGCCGACCTCGACCGCAACCAGCTGGCCGCTTGGACCGCCACCGCCAACATCCTCCTCAACCTCGACGAAACTGTCACCCGCGAATGAACTGCAACGACCGTCAATTCATCGGACTCGACGCGGCCACGAAGATGGCCCTGTCCCGCCGCACGTTCATCAAGGGCTCCGCGGGGGGCATCGGCCTCGCCGCACTAGGTTCACTGATCGGCACTCCCGCCTTCGCCGCCAACCCGGGACTGGGCTTCCCGAACTTCAAACCGAAGGCGAAGCGCATCATCTACCTGTTCCAGTCCGGTGCTCCGTCCCAGATGGACCTCTTCGACCCAAAGCCCCAACTGGAAGCGATGCGCGGCAAGGATCTGCCAGATTCCATTCGCAAGGGACAGCGCCTGACGACGATGTCCTCGGGCCAGAAGAACTTCCCGGTCGCCCCATCGATCTTCAAATTCAAACAGCACGGTCAGTCGGGCAACTGGTTCAGCGAGCTGATGCCGCACATCGCCTCGAAGTCCGACGAGTGGTGCGTGGTCCGCGCGATGCACACGGAAGCCATCAACCACGACCCGGCGATCACGTTCATGCAGACGGGCTCGCAGTTAGCCGGTCGCCCGAGCATCGGCTCCTGGTCTGCCTACGGCCTCGGCAGCGAAAATGCCGACCTTCCCGCCTATGTGGTGATGACTTCCTTTGGTAGCGGTCGTCCTGACGACCAACCGCTCTACGACCGCCTCTGGGGCGCGGGCTTCCTGCCTTCCAAACTCCAAGGGGTAAAGCTCCGCAATAAAGGCGAACGCGTCCTCTACCTAAAGGATCCCGAAGGTATCCCGCGTGAAGTCCGACGCGAACAGCTCGACGAACTGGCCGCTCTTAACAACCAGCGCCACGGCATCCTGGGCGACCCGGAAATCCAGACGCGCATCTCCCAATACGAGATGGCCTTCCGCATGCAGACGAGCGTCCCTGACCTACTCGACCTATCGAAGGAACCACAGCACGTGCTCGACCTCTACGGTCCCGACGTGAAGCGGCCGGGCTCCTACGCCTCGAACTGCCTCCTGGCGCGTCGCCTCTGCGAACGCGACGTCCGCTTCGTCCAGCTCTTCCATATGGGCTGGGATCACCACGGCGGCCTCCCGAAGGCCATCAAGGGTCAGTGTAATGACACCGACCAAGCCACGGCCGGCCTGCTCACCGACCTCAAGCAACGCGGCCTGCTCGACGATACGCTCATCGTCTGGGGCGGCGAATTCGGGCGCACGACCTACTCGCAGGGCGCGCTCTCGGAGACCAACTACGGCCGCGACCACCACCCCCGCTGCTTCACGGTGCTGATGGCCGGTGCCGGCGTGAACAAGGGCACGACCTACGGCGAGACCGACGACTTCAGCTACAATATCGTCAAGGAAGGCGTGCACGTGCACGACCTCAACGCGACCATCCTGCACCTGATGGGCGTCGAGCACACCCGCCTGACCTACCGCTATCAGGGCCGCGACTTCCGCCTCACCGACATCCACGGTGAAGTGGTCAAGAAGCTGCTGGCCTAATTGAAAAGTTGATCTGTCGAACGGTTGAACTGTTGGCCAGACCTAGGCCAATTACGGCTCGGCAGTACGCAGTCCATGAGGCCCCTCAGGGGCACTCAACTGGACTCGCGGTAATCAATCTGTAATGAGAGGTAGCAGTCAGCCTCTCTGGCCAACTAATCAACAGATCAACGGTTCAACTAACATAGGTCACTTTCCGACCTGAGCTCGGTATAGAACCTTGAAGGGATTCTCGGCCGGGCCGGCGACGTTCTCGTTGACCATGAGTGGGCGGCACTCCTTCCACCAGGAGTCATGCTTGGCGATGAGGTCGGCGACGACTTCCGGATGCTGGGCGGCGACATCGGTGGTCTCACCATAGTCGACGGATAGGTCGAAGAGCTGCCAATTGGCTTGGGCCGGCCTGATGTCGGCCGATGACCGGGGCGCCGAGACCGCCGCCGGGGCATTCTTGGGGTTCTTGCCTTTCTTGCCTCCCGCTTTCTGGCCGGGTTGCGGGATCGGGGCGGAGGAAACGAGATGCCAGCGGACGGTCCGCACGCTGGTCTGGGCATACTTACCGACCTCAGGGTCGACGCCTTTGAGCATGTTACCCCAGCGGCCGACATGCGTGAAGAGGGTCCGGTCCGGCCAAGCGATGTCCTGCCCCGGCTTAGCCGTCAGCAAGGGCATCAGGCTTCGGCCTTCGAGCTGGGACTTCATGGTGGCGGAGGCCGCGGTACCGGTGAGTTCGAGAATCGTCGGCGCGAAGTCCACATGCGCGGACAAGGCTTTGACGTCCAT
>CAMCWL010000085.1 GCA_945882655.1 Opitutus sp. GAS368
GGACTATCCCAACTGCGCGAACGACTAAAACCGGACCGTGACCGGTCGAAGGACGAGAAGTTCGTCAACGGCGACATGAGCACGACCATCGTGAAGACCGAGCTCGGCCGCACCATCGTCGTCCAGCACGACAACACCAGCCCGCGCCCGTATTCACGCGGAAATCTGCTCAGCGGCTCGCTGGCGACCTTCGCCGGCTATCCGAACCGCCTGGCGGTCGACGCCGACAACGCGAGCCCACTGCTCGACCCCAAGGAGAAACGGAACAGCCACTCCTGGTCTTACGATGGCGAGAAGCTGAAGAAGTTCATGGAGGCCAACCGTCACCCGCTGCTGACCAAGCTGCAGGCCGACGCCAAGAAAGTCGGCGGCCACGGCGGCATGGACCACGTGATGAATTACCGCTTCCTGGACTGCATCCGTCAGGGTATCACCCCGGACATGACCGTCTACGACGCCGCTTCGTGGTCCGCCTTGCTCGACCTCTCCGACCGTTCCGTGCGTGATGGCAGCATCCCCGTCGCCTATCCCGACTTCACCCGCGGCGGCTGGAAGACCCTCAAGCCCCTCCCCATCGTCTCCTGATGCCCTCGGGCCCTCCGGCCCACGTATCCTCGCTTTCCCCAACCGCCCACCGCTAACCGCCCATCCCTAAAACCTTACCCTCCATGAACCTCCCCGAAAACTCGAACCGTCGCGACTTCCTTAAACTCGGCGCCCTCGCTGGCCTCGGTCTCGGCCTCAGCGCCGTCCCCTCGGCCGAAGCCAAGCCCGACCCGCGTGACCTCAAGCTCCTCAGCGCGACCGATATCTCCGCCACCCGCCCCCGTCCCGCCGGCAATAAGCCCGTCTGGGACCTGACCACCAAGCCGACCGAGAAGGTCCGTTGCGGCTTCATCGGCCTGAACCGCGGCCGCGGCCACGTGAACTCCGCCGCGAACATCCCGTTCGCCGAAGTCGTCGCCGTCTGCGACATCGTCGAACAGCGCGCCAAGAGCGCCGCCGAGAACGTCAAGAAAAAGACCGGCAAGGAGCCCGCCATGTACTTCGGCGACGAGAACGCCTGGGAGAAGATGATCGCCCGCGATGACATCGATGTCGTCTACGTCTCCACTCCGTGGGAGTGGCACGTCCCGATGGCCCTCAAGGCCATGGAGCAAGGCAAGCACGTCTTCATCGAGGTCTCCGCCGCGGTGACCGTCGACGAATGCTGGCAGCTCGTGGACATGTCGGAGAAGACCCAGCGCCATTGCGCGATCATCGAGAACTGCTGCTACGGCGAAGAAGAGCTTTTCGTCCTCAACCTCGCCCGCCAGGGCTTCTTCGGCGACCTCAAGCACGCCGAGTGCGCTTATATCCATAATCTCGCCGGCGGCGTCCTCTGGTCGCTCGGCAGCGAAGGCGACTGGCGCCGCGACTACCACCGCTTCATGGACGGCAATCTGTACCCCACGCACGGCCTCGGCCCGGTGGCGCAGTACCTTAACATCGGCCGCGGCGACGCGTTCAAGTTCGTCGTGTCCGTCTCCTCGCCCGAGTTCAACCTCACCCAGTTCCGCGACAAGCACCAGCCGAACAAGGGCAAGCACAAGGACGAGAAGTTCGTCTGCGGCGACATGAACACCTCGATCATCAAGACGCAGCTTGGCCGGACCATCATGATCCAGCACGACGTCGTGAGCCCCCGCCCCTACTCGCGCATCAACGCCCTCTGC
Source organism: Opitutus sp. GAS368 (assembly GCA_945882655.1). Classification (GTDB taxonomy): domain Bacteria; phylum Verrucomicrobiota; class Verrucomicrobiia; order Opitutales; family UBA953; genus UBA953. The sequence continues at coordinate 1,716 of CAMCWL010000085.1, forward strand.
GGCACCCAGGCTACGTTCTTCGGCTACCCCGCCCGACTCGCCGTCGATGCGGACAACAAGCACCCCATCCTTGACCCCAAGGTGAAGCACAGCAGCCACGAATGGACCTACGAGAAGGAGAAGCTCACCAAGTTCATGAAGGAGAACCAGCACCCGCTCATCAAGAAGATCGGCGAGCTCGGCAAGAAGATCGGCGGCCACGGCGGCATGGATTTCGTGATGAACTACCGCATGCTCGACTGCCTGCGCCAGGGCATCACCCCGGACATGACCGTGTACGACGCGGCCGATTGGTCCGCGATCCTCGAGATCTCCGCCCGCTCCGTGAAGGATGGTAGCATGCCGATCCAGTGCCCCGACTTCACTCGCGGAGGCTGGAAGACCATCAAGCCGCTCGGCATCGTCTCGTAAGCGACCCGCCATCGGCGAACCAGACCCGGCCGCACGGCCGGGTCTTTTGTTTGCGGGCATCCCTTACTCCCGCCGTCAGATTCCCTCGGTTGAGGAAGGCCTTCATTAATCTGATGCTTGACGGTATTCCAAATTGGAATGTATTATGCCCTCACTCGAATGGAGCGTCTCGCCGACTCCTGAATTCATCCGCAGCTCCCACGCATACGAAAAGAAGCATCCAGACGAACTCACCGCCACTCTCGCCAACCTCCTCCACCGATACCTGCCTCGACTGAACCACGCCCGCCACCACGCCCTCGTCCACGCTGGCTGCCTTCACCATGAAGGACATGGCGTCATCGCGATCGACCAGAATGGCCAAGGAAAGAGTCTCCGAGAAACCAGGCTGTACGCCTATCCCGACGACGCCTCCCGCACCCTTCACCTCCTGCTGATTGCCGATAAATCATCGCAAAAGCGCGACCTACGCACCGTCCAAGCAATCCTCAAACGAATCCAAACTGAACCTTCTCATGGCTAAACTTACCACCCCCCATCGTTCGTCCCGCTACCGGAACGCGGAAGACCTCCGCAGGGCCGGCATCATCTCGCCTGAGACCGCCCTGCGCATCCGCGCCGCCGGCGTGCGCACAAAAGTCATCACGGACCTCGTCTGCCAGCGCCTGAGCGCCGGGCTTTCCCAGAAGGACGTCGCCCGACGGATGGATCGGACCCAAAGCTGGGTCTCTAAGTTCGAAGACCGTCTCGATGCCGAACTCACCCTCGGAGACATCCAGGCCTACTGCCAGGCGATCGCCGGCGGTCTCGCGCTGGAGTTCGGACGTCGCGACCGCACTGCCGCCTGAGCGGGCTTCGGGATTGCCCCCGCTTACGCCGCGACAAAGACTGAGCGCATGGGCTCACCCGCCGCACTCGCGACCTGGACCGCCGGACTCGTCACCCGTTCGGGCGAAGAGACCGAGAGGGCCGCTGAGGCGTTCGCAGCCTTGCTGCCCCCTGACACGGTCCTGGCGCTCGAGGGCGACCTTGGCGCGGGCAAGACGACGTTCGTCCGCGGCCTCGTGCGCGGTCTGGGCGTCACGGGCGATATCACCAGCCCCTCCTTCGCCCTGCTCAACGTCTACGACGGCAAGCGCCAGGTCTTCCACGTCGACGCCTATCGACTGACACGTCCAGAGGCCTTCGACGACCTGCTGATCTGGGACCTGGCGAAGTCGCCTTGGAACGTCGTCGTGGAATGGCCGGAGAAAGTGGCCGCGCGGCTCCCCTCGGCAAGGTGGCAAATGAAAACCGCCATCCTAGCGGATGGCGGTCATCGGTTTCAACTGACCCTCGCGGGCTAGCTTACTTGTCGAAGCGCTTGCGCTCGTTTTCCGTGAGGTAACGCTTGCGCATGCGGATGAAGTTCGGGGTGATTTCGACCATCTCGTCGGACTCGATGTATTCGAGGCAGGCCTCGAGGGACATCTGGCGCATCGGCTTGATCTTGGCCGCGTCGTCGGAACCGGAAGCACGCACGTTCGAGAGCTTCTTGTTGATGACGAGGTTGATCTCGAGGTCGTTGTCCTTGCAATGCTCGCCCACGATCTGACCCATGTAGATCTCGTCGGTCGGCTTCACGAAGAAGTCGCCGCGGTCATACAGACGGTCGAGGGAGTAGGCGGTGACGGCACCGGCTTCGCCACCAATCATCACGCCGGCGGCGCGGTGAGGGGCTTCGCCGCGGACCGGCTCATAACCAAGGAGATTGTGGTACATGACGGCTTCGCCACGGGTGGTGGTGAGCATCAGGGTGCGCAGACCGAAGAGGGCGCGGGAAGGAACCTTGAATTCCATGTGGATCCAGCCGCTGGTGCCAGCCTTGGCGTCCATCGAGCGGAGCTCGCCACGACGACCGAGGACGAGGGACATCACGTCGCTCTGGGAGGCTTCAGGGCAATCGACAGCGAGGGTCTCGACGGGCTCGCACTCGACGCCATCGATCTGCTTCATGATCACGGTGGGCTTACCCACGGAGAGTTCGTAACCTTCGCGGCGCATCGTTTCGATGAGCACGCCGAGGTGCATCAGGCCGCGGCCGGAGACCTTCCAGGAGTCGGCGCCAGTTTCGCGGTCGACGCGGAGAGCGACGTTCTTCTCAAGTTCCTTGATGAGGCGCTCGCCGACCTGACGGCCAGTGACGAACTTGCCGTCGCGACCAGCGAAAGGAGAGTCATTGACGCGGAAGGCCATGGTCACGGTGGGCTCGTCGACGCTGACCGGAGTCATCGGACGGGGGTCTTCGATGTCGGTGATGGTCGCGCCGATTTCGACGTGGTCTAGACCGATGACGGCGCAGATGTCGCCAGCGGAGACTTCCTGGGCCTTAACGCGGCCAAGGGCTTCGAAGACTTCGACTTCCAGGACGCGCTGCTTGAACTGCTCACCCGCGCGGGTGACCATCATGACAGGCATGCCGGGGGCAATCTTACCAGCGGTCACGCGGCCGACAGCGATACGACCGACGTAGTCGGAGTAAAGCATGGCGGTCACCATGATCTGGAGAGGGTTGGCGAGAGCCTCGGCGCGGGACTTGAAGCCGGCGGCGGCACCACGGGAGGAACCTTCGGCGTAGGGCTCAGGGATCTTGTCGACGATGGTGTAGAAGAGATCCATCAGGTCCTTCGGGCGGTGGCCTTCCACGGTCTTGGCGCGGTCGAGGGTACCCCAACCTTCGCGGCCGGAAGCGTAGATGATCGGGAAATCGAGGGCGGACTCCGGCGCGTCGAGGGCGACGAGCAAGTCGAAGACTTCGTCGACGACGGCGTCGGGGCGAGCGGAAGCCTTGTCGATCTTGTTGATGACGACGATGGGCTTCAGGCCGAGGGCGAGCGCCTTGGAGAGCACGAAGCGGGTCTGAGGCATCGGGCCTTCGAAGGAGTCGACGACGAGGAGGCAACCGTCAGCCATGTTGAGCACGCGTTCGACTTCGCCGCCGAAGTCGGCGTGGCCCGGGGTGTCGATCAGGTTGATCTTATATTCCTTCTGGTCGCGAGGGTCGGTCCACTTGATCGCGCAATTCTTGGCGGTGATCGTGATGCCGCGTTCGCGCTCGAGGTCGCCCGAGTCCATGATCAGGCCGTGCTGGCCGCCAGCGAGCTTGTCGAGGTCCTCGGCACGGAACATGCCGGACTGGTAGAGAAGTCGGTCGGTCAGGGTCGTTTTGCCATGGTCGACGTGAGCAATGACTGCGATGTTACGGAGATTCATCTGTAAAGGCCTTACGCATAGGAAAATAGGCCCTTGTGCAAGGGGAATAAGCCACCGTTACCCAATTATTGCGGGATTCTGGGCACTCCGCGGGGGGAGGCGGGCTCAGGCCAGCCCGTCGCGCTCCAAAAGGGCCTCTGGATCGAGGTCCCGGCCCATGAAATCCCGGAAGAGTGTCTCGGCTGGCTCGGAATTGCCCTTGGAGAGGACTTTGGCCCTGAGTTCCCGCCCGACCTGGGGGTTCAGGACCCCCTCCTTGAGGAAGCGGGTGAAGGCGTCGGCCTCGAGGGCTTCGGCCCACTTGTAAGAATAATAGCCAGCGGCGTACCCCGTGGCGTCCGAGAAGAGGTGGTTGAACCGGCGGGCCATGGCCGGGCCCCGGCGGGTAGTCCGGGCCTGCCAGTCGGCGAAGTCCTCGTTCCAATGGGAGTCCAGGTCGCGACCCCGGAGCTCTTCGGCCCGGATGTGCAGATCGAGGTCGAGTTTCGAGAAGGCGAGCTGACGCATGCAGGTCGAAGCAGCGCGGAAGTTCGCGGCGGCATCGAGTTTGGCGAGGAGGTCGGAGGGCAACGGAGCGCCGGTCTCGTGGTGGCGGGCAAAGACGGCGAGGGACTCTTCCTCCCAGCACCAGTTCTCCAGAATCTGCGAAGGCAGCTCTACGAAGTCCCAGGCGACGCGGACGCCGGAGAGGGATTCGACTTCGACTTCACTAAGGAGGTGATGGAGCAGATGACCGAACTCGTGGAAGACCGTGGTGACTTCGTCGTGGTTGAGTAGCGCCTCCTTGCCGGCGACGGGCGGCGTGAAGTTGCCGCACATCAGGCCGAGGTGCGGAGCGAATGAGCCGTCGGGACGCGGGCCACCAGTGCGGAAGAAATTCATCCAGGCCCCTCCCCTCTTCGATTCGCGCGGGAACCAGTCGGTGTAGAAAGAGCCCAGCAGACGGCCTCCATCGCGCACTTCGTAGAAACGGACTTCCGGATGCCAGACGCAAATCGGCGCGCCTTCGACGCGCGGCTCGGCGGCGCGGACGACCGTCTTGGCGCCGGTGACCTGGTCGACGTGATAAGTATCGCGAGCGACGACCTGGATGCCGAAGAGCCCACCGAAGAGGCGGAACATACCGGCGATCACGCCGTCGACCGGAAACCAAGGGCGCAAGGCCTCATCATCGAAATCATATTTCTCGCGGCGCATCTTCTCGGACCAGTAACCAAATTCCCACGGGTGCAGCGAACGGAGCGCATCGCCGGCCTTGGCCGC
>CAMCWL010000086.1 GCA_945882655.1 Opitutus sp. GAS368
TCTTCGCCGCAGGCGCGGGCTTGGCGGCCGGCTTGGCGGCGGCTTTGACAACGGGCTTGGCCTGCTTGGAGGCTTTGACCGGCTTGTCGGTGGTCTTTTTGTTCTTCTTGTCGGGCATCTTAGGAAATTAGGCGGCGGTGAGGGAGGGAGGCGTTGCGTGCGATTTACGTAGGGCGATCTTTTCCGACTGGAGCTGGTTGAGCGTGGCGATGTCGTCGCGGGAGGTGGAGGCAATGCGGGCGTCAAGGCTACGCATGAGGGTCTGAACGTGGCGGCCGTGGAAAGACTTCAGGATACTGTTAGCGCGGGGCAGGATGTCCTTCTCATCGTCTTTACCGGCGTAGCTCTCGGCGGAGAGGCGGGCGGCTTCGGTGCGCATTTCGTCATCCAGGGCGCTGATGGCTTCGCGTAGGCCGGCGAAATGCCCATGGGCAGCTTCGTTGAGCAGGGCCATTAGGAGTTGGCCACCCCGGCCGGACTGGTCGATCCATTCGAGCGGCAGTGACTGGGCGATAGGAACGAAGTAGGAATCATGCCGCAGAAGGAACAGTATCAAATCCTCCTCCGACGTTGTCAAGCCCCCCCCCTTGACAACCGGGGCGGGGGGTAGGTCGTTGGGGCCGCTGAGCTGGGCGGCGGGGCGCTGGGCCTGGGATTGGGCGCGGTGGCGTTCGTAGGCCATGTGCATCTCGCGTATGCCGATGCCGGCATGGCGGGCAGCCTCGTTGAGGGCTTCGCGGACGATTTCCTCGGCCCCGGCTTGCTCGACGATGGGGAAGATGGTCTCCAGTAGGCTGAGGCGGCTGGTGAGCGGCAGGTTGACTGAGCCTTCCGGGACGAGAGACTGGACGCAGAACTGCATCGCGCTCCGGGCGCCCGCGACGAGCCCGGCCCAGCCAGCGGCGTCATGCGTCGAAAAATACTCATCGGGGTCTTTCCCGCCGGGGAGCGAGAGGAAGCGGATATCGAGGCCTTCGCGCAGGCCGATGGGCAGGAGGCGCAGAGCGGCCTTCTGGCCGGCAGCGTCGGAATCAAGGAACACGATCAGGCGCTGTGTGAAGCGGCGGAGCTGTTGCATGTGCTCCTCTGTGACGGCGGTGCCCTGGGCGGCGATTGCTCCCGGGATGCCGGCCGAGTGGCAGCGGATAGCGTCGAGCTGGCCTTCGACGAGCACGAACGGGTCGGCGTCCTTGCGCGTCATGCGCGCGCGGTCGATGTTGAAAACCGTCCGGGATTTCTTGAACAGTTCGGTCTCGGGCGAGTTGACGTATTTCGCCTCGCGGGACGGATCGTCCTGAGGGGTGATGTCGAGCGTGCGCGCGGTGAAGGCGATGACGCGCCCCTGGATATCGCGGATCGGGATGACGAGGCGGCCGCGGAAACGGCAGCGCCAGCGGAGTGGGTCGGGTACGCGATCGACGCCGAAGAATAGGCCCGTCTGGGCGAGGGCATCCTTGCCGTAGCCTTTGGCGAGCAGCCCAGGGATCAGTTTGGAGTCGTCGACGGGCGCGAAGCCGATGCCGAAGTCATCCGCGACCTCGAGGGAGAACTTGCGCTTCTGCGTCCAGTACTCGCGAATCCATTCGCCGTGCACGGGGTCTTCGAGGAAGCAGCGGCGCCAGTAGTCGGTGACGAGTTCGTGGATCTCGAGGAGCTGACCGCGGAAGGATTTCTCGTTCTTGCCGTCGCCGCCGGTTTCGTAGTCGAGCTTGAAGCCGAAGCGGGTGGCGACGCGTTCGATGGACTCCGGGAAGTCGAGGCCTTCGCGCGTCATGACCAGTTTGAAGGCGTCGCCGCCTTGCTGGGTAGAGAAGCAATACCAGAGGCCGGTCTCGGGGTTGACTTTGAACGAGGGGCTTTTCTCCGATTTGAAGGGACTGAGGCCCCACCAATCGCGTCCGCGCTGCTTCATCTGGGTGTAGTCCCCGGCGAGCGCGACGATATCAGCCCGTTGGCGGAGCTCGTCGATGGATTTGCGGGAAATACGGGCCACGGCTGTCAAGGGGTGTCTGTCAAGTGGGTCGGAGCAAACGAAAATAATTCCCAATCGGCGATAGGGCGTTCCCCCGTGGTATGCCTAGGGGGTCTGGTTTCACAAGGGGGCTGGGCCCTTTAGCACTCGTCGCAGAGCTTATGGCGGATCCGCTTGGCCTCATCCCTTAGGCGGGCGGCTTCGGCGGGCTGGCCGGCCTTTTCGAGAACATCGGCTAGGTTGTCGATGACCGAGGCGGTCTCCCGCTTCTCAGCCCCATGGAGTTTCTGGACCCCGGTAAGTTGGCGGCGGAACAGGGCTTCGGCTTCGGCCAGTTTGCCCCGTTTGAGTTCGAGTCCGCCCAGGATGCTCATGGTGCCCAGCGGGTCAGGGTGGCCTTCGCCGAGAGTGGCGACTTCAAGTGCCAGCACCGAGTGGTAGAAGTCCGCGGCCTCGTTAAGGCGGGCTTGGCGGTAGCAGAGTCCCGCAAGTTGGGTGCGGAGGTTGATGATCGCTGCTTCGGAGCCGCGGGGGGCAGTCTCCAGCAACGCCAGCGCCTCACGATAGAATTTCTCCGCTCCGGCGAGGTCGTCGGCGGACATTCGTAAGGCGGCGAGTTCTCGTCGAAGATCGGCGGACGCTGCACGATCATCGCGGGACTTCGTCTGCTGAAGTGTGATTGCCTGCGCGAGGAGTTGAGCGGCCTCATCTGCCCGACCTTCGCTGCGGCTAGCCGTCGCGCGTTGGCGTAACGTCTCCGCATCTGCGACCGGGGCCGCAGGGGAGGCATCACGGCAACCCGCCGAAAGAATCGCTAACAGGATGAGCGCGCTCCTGGACATTAGTCGCCCAAGAAGCTGGCGTCGTCGCACTGCGCCTTGAAGTAAGGCGCGTTGCCATCGACTTCGACCGTCAGCGAGTGGTTGCCGGCAGGAATCGAACCGGCGAAGACGCCGGCCTTAAGGTCGAGGGCCTTGCCGTCGAGCCACGCGGCTTTCACGCCGGTGAGCACGAGCGGCTTGGTCGTCGCGGCGGCGGCGGTGAAGCGCGCCGTAGCGTAGAGGCGGCCGGGATTGAATTCTTTGGTCAGCTGGCCGTTGACGAGCGTATAGACTGGGGTCGCGGTGGCGGATTTGGCGAGGGCGCCAGGCGGCTGGTCGTCGAAGACCCAGAGGCGGGCGACGTTGCCCTTGCTGGCGTCGAACGGACCTGGTTTGCCGATCTCGCCGAGGAAGGCGTAGAAGTTACGACGGGAGACACCCGTGATGCCGTCGGCGAGGCCGGCCGGCATGATGCTGCCGATGTTGTCGCGGCTCACGATGTTGGCCTTAAGGATAGCGAGTTCAACGCCGGGTCCTGGGCGGATGAACAGCTCGGTCGCGTTCTCGCGTGCGGGGATGCCGACCATCTGGCTGCCGTCCTTCATCTTGAAGGAGAAGCCATGGTAGCCTTCCTTCACCTTCGCGGCGGGATTGAGCACGCTCTCGATGATGTAGTCGAGCGGAGCGCTGGCGCCGATGCTGCTCAGGTCAGGGCCGAGTTTGCCGCCCGCACCGCCGATGGCGTGGCAGATGGCGCAGCCGTTCTTGCGATATTGGATTTCGCCGTCCGCGGGATCGGCACCCTTCTTGATCGTATCGATCATGCCCGCGATCTCCGCAGAGTAGTCACGCGGTCCGGCCGTGAGTCCAGTGAGAGGTTCGATGGTCTTGACCAGCGCAATGCCACCGCGACCCAGTGAGCGAGCGGATTGTAGGGCGGCGGCCAGGTGTTCGGCGCTCAGGCCCTTAGGGAATTCCTTGGCGAGGCGCTGGGAGAAGCCGCCAACCTGGAAGAGGTTGGTCCATACGGCTGCGGCTTCCTGCTTCGTCTTGATCTGGGCGAATACCGACGGGATAGCCTTGAAGGCTTCGCCTGGGGCGTGGACGGCGAGGGCGGGCAGGGCGTCACGACGGACGGCCGACGGGCGCGCTTCGGCGGTGAGGCTACGGAGCGCGGCGAGCGAAGGCTGCTGGCCGATGGCACGGAGCGCACCGATGGCAGTCTGGCGGAGGGCGGCCTGTTTCTCGCGGCCGGCGAAGTCGCCGATCTTCGGGACGAACTGGACTAGCTTCCACTGGCCGGTGAGGCGGACGCATTCGATGAGTAGCTGCGGCTCGGTCTCATAAACCAGGAGAGCACCCAGACTGGAGAGATCGCCTTTCGGGCGGACGTTGCGGGTGCCAGCTTCGGCGAGCGCACGCGCAACGCGTTGGCGCGTCGCGGGCTGGAGCGAGGCGTCGTTGATGAGCGCCTGATAGAGCAGGGTGGCCTCGTCGGCCGTGCCAGCCTTGCCGACCAGCTCGATCCATGGCCCGGTACCGGCGGCGTCGATCTTGCGACCGACAAAGAGGCGCTGCACGTAAGGTGTGGCGATACCTGGGTCGATCGCCTTCACGATGGCATCCAGGGAGGCTTCTTGACCGTCGATCTTAGACGGCTGAGCAGCCACGTCTTCGAGCCAAGGGCGGGCGAGTTCGTTGATGCTCGTCCAGGCGGCGAAATCGAGGAAGGTGTCCTCGGGGTTCTTCGGAAGATGTGCGAGCACGGCGCGGGCGCTTTCCGGGGTGCGGACGCGGGCGAGCGCACGATGGGCTTCGAGTTGCACGCGCGGATTGACGTGCGCGAGGAAAGGCGTGATCAGGCTGATATCCGTCGCGCTCCGGGCGCCGAGGGATTTACCGAGTTCACGCAGTCCGACTTGGATGCTCGCCGGATCTTTGCTCTTCAGGAGTTCGGCGAGGTGCGCGGTGTCGTCGGTGCGGCCGCTGAGCAACCAGGCTGCGTGACGGCGGGTGATGTCGTCCGTGGTCCAATTCTTGAGGGCTGCCTGCAGTTCGCCGACTGGGAGCTTGGCGAGCTCGCGGCGGGACTGTTCAAACGTCCAGCGGTTGGGCGAGAGAAGGTTGGCAAGGAGTTCCTTGGTCGGCTTGCCGAGGACAGGCTGCCATGCGAGCGGCTTGGCGGTCTCAGGGACGATGCGCCAGATACGACCACTAATTTTATCGCGGCGCAGGTCGCGGAAGTCGACCTCACCATGGTTGATGATGGGGTTGGTCCAGTCAGCGACGTAGAGCGCGCCGTCCGGGCCCATCTTGACGGTGATCGGACGGAAGGCGACGTCGCTCGTGCGGACGACGTCAGGGAGTTCCTTGGTCACGTAGCCGGACTTGGGCTTGGCTTCGGAACTGAAGTCGTTGAAGCCGAAGCGGACGATGCGATGCGCACGGAAGTCGCACGTGATCGCGTTACCTTGCCAATCAGGGCCGAAGAGCGGGCTGTTGATGAGTTCGAGTCCGCTGAACTTTGGATAGGAACCAGGGCTGATGCTGCCGACGAGGCGACGGGCGCCTTCGGAGGGTGGGAAGGCCGCGCCGGGGAAGGCCCAGTGCACGCCGGTGCCATCGGCGCCGGAGGTGAGGAAGGTCTGGCCGGCGGCGTCTTCCTGCTGGCCCCAGGCGTTGACGAGTCCCTTGGAGTGGACTTCGAGTCGTTCGGTGTTCGGGTCGTAGGCGAAGGCGACGCCTGAGTTGGCACGCACGAGGCCCCACGGGGTCTCGAGGTGCGAGTGGATGTAAATTGTCTGGTGGAAGTAGAGACGGCCATCGATGCCCCAATGCAGCGTGTGGATGATATGGTGGGTGTCTTCGGTGCCGAAGCCGCTCAGCACGATGCGGCGATCGGCGAGGACGCCGTCAGCGTTCGCGTTCGTAAGGTGTAGGAGTTCGGTGCTGGCGCCGACAAAGACGCCGCCGAAGTTGTCAGGTGCGACGCCGGAGGGAATGAGCAGGCGATCTGCGACGATGCGAGAGACGTCGGCGATACCGTCACGATTGGTGTCTTCCAAGAGGATGACTTTGTCGTTGCCGGTGGACGGGCCAAATTTGGAGGAATTTCCGGCCATCTGTGCGGCGAGGTCTTCAGGGTTCACCTGCGGGTAGGTGTTGGAGGTCGCGACCCAGAGGCGGCCGGAGGTATCCCAGTTCATGTGGACCGGCTTCTCGAGGAGCGGGTTCTCGGCGAAGAGTGCGATGCGCAGGCCGTCGGACATCTTGAACTCAGGGGCGGGCAAGGAGGTACGGACCTCGAGCTTAGACGGGGTCTTCGGCTCGGGAGGCAAAGTGCTCGGCTTTCCGGCGGAGACCGCGATAGCGTCGGCTTCGGCCGTTTCGATGAGCGGATCGAATTTCGGGATTTCGACGGCGTTGTTGCCCTGTTCGCGCTTACGGAAGCCGAAGATGTAAGTGTAGTTGGCCGGGCGGCTACGGTGGAAGAAGAGTGAGTTCTTGCGGAGAACCGAGGCGCGCAGGGCTTCGGCGGCCGTGGCTGGCTTATCCCAGGATGTCTTGTTCACGTTCCAGCCGAGCTGGGCAGCGACGCCTTCGCTCAGCGCACGGTAGCCGCGTTCGGTCAGGTGGATGCCGTTGTCGGTACCGAAGTCGAGGGCGATGCCCTGGGACTTCCATTCGGCTTGGACGAAGGGCACGTTCTTTTCCGTGGCGAGTTCGGCGAGGCTGCGTCCGTAGGCGGCGAGCAGGGCGTTGTGTTCGGCGGGGTTAGGTAGACCTGGGCGGGAGCCACGGAGGTCTTCGTGGGCGATCGGACCGAGGATGACGAAGCGGACTT
>CAMCWL010000087.1 GCA_945882655.1 Opitutus sp. GAS368
CAAGACCCTCGACGGCAAGACCGTCAGCCTCGCCGACTTCAAGGGCAAGACCGTCGTCCTCGAATGGTATAACCCTGGCTGCCCTTACGTGAAGAAGTTCTACGAAGGCGGCAAGATGCAGGAATTCCAGAAGGAAGTCGTCGCCTCGGGCGCCGTCTGGCTCGTGATCAACACCGGCGGCCACAAGCTCGAGAACGCTACCTACTACCCTGGCACCGTCATCCAGGACGAGAACCAGAGCATCGGCCGCGCGTTCGACGCCAAGGTCACCCCGCACTGCTTCGTCATCGATGGCAAAGGCACCCTCGTCTACAAGGGCGCGATCGACAGCATCTCCTCCGCTAAGTCCGCCGACATCGAGAAGGCTAACAACTACGTCCTCGCCGCCGTCAAGGCTGTGAAGGAAGGCAAGAGCCCGGAAGTCACCAGCACCAAGCCCTACGGCTGCGGTGTGAAGTACTCCAAGCTCTAAGCCGAATCACCGGCTAAGCAAAAGGGCGTCCGAAAGGACGCCCTTTTTTGTGCCCGGATATCCGAGAGCCTCAGGCCACGCCGGTCGCCTGCAGGATCTTCGCGTGCACCTGGTCGTTGCGCAGGTGCGGCGTGAAGAGCTGGGAGCCAGGTCCATAAGCGGAGAACTCCACCATCTCGCCGGTGTGACTATTGCTGGTCCAGCCGATCGAGGTGTAGTTCATGAGCGCAGCCGCGAGCGTCTTGGTCGAAGTGATCTTAGCCCGGTCATCGGCCTTGAATTGTAAGCCAGTAACCTTCTCGGCCGCCGCGACGAACTCTTTCGACGACAGGCCCTTAGTCTCAACCTTGAGCACCTCGAGCGACATCTTAAAGCCCGTGAGACGATCAAAGGCAGGCGTCGTTTCCGAGTAAGACGGCGCCAAGGAAATAAAGTCCTCGTTGCCGAGACCGTTGACGTTGAAGCCGCCGGTACCGTGGTCGGTGGTGACGATAAGCAAGGTGTCCGGGTGCTTATCGACGAAGGCAAGGACGGTCGCGATAGCTTCATCGAAAGCGATCTGCTCGTGAATCGCGGCAGCACCGTCGTTGCCATGCCCAGCGTGGTCGACGCGACCGCCTTCGACCATCAGGAAGAATCCTTCCGGAGCGGAGCCAAGGCGCTGAAGCGCGACTTTGGTCATCTCGGAAAGCGTCGGCGTGGAAGCCTTGAGCGCAGCGGAATTCAGTCGATCGATTTCAAAAGGCACGTGGCTCTTGCTGAACAGGCCGAGCAACGGAGCCTTGCCAGTGTCGGCCAGGAGCTGGTCACGATTCAAGGCGACGCCATAGCCCGCCTTACGGTAGGCGGCCAGCAGGTCCGCGCTGAAATACTGCGTGCCACCGCCCAAGACGACATCGACGCCGCGCTCGAGATATTGGGCCGCGATGGTCTTCTGGTCGGAGCGAGTAGCAACAGTGGCGACGAAGCCCGCTGGCGTGGCGTGCGTGGCGGTCGTGGTGGTGACGAGGCCGCAGCGCTTACGGGCGGCGTTCATTTTCTGGACTAAGGTAACGGGCTTACGGCCATCCTGAGTGATGTTGATCACGCCGTTGTCGATACGCTCGCCGATACCCCAGCAGCTGCCGGCGGCGGCGGAGTCGGTCACGATGCCGCTGGCGGAGTCGGTCTCGCAGAGCGAACGGACCACCGGAAGCTCGCCGTACATCTTCATCCAATTTGAGGAACGCTTCTCGGTGCGGGTCAGATAGGTCTGGGCGGCGGTCAGCACCGAGAAGCACATACCATCGGAGACCATGAAGATCACGTTCTTAGCCTGGCGCTTCGCGGAGTTAGCGGAAGCCTCGCGGCCGTCGGCGCCAAGGGCTCGGGCTGAGCCTGCACCGAAGACGAGGCTACCGAGTCCGGCGAACTTCAGGAATTCGCGACGGGAAGAAGAACGGGGTTGGTTCATAACCGGGGTATAGGCTCAAACGACCCACCCGGGCAACCTTAGTTCCCCGGGGAGTCGGTTAAAACCACGTGACGATCAGGCCTGAGGAGCAGCCGGGGCGGCGGGAGCCGTCGGGACGTGCACCTTGAGGCGGCGTTCGGCGATCTCAGCTGACACCAAGGCCACAAACTCGGCCAAGGTGTGATTGCCTTCGAAGGACTTGTCCGCGCGAGAACGCACGTTGACGAGGCCGGCTTCCTTTTCCTTGGCGCCCACGACCAGCATGTGCGGGACCTTGGACATCTCAGCCCGACGAATCTTGGCGCCCAGCTTGTCGGAAGAGCCGTCGACGCTGCAGCGAATCTTAGCCACCTTGAGAATCTCGGCCATCGCTTCGCAATCGGCGTTGAGGTCGTCGTTGAGCGGAATGAGTCGGACCTGCTCAGGCGAGAGCCAAGTCGGGAAGTCGCCCGCGAAGTGCTCAATGAGAATCCCAACGAAGCGCTCCATCGAACCGAACGGCGCGCGGTGGATCATCACCGGGCGGTGCGGCTTATTGTCAGCGCCGTTGTAGGTAAGCTCGAAACGTTCCGGCAGGTTGAAGTCGACCTGCACGGTACCGAGCTGCCATTCGCGACCGATGACGTCCTTGACGACGAAATCGATCTTGGGACCATAGAAGGCCGCTTCACCAGGTTCTTCGGAGAAAGCGACGCCGAGGGTGGCGGCGGCAGTGCGGCAGGCAGCTTCGGCCTTATCCCAGTTCTCGGCAGTGCCGGTATACTTGGCGGAGTCGGGATTACGCAGGCCGACGCGCACGCGATAATCGTTCAGGCCGAGCGTCTTGAGGACGATCTTCACGAGCTCGAGGCAGCCGAGCACTTCTGGCAGGACCTGGTCTTCGGTGCAGAAGAGGTGGGCGTCATCCTGAGTGAAACCGCGGACGCGGGTCATGCCGCTCAGTTCACCGGACTGTTCCCAGCGGTAGACCGTACCGAATTCGGCGAGTCGCACCGGCAGATCGCGGTAGGAATGGGGCTGGGAGGCGTAGATGCGGATGTGGTGCGGGCAGTTCATCGGCTTCAGCAGGAAGCCCTGCACGGTGCCGTCCGCCAGTCGGTTGGTCAGTTCGCCGCAACCGCAACCCTCCTTGGCGAGCATCTCCATGGCCTCGCGCTCGACGAGCGGAGGGAACTGGGCGTCCTTGTAATAAGGGAAGTGGCCCGAGGTACGGTAGAGGTCGAGGTTGCCGATGTGCGGCGTGAAGACCTGCTTGTAGCCGGTCTGGAACAGGCGCTCGGAAATGAAATTCTGGAGTTCTTGGCGGACGACGGCACCGTTGGGCGTCCAGAGGATAAGGCCCTGCCCCACCTTCTCGTCGATATGAAATAATTTCAGTTCCTTACCGAGCTTACGGTGGTCGCGCTTCTTGGCTTCTTCGGCACGCACCATGGCCTGCTCGAGCTCATCCTTCGTCGCGTAAGCGGTGCCATAGATGCGCTGGAGCTGCTTGTTCTTCTCGTCGCCACGGTGATAGGCGCCGGCGATGTGCAGGAGCTTGAACGCCTTGACCTGCGAAGAGTAGCGGACGTGGGTGCCGGCACAGAGGTCGACGAACTCGCCATTCTTATAAAAGGAGATCGCCTCGCCGGCGGGGATGTCGCCGAGGCGGCCGATCTTGTAGGCGTTCTGGCCGCGTTCGAGGATCAGTTTCTCGGCTTCCTCGCGGGTGCACTCAAAGCGCTCAAACTTCTGGTTCTCCTTGGAAATGCGGCGCATCTCTTCCTCGATCTTCACGAGGTCCTCGGCCGTGAAGGTGTGGTCGAGGTCGAAGTCGTAGTAGAAGCCGTTGTCAGTGGGCGGCCCGATGTCCAGCTGAGCCTGGGGAAACAGGCGGAGCACGGCGGCACCCAGCATATGGGCGGCGGAGTGACGGATCTCCTCGAGGGGAGTCATCTGCGGGCGGGAAGACATGGCGGAATACCCCACTCGCTAGGGACTCCCGAGGCGGAGGGCAAGGACGGAGCAATCGCCCTGCCCTGCCTTACGACTTCTTCAGTTCGTAGCCGTCCTTGCGGTCCAGCATCGCCCATCCGAGCGCGGCAAGGTCTTTACGAAGCTGGTCGGCGGCGGCGAAATCCTTGGACTGCTTCGCGGCCCAGCGACGGGCGCCTAGTTCGGCGACGTCGGCCGGTACGGCGACCTCCGCCTTAACGGCGAAGAGCTGAAGTCCGAGAGCGAAGAGGATCTTAGCGAGCCCGGAGATATCCTGACGGGCCTGCTCGGCCGAGGGCTCATCCTTTTCGGCGAGGACAGTGAAGACCTGACCGAGGCAACCCGGGATATTGAGGTCGTCCTGCAGGACTTCCCAGGCCTTGGCGAAGCGACCCCACGAAGTCTGGACTTCTTGGGCGACCGGCGCGGCGAATTCGGCGCGAGTGAAGCCAGCAGCGGCGAGGAGGCGATCGGTGCCACGTTCGAGCTTGGCGAGGGCCGAGCGGGAATCGTCGACGCCCTTCATGGTGAAGTTGAGCGAGCTGCGGTAATGACCGGAGATCAGCGTGGCGCGGACTTCCATCGGCGTGAAACCTTTGGCGACCAGTTCGTCGAGCGTGTAAAGGTTACCCTTACTCTTGGACATCTTCTCGCCCTCGACCATCAGGTGGGCGCTATGGAACCAGTGGGCCGCGAAGCCCTTCACACCGGTAGCGCACTCGGACTGGGCGATCTCGTTCTCGTGGTGCGGGAAACAGAGGTCGATGCCGCCACCATGCAGGTCGAACGTGGCGCCGAGGTGGGCCAGCGACATCGCCGAACACTCGATATGCCAGCCGGGACGGCCTTCGCCCCAAGGAGACGGCCAGAAGTTGGCGCCATCCTCGGGCTTTCGGGACTTCCACAGGGCGAAGTCGGAGGCCGACTCGCGTTCATATTCATCGGCGTCGTTGGCCTCGCCGGCAGAGTTCTCGGACTGGGTCTCAAGTTTGGAGAAGTCGATGTGGTTCAGTTTGCCGTAATCCGGGCAGGAGCAGACCTTGAAGTAGACCGAGCCATCCTTGGCGACGTAGGCGTGGCCCCGGTCGACCAGCGCCTTGATCATCGCGACCTGCTGCGGGATATGTACGACCGCGCTCGGCTCGACATGCGGGGACAGGAGTCCGAGGGCCGTGCAGTCGGCATGAAACTTGTCGGTCCACTTCTTGGTGAAGTCGCCGAGCGTCTGGCTGGCTGCCTGAGCGCCGCGGATGGTCTTATCGTCGACGTCGGTGATATTGCGGACGTGCTTCACCTTGAGACCCGCGACCTCGAGGGTGCGGCGCAGGACGTCCTGGACGGTGAACGTGCGGAAATTGCCGATATGGGCCGGACCATAGACCGTAGGACCGCAGCAATACATGCCATAGACGTCACGGCCGGGCTTCGGGAGCAACGGCCGCTTCTCGCGGGACATGGTGTCATGCAGGAACACGGGCATAGGGTCAGTTAGCGAACCTTGCCCCCGCTGGGCGAGTCGGAACTACGCCGCCTAACGCTGCAGCACCCGCACGTAATCCACCTTAAACTGGGCGGGGAAACGGGTCTCGGCCCCGACAGGGCCGCCGAAGCCGCCGCCGACCGCGAGGTTCAGTAACAGGAAATACTTCTGATCGAACGGTGCCGGATACGGCCCGCCGGAAGAGCTCCACTCCTTCTGCTCCTGCACCTGGACTCCGTCGACGAACCAGCGGAATGATTCTCGTTCCCATTCCACGGCGAAGACGTGGAAGCCCGAGGTGAAGTCACCCTTGGGTAATCGGTAAGGCTGACCCTTATAAATATTCTTCGGCCACGGCGCCCCGTAATGGAGCGTGCCGTGGACCTGGTCGGGCTCGTAGCCCTTGAACTCCATGATATCAATTTCCCCGCTCGCCGCCCAGCCGCCGTACTTCTCCTCGGAAGGAAGCATCCAGAAAGCCGGCCAGAGTCCCTTCCCTGCCGGCAGTTGCGCCGACATCTCGAAACGCCCATACAGCCAGTCCGCGCGGCGCTTGGTCCGGATACGGGCGGAAGAATACTCCTTCTGCACCCCGGCCACGTTCAGTTTTTCTTTCCGGGCCTCGATGATCAGGTGGTCGTCCTCGACACGAAGGTTCTGCGGTCGGTCGAAGTAATATTGCAGCTCGTTATTGCCGCCGCCGTGGCCGTTCTCCTCGACCGCCCACTTGGTCCAATCAAGTTCCTTGCCTTTGAAATCGTCGCGCCAGACCTCCCGCCATTCGCCAGCGGACAGGGCCAAGGGTAGCAAAAGGAGGGGGAAACCTAAGCGCATGCAGTATTCTCTCCCTACTGGGGCGGAACGGACAAGGTCATAAAAGGGATTACGGCTTGTTTCAGTAAGCCCAAAAAGAGATAACGAATCCCCTCCCCTCAACATCACCCCCATGAAACTAGGCACCAAATCCCTGCACGCTGGTCAAAAGGCCGACCCGACCACCGGTTCGCGCGCTGTCCCGATCTATCAGACCACCAGCTACCAGTTCCGTGACACGGAGCATGCCGCGAACCTCTTCGGCCTGAAGGAGCTCGGCAACATCTACACCCGCATCATGAACCCGACGACGGACGTCCTCGAGCAGCGCCTCGCGGCCCTCGAAGGCGGTTCCGGCGCGCTCGCGCACTCCTCCGGCCAGGCCGCCATCACGGCGTCCATCCTGAATATCGCCGGCGCCGGCGACCATAT
>CAMCWL010000088.1 GCA_945882655.1 Opitutus sp. GAS368
GGCAGCGTGACGATTGGCCGCGGGCTACCGGCCTGTTCCAGCGCCCACTCGGCGCTCTTTGCGTTCGGGACGGCGAAACCATCAAACGTTCGGTAGACACGTCGGCGCACCCAGGCAATCAAGCCGCCCTTGTGCAGGGCTGCATCGGCGTGACCTTCGCTCCAGAAGAAACGGCGCGGGTGGGGCGAATAGATGTTCAACCCCGCGATCAGCATCGTCGGCGTATTCCAGGAACCCGCGACCAGCAACGTATCGGGCTTAAGCAGATTCAGCTCCGCCAAGACGCCGGGGTTCAGGTGCGCGTGGATGCCTGTGAGCGAGCGGTGGAAGCCACGGAGCACCGTGTGCGCATGGCGCATCTTCGAAGGTTCATAGGGCCAATGCCGACCTGGCTCCGTCTTCGCGCAATAGAGCACATGGAAGCGCTTCCCCGCCCGCGACGTCTCTTCCGCCAAAGCGTCGAAGAACGCCGTGCGGTAAGGGGTCGGGATATTGGTTAGGACGACGAGCATCTGATTAAGCCGATAAACGATTACAGAAGAGTAGCGAACGGTGCCGCTCGACGGTGAAACCCGCGTTGCTAAGCCAAACTGGAATATCCCGATGGGCAGCTTCGCCGTGAAGTTCAATGACGATACAATTCACTGAAGCCAACCACGGGGTTGGCGGGCGGAGAATCTCATATTCAGCACCTTCAATATCCAACTTAAGGATATCAATTGTACCCGAAGGAGACTGCCGGAGAACTTCGGCCATCGTCCATACTTCCAGGAGTTTTTGGGGGCCAATAGCGGGAATCGCCATAGAGCCAGTGCCGGCTTCAATCATATCGAATGCCCCTTGATTACGGGACAGCATGGCGCGCTTGAGGATTGCCCTGGAGCCGTATGGAGCGAGGTTCTTTTCAGCCAGATCGGCATTGCCGCTAGGTTCGAAGACGAGGCATATCGATCCGGGATAAAGGCTAAGGAAAACCGCGGTGCTGTCGCCGATGTAGCCGCCGCCATCCACGATAAACTGAGCCGACGGCGGTAAGCGCCCGCCGACGCATTCGCCGCGGACGACGTTCTGCATCACGACATTGCGGTCGGATTCCGTGAGGCGATAGCTGAATGGATACAGGAGACGGCGGAATCGATACCTCCGTTCGCCTTCGCCGCAGACCATGCTCGTGGCCGCAGCAGGCGAGTCCAGAAACGTGCAGAAGACCGAGTAGGCCATGGATAGCCTTTTGAAGACCGCAAAAGGCAGGAAGGCCTTCAATAAACGGTTCATGGGGCGCGAGCCTCCGCTTTTTCGTACTGGGCGTATAGCCTCTCGAATCGACCCGCGCGGATATCTCCGAGATGACGGAAGGCGAGGAGATAGGCCCGAAGGTGGCCAGCCACAGGATGGCCGCACACCAAGCGAACCAAGGTCTGGTGAATCGCCGCCCAATAGATCGCCGCGAAGGAGAGCCAGAAATCCGCGCCCTGCCGGAGGGTCGAAGCGATATAGATGCGATTCCAGGCCCCGCAGAGGTCGGCAAACGAATCTGGCTCTCGCCACTCTTGGGAGACCAGGTGAGCAACAGCGATGCCTTCTGAAACGATACAACGACGGCCCGCTCGTTTCGCCGCAAGATAGACTTGGTGACTAAAGAGCATATCTTCCGCCTGGGCGTAACGAGACATTCTCTCGTCGAATTGAAGGTGGTGCGCCGCCACGAACCCGCGTTCGACGGCGAACCAATAGCCGGTGGCCCATTCGGTCTCCATGTCGCCGACGATCGGCTGAGGATAACGCGCCTGCATGCAGGCCATTACTTTACCATATCGCAGCTGGCTGAACGTATTGGTGAGAAATATGGCGGCAACGGCTCGACGCCAGAAGGGTCGCGGCTGAGCGGCCGTGAGAGTGTCGCGGGCGGCTACCATCACCAGTGCCGGCGATGCTTTGATCTTGGCGACGAAGTCTCCTGTCACCGAGGCAGGCCAGTCCACGTCATCGTCGGAGAAAATCACCCAGTCTCCGGTCGCGGCCTTGAGCCCGAGATTACGCGCGTGCGTCGACGAAGGCACGTCGGACCAGATTGTCCGGACGTTCAGGCCGGCTTGTTCGACGTTTTGGATAGCGGCGACGACGCCGAGCCGCTCTTCGGACGGAGACTGGTCGATGACGAGGATTTCATCTGGTCGACGTTGCTGAGCCGCAATGCTACTTAAGGTGCGGCCAAGCGAGGTCGCACGCCGATAGGTCGCGATGACGACGGAAACCTTCATCTTATCGGGTAATCCCCAGTGCCGATAAGTAACGGCGGGCGAATACCTCGGCGGAGTAGAGTTCCTGCGCGCGTCGTCGGCCTTTCTCTGCCCTTTCGTTAGCCTCCATCGGCTGGTTGATGACTTCCAGGATCCGGGTACAGAGGTCGGCGGGCGAGCCCTGTTCAGCGTAATAGGCAGAGTCGCCAGCGACTTCTCGCATAGCGGCCACATTCGACAGCACGCAGGGTAATCTAGCCGCCATAGCTTCAGCCACGGCTATCCCGAAACCTTCCCCTGCGGTAGTCACAAAAATGAATGCTTCCCAATTTTGCATGGCTTCCTGCGGCCTAGGCAATGCGCCGAGAAATCGGACACGATCTTCAAGGCCTGCGGCGGCGACCTGACGTCGGAGTTCGTCCGCTAAAGCTCCCTCGCCTACTAGCTCAAGGCGGAACTCCAAATCTACGGGCAATTGTCGCACGGCTTCGATGAGGCTGCGGTGATCCTTGAGCCTATCGAGCCGGGCGAGCATCCCCCAGGTCTTTGGCGCCGCACGCGATGGCGAACGCATCGCCCCAAGTTCGAAGAATACCGGGCGGACGGGATTAGGGATGACGGATAAAGGCAATCCGCGGAACAACGGCTCTGTCGCTACGGAATCCGCGACCGCCTGCGAACAGGCTAACAGCTTGGGGCGGCAAACAGGGCGGTAGAGCAGGCCCATGGCCTTAGTTTGTAATCTAGCCCGCCGATCGAATCCGCCGACATTGCCGAGATGTACCACGCATCGGCACTCGTCGTCCATTGGGGATAGCAACTGAGGTAGACGCGTTGGGCTCCATGCAACGAGGTACTCGACACCGCGCTCCCGGACGAAGGCCTTCCAGCGACGGGCCCAAGAAATACCAAGTACGCCGAACCATCCTTCGAGCTGGATTACCTCTGCGCCTGCTTCTCTCCATAACTCTGAGGCCGGACCAGACGCATCGCCGGTCACGACGATATGCCTCAGGTTCGGTGTCATCTGGATGAGGGTCAGCGCCGCCATCTCGATACCACCGAGCGCCGACGACGGCACCCAGTGGACTAGCTTAGCCACGGTGAAAGCTTCATGCTGAGGGCTTTTCGTCATGGATTAGCCGAGAGAGCCCTCCGGTAGGCAAACAAACTGCCAAGCGCGACAACCCCCGTCGGCAGCATCCCCCAGTAACCGCCATGAGTCAGCGTCGCAAACCACTGCGCCCCAAGAAGCAGGATTGCTGCCCCACCGAACCAAAGCAACGTGCGCGAGCTGAGCCATGACCCAGAGCGACGACGCGCAACCGCCAGCATGGCGATGGCGTAGACAAGATATCCGATGAAATAACCGATCGCCGTGCCCGTTAGCCCGAAGACAGGAAGGAGCAGGATCGGCAAGATTGCCATCACCAGATTGCTAGTCACCTCGACCACGACTACCGTCCGCATCGAGCCTCTGGCTACGAGCCAATAGCCCAGCGGCCAACCGAGCAAGCGCACGAACACCCCCCAGATCATCCAGGACAGCAAGGGGGCGGCCGGCTCGAACTGGTCGGCATAGAGCAGGGCGATGCCGAGTCGATTCATCGTGATGAGCCCGATGAAGATAGGGAGCGCCAGCAAGAGGGCCGCCTCGATTTGTTTTTCAGATAGGACTTTAGCTTCGGCCTCGTCTTTTGCCGCGGCGACCCTCGGAAAGAAATCTGTGCCCATCGCGCTGAAAACCATCGCGGGCAAGCTGCCAGCGATAGCAATAGCGGCTTGATAATATCCCGCATCAGCCAAGCCGGCGGCAACGTCAGTCCCCCGGTGCTTGATGATGACTAATCGTACGGCATAGGCCGCCAGTTGGGCGGCTACGCCGATAACCATTAGGCCGCCCCCCATATTGAAAAGCACCCGGAGGTCACCGCGTGCGGGCTGGAGAACACTGGCACCGCAGTCACGCCGAGCAACCTGCCAAGTGAAGGCCATCGGGAGAGCGGCGGCGAGAAGGAGGCTGGCCGCGATGCCGATAGTCCCGAAGAAATAGATCAGTGGCAGTCCGACGAACAGCCCGCCGATCGCCGAGATGACCTGCGCCTTGGCGAGGGTCTTTACCTGGCCGGCCGCCTGAAGTATTGAGGTCCAGATCGTGCTCGCGATAATGCAAGGCACCGCCATCCCGCCGATGAGAAGCTCGAGCGCATATCGGCTTGAGTCAAAAGTCAGGTAGGCGACCGGCCAGAAGAGCGCGAGGGTCGCCACGAGGCCAAGGCTGCTGAGCGTCAGCCCGAACTTTCGAACAGCTGCCTGCTTGGTGGCTTTTTCCTCGGTAGCCGCTGACGCAATCAATCGGACGCCCGAAGCGCCAAGACCCCAGCCAGCGAGCGTCGAGACATTGCCGTTAAAAGCCGTCAGGACGCCCACCAGGCCGACGCCAGCCGGGCCCATCAGCTGAGCAATGATTTTGGTCCGCACAAAGGCTACGGCTAATGTCGCAACCTGAGCTCCGCCCATGAGGGCGCTAGAGCGGAGGATGCGGGCGAAGGGCATGTGGTATCGAGGGCAGGAGGCACTGAGGGCCGGAGGAGGTTCTTGAAGGGGCGTTGCGGTCAGAGCGCCATCAAGGCGGCGAAATGCTTGGCGGGGACGAAATCCCGGACGCGCTCGCATGCCGCCTGCGAAAACTGTTCGTACTTGGACGGGTTGTCACGCAGCTCCCGCAAGGCTGTCACGACCGCAGAGGCATCGCGCAGAGGGACGATGCGTCCGTTGATCTCGTCTTGGACCACTTCACCGCAAGCGGGCGTGGCGATGACAGGAAGCCCGGCCGCCATGGCCTCGAGCTGGACCAACCCAAAGCCGTCGGAAAGTGTAGGAAAAACGAGCACGTCGGCTCGGTCCATTGCTTCCTTCACCCCGGCTCGCGTCTTCGCCCCAAGGATTGAGACGTGCTTGCAGGCCTGAGCGAGATAGGCGGGCTTTAGCGTGTGGCTACCCACGGAGACAAAATGAAATCCGGTCCCTGCCTGACGCGCGGCGTCGACAAAGACGTGGAAGCCCTTGGCGAGACAGTGGCTACCGACGAACAGCACGCGGAGGGGTCGCGACGGGTCAAGTCGACGGACGCCAGAGGTGTTTATCGACGTGAATGAGGGTGGGATGATGGTGCAACGATTTGGCGATACACCTTGGGCAATCAAAGCCACCTTGCTGTGCTCGGAGTGGACTAAGATTCTATCGGCTTCTTGCCATTCGCATCCGATGCGCTCGATGAATTCAGCGCTGGGCATCGGAGCTGCCTCTTCAACTTCGGGATGGGCTGACTGTTCATGGTGCCGCATCTCGTACCAGGCCAAGCCGGGGTCAACTTGCACGTGCAGGGCCTTAGCACCGCGCTCCTTAGCCAATATCAGTTGTTCGAGGTTAGCCGCCGTATAGCCGATCACGACATCGCCGGCTTTGAGTCCGGCACGAGCGAAAGCGTCAGATGCAAAAGCGCCAAAACTTCTCCCTTCGCGCGTCCACCTCCGATAGGAGTCTCCAGGCCTTACCCGCTCGATAAGATTAGCGAGGAATGAGCGGTAGGCTACAGGCGCGTCTCCCATCGATGCCTCGAACCGCTGGGCGAGCTTCTCCGGACGAAACAGGGAGCGTGGGCTAGCCGCCCAGGGAGCCCAGATATCCGTTGCGAATAGTCCAAGCTCACCCATGCGGTGCAGGTGCGCCGGGAGAGCATAATGCTCCCGTCGCCCGATTTGGCTGACATACCACATGGGATTAAATAAGGAGATTAGTTGAAGAAAGCCTTCTTCACGCAGTCGATCACGCGGTTGCGATCTTCTTCGCTCATACCGGCGCCGGAGGGAAGGCAGAGTCCTTGGTCGAAGAGGCGTTCGCTGACTTTGCCGCCGTGCATTTCGGCGGAAGCGAAGACGGGCTGGAGGTGCATGGGCTTCCAGACTGGGCGGGCTTCGATATTCTCAGCTTCGAGCGCGAGACGGATCTGCTCGCGCGTGACGCCGGCGAGGACAGGATCAATCGTCAAGCAGGTGAGCCAGCGGGTCGATTGACCCCACGAAGCTTCGGGCTGCATAGTGACGCCCGGCAGACCCTTGAAGGCTTCGGCATAGGCTTTGAAGTGCCCACGGCGACGCGAGACCTTGCCGGAGAGACGGGTCAGCTGGCCGAGTCCGATGCTGGCCGAGATATTACTGAGGCGGTAGTTATAGCCGATCGTCGAATGCTCATAATGCGGAGCGGCGTCGCGGGCTTGGGTGGCGAGGAAGCGAGCTTGCTTGGCGAGTTCGGCATCATCGGTGACGAGCATACCGCCGCCGCCAGT
>CAMCWL010000089.1 GCA_945882655.1 Opitutus sp. GAS368
GGGTCGATCTGGCCGGTCGTCGCGCCGTGCGAGCACTTCACGTCGTTGGCTTCGATCTCGAGGCCAGGCAGGGAATCCGCTTCGGCGTCTGGCGAGAGGAGGAGGTTGCGGTTGGTCTGATAGGCGTCGGTGCGCTGGGCTTCCGGGGCGACCTTGATGAGGCCCGAGAAGATCGTACGCGCCTTGCCGAGCAGGGCGTTCTTGAAGAGCAGGTCGGACTTCGCTTGGCCCGCGGCGTGGATCTGCAGCGTCCGCTGGTCGAACTCCTGTTCACCCGTGGCGACGGAGATGCCGTAGAGGCGGACGTCGGCGCCTTCGCCGTCGATACGGACGCAGTTCTCGAGGCGGGCGCGACGGGAACCGACGGCGGCGTTGACGGAGCTGATGAGCGCATCACGTCCACCGCAGGTATTGTCGATCTGGAAGGACTGCGTGGCGGAACTCCAGGCCTGCACGGCGAGACGGCGAACCTGCGAGCCCGTGCCGGCATGGATATCGACGGCGGAAATCGCGAGGGCGCGCTGGTCGGCTTTGGCGGAGAGGTGGAAGTCGTGGATGTCGGCCACGGCGCGCTCGCCGGTGATGATGAGCGCGTGCGGGAAGACCGCGACGCCATCGGTGAGCGTCCAAGTGACTGCGACGAACGGCTGCTTCACCTCGACGCCCTTGGGGACGTGGAGGACGTAGCCGGCGCGAAGCCAGGCACGGTGCAGAGCGGCGAACTTATCACCACCGAGGAGCACGGGGTGCTTCAGTAGGTGTTCCTGGAGGAGGGCGGGGCGGCTGCGGACGGCGTCTTCAAGGGATTCGAAGACCACGCCTTGGGCGACGAGTTCGGCGGAGAGCGTCGGCTTGAGGACGCAATGGCCATCGATGTGGACGATCAGGCCGGCGGCGTCGGAGATGAGGCGAGAACGTGCGATGAGGTCGGCGGCCTGTGCAGGCGTCGGGGCGGGCGCGGGAGCGTAACCGTCGAGCGAGAGCGAACGTGCGTCGGAGAAGCGCCACTTCTCGTTGTCGCGCGTGGGCATCGGCAACGACTGGAAGGTGTGCCAGCCCTGTTGGCGGAGGACGGCGAACCAATCCTGTGCGCGGAACTGAGTGGTTTCGGCGGACTGCAGGGCGACGTCGAGGACGCCGGCAGGAGCGGAGGCGACGGCGTTCATCCGACGGACCCTTCCATCTGCAGCTCGATGAGGCGCTTCAGCTCGACGGAGTATTCCATCGGGAATTCCTTCACCAGGTCATTGACGAATCCGTTCACGGCGAGGGACATCGCTTCGCCTTCGGACAGGCCACGCTGCATCATGTAGAAGATCTGCTCGGCCGAGACCTTCGAGACGCTGGCTTCGTGCTGGACGGAGTTCTTCCGGCCGCGGACGGAGATCGCCGGGTAGGTGTCGGTGCGGCTGTGCTCGTTGATGAGCAGTGCGTCGCACTCGGTGTTGTTGCGGCAGTTCGAGAGGGTCTTCGGGATGTGAACCAGGCCACGATAGGTCGAACGGCCTTCGCCGACGGAGATCGACTTCGCGATGATGTTCGAGGTCGTGTCATCGGCCGCGTGGATCATCTTCGCGCCGGTGTCCTGGTGCTGACCATCGTTGGCCAAGGCAATCGAGAGGACCTCGCCGCGGGCGCGCTTGCCGCGCAGGACCACGCCGGGATACTTCATCGTCAGACGGGAACCGATATTGCAATCGATCCAGCGGACTTCGGCGTCCTCTTCGGCCACGCCGCGCTTCGTCACGAGATTAAAGACGTTGGCGGACCAGTTCTGGACGGTGATGTACTGGATCTTCGCACCCTTGAGGGCGACGAGCTCCACGACTGCGGAGTGCAGGGTAGCCGTCTCGAACTTGGGGGCCGTGCAGCCTTCCATGTAGGTGACTTCCGAGCCTTCGTCGGCGATGATGAGCGTGCGCTCGAACTGGCCGAAGTTCTCGGCGTTGATGCGGAAGTAGGCCTGCAGGGGCTGGGCCACCTTCACGCCCTTGGGGATGTAGATGAATGAGCCGCCGGAGAAGACCGCGGAATTGAGGGCGGAGAACTTGTTGTCGCCGATCGGGATGACCTTGCCGAACCACTTGCGGAAGATCTCCGGGTGGTCGCGGAGGCCTTCGGTCGGTCCGCAGAAGATGACACCGAGTTTCTCGAGCTCTTCCTTCATGCGGGAGTAGACCGCTTCGGAGTCGAACTGGGCTTCGACGCCGGCGAGGAACTTACGTTCCGACTCTGGGATGCCGAGGCGTTCGAAGGTCTTCTTCACGTCGTCGGGGACTTCTTCCCACGTGCGGACGGGCTTCTGGCCCTTGGAGAGATAGTAGCGGATGTCCTCGAACTTGATGTTCTCGAGGTCGGTTGTGGCCCAATGCGTCGGCATCGGCATGTCCTGGAAAATCTTCAGCGACTTCTGGCGGAACTCGCGGATCCATTCCTCCTCGCCCTTGACCTTGGCGATGTAGTCCACGGTCGCGGCGCTGAGGCCCACGCCGGCGTCGAAGGTATAGTTTTCCTCGTACTTGAAGTCGCCCTTGGAGCGATCGACTTCGATCGCTTCGCGCTGCGCCTGGGATTCGTCGATTTCGGCCATCTGGTTTAGGCGGAGGCGAGTTCGGTTTTCACCCAATCATAGCCCTTGGCTTCGAGTTCGAGGGCGAGCTCCTTGCCGCCGCTGTGGACGATGCGACCGTCCCACATGATGTGGACGCGGTCAGGCACGATGTACTCGAGCAGGCGCTGGTAGTGGGTGATGACGAGGAAGCCCGTGTCGGGGCCGCGCATGGCGTTGACGCCTTCGGAGACGATGCGGAGCGCGTCGATATCGAGGCCGGAGTCGGTCTCGTCGAGCACGGCGTACTTCGGCTTGAGCATCATCAGCTGGAGGATCTCGCAGCGCTTCTTTTCGCCGCCCGAGAAGCCTTCGTTGACGAAGCGGGAGGTGAACTTGCGGTCCATCTTGAGGGCATCCATCTTCGCGTAGAGTTCAGTGTAGTAGGCCTTGGCGTCGAAGGGTGCGCCCTTGGCCTGGCGGGCGACGATTGCGGCGCGGATGAAGTTAGCGATGGTCACGCCGGGGATCTCGCTCGGGTATTGGAACGCGAGGAAGAGTCCGGCGCGGGCGATGACATCAGGCTCGAGGCCGATGATCTGTTCGCCGTCGAGGAAGGCTTCGCCGGACTGCACGGAGTAGTCGGGGTGGCCCGCGAGGACCTTGGCGAGCGTGCTCTTGCCGGTGCCATTAGGCCCCATGATGGCGTGCACTTCGCCTTTCGGGACGGTGAGGGAAAAGTCCTTCAGGATCGGGCGGTCACCGATGGAGGCGTTGAGGTTCTTGATGACAAACGAGTCAGACATGGCGGAAAGAGAAGGGGATTAGTTGGAATGGGTGTCCTTGGCCTGAGCGCGGCCGAGGAAGCTGATCTCGATGACTTCGGAGTCGAAGCCAGGCGGGAGGATCGAGCGCAGGCTCTTCATCACCTCGGGCGGGAGCTCGATGTCGTGGACTTGTCCGGTCTCCTTGTCGCGGAAGTGCGCGTGCGGGGCCAGGTTGGGGCAATAACGGGTGGACTCGCGCTCGTGGTTGACCTGGCGGACCAGGCCGCAGCCGACGAAGGTTTCGAGGCAGTTGTAGACCGTGGCCAAGGAGAGGCCGGGCATAACCTCACGGGCGCGATTAAAGACCTCGTCCACCGTGGGGTGGTCGCGCTCGGCTAGGAGGACCGTGAAGACGGCTTCACGCTGGGGGGTGACCTTCTGGCCGCTCTTAACGAGGGCTTCTTGAAGGTGTTCCTTGTCATGCTCAGTGAGATTTCGAATCATTCTAAGTGATAACACAGTTAGAATGAGTCTAATCCGCAAGAAGAAAGGTGGGTAAACGAGGGGTAGGGGTAGGGATGGGGGTAGGGGTAGTCAAAAGCAGCCAGAATAGGTGCTCCTACCCCCACCCCTACCCCTTAGAGGACTAGTTCAACCCCCGGGCTTCTTCGCCGCCACCCTGTTCGTCCAGCTTCCGCTGGGCGTCGAGGCGGGCGAGTTCGTCGGCCACGGCTTTGATCCGCTGATCCTGCGAAAGGCATTCGAGTAGCTGGCGGCGCGTCGCGGCGTCGGCGACAAGGTGCCCAGCCGCGGCATCCGCCAGCGCGCCAGGTTGATTGGCGAGTCCACGCAGGCGCTGCATCATCGGCGCGGCATCCTCGTCGAGCTCGCTGACGATGTTCTCGGCGAAGGCGAGTACGCGGGCGATATCGCGAGTGCTGCCAATGAGGTCTTTGGAAACTTCGTCGACGACCGGGGCGATCTCAAGCTGCGGATACGGCGTCTTACGCTTCACCTTGATGACGCGGGCGCGGCGCAGACCTTCGAGGATAATGTGCGATGTACCGTCCTCAAGTTCGACATGGCCGACGATGCGTCCGACGCACGTGAAGGGGCAGGGTGGTTCGTCGTTGTCCGGCGTGAGGCTTTCTTCATCCAGCTGCGAGATCGCGAACATGCGGCTGCCCGCGAGGGTCTCCTTCAGCATCTTGCGGTAGCGCGGCTCGAAGATGCGCAGCGGCATGAGCTGCTGCGGTAGGAAGACGCAGTTGCCCAGGGTCATGACAGGAACGACGACGGTGGGAACCATGTGAAGTAGGGTGAAGGGAAACGGGGGAAAGGCAAATGGCGTGAAAGGGCCAGAGCCAGGGCTTGGGCTAGGGCTGGGTAGGGAGGCATCCGAGCCGCCAACTGCTAACCGCAAGCCGCTATCACCTATCTTCCGCCGCGCTTACTGCCACTGATCCAAGAAGAGCTTCTTCGGGTCCGGGCTGTCGGACTCGGCGAAGTAGACACCCATGCGCAAGGAGGGCAGGAAATGGGCGGGGAGCTTCTCTTTGTTGCGAGAAGCGATCTCGGTGAGAAGCGACTCGGGCGACCGGCCGGCGAGTTGATCCACGCGGTAGTACCCGGCGTCGAGCAGTTCGCGGGCGACGTCGACCGGGAAGCGCGTGATGCGCATGAACGGACTGCACACGGCCTCCCGACGTCGTTCGGCCGCGCGCTGTCGTTCCGCTTCGTCCACGATCAGAGGCGGGCGAGGATGGCCGCACCCATGGCCTTCGTACCCACGGCCTTGCCGCCAGCGGCGATGTCCGCGGTACGGATGCCTTCGGCGATGGTCTTCTCGACCGCGAGCTCGATAGCCTTGGCTTCAGCTTCGAGGCCGAAGGAATGGCGGAGCATCAGGGCGACGGAGAGAATCTGGGCGCAAGGGTTGGCCTTGTCCTGACCCGCGATGTCGGGGGCGGTGCCTCCGGAAGGCTCGTAGAGGCCGTAGCCGTAGCCGTGCTGATTGCGGTTCGCGCCGAGGGAGGCGGAAGCCATCATGCCGAGCGAGCCGCAGACGACAGCCATCTCGTCGGAAAGGATGTCGCCAAACATGTTCTCGGTGAGGAGGACGTCGAACTGCGAGGGCTTGAGGACAAGCTGCATCGCGGCGTTGTCGATGTACATCACGGTAAGGGTGATGTCCGGAGCGGTGGCCTTGAGGCGATCAGCGACGACCTTGCGCCAGAGGACGGAGGTCTGGAGGACGTTGGCCTTGTCGACGAGGGTGATGTGCTTGCGACGGGCGCGCGCGGTGGCGATGGCGACGTCGGTGATGCGTTCAATCTCCGACTTGCGGTAGACCATGGTGTCGATGGCTTCGATGTCGCCGTCGGCAAGGGTCGTGGTGGACTTCGGTCCGAAGTAGAGGCCGCCGGTGAGCTCGCGGATGCAGACCATGTCGACGCCGTTAGGGATGCGATCCGGGCGGATCGGCGAGGTATCGATGAGGTTCTTCAGCAGCAGGCCGGGACGCACGTTGGCGTAGAGCGTGAAATGCTTGCGGAGAGGCAGGAGAGAGGCGCGCTCAGGCTGTTCGGCCGGAGGGAGCTTCTCCCACTTCGGGCCGCCGACGGAACCGAAGAGGATGGCGTCCGCGGCGCGGCAGGCCTCGAGGGTCGAGTCCGGTAGAGCCTTGCCATGGTTGTCGATGCCAGCACCGCCCACGTCGTGGGTGGAGTGCTCGAGGGTGTGGCCTGACTTCTTCAGGATGGCCTCGAGGACGGGCAGGGCGGCGACCATGACTTCAGGGCCGATGTAATCGCCAGGCAGGACAGCAATCTTCAGGTGCATAGGAGAGGGAGGTGAGTAAAGATGAACGGCGGCGAGGAGGGCAAGGAGAAGCGAGGATAACGGATGCCGAATTTCATACCTCCGGGTGGTTGCCAACGACTGAAGCAGGGCTCTAATCTGGCCGTCTTACTTGTTCCCACATGTCCTCCCAACCTCTCGTCATCGGTAAATTCTCCCTCGGTATGGGCGACCGCTTCGCCCACGAAGCCGAAGCTCAGCTCGCCGCCTGTATCGCCGCCAAGAAGCTCGGCGTCGAGATCGTCCCGGTCTGGAACAAGTCCAACCGCGAGCATAACATCATCGGCTCCGAGCCGACCAGCACCCG
>CAMCWL010000090.1 GCA_945882655.1 Opitutus sp. GAS368
GTCTCATCGTCTTACTTTTGCTTTTTGACGCGTCCCTTGCTGAGCGGTTCGGGCTCACCCTTGTCGCCGCCGAGTTGGATCATCGTGGGGTAGAGCGAGTCCCACCACTGGTCGTAAGACGCAGCGAGCTTGGCGGTCAGCTCCGGCCGCTCGGCCGCAAGGTCGTTCCGGCAGACCGGATCCTTCTTGAGGTCGAACAGCGACCAGCGTCCGGGCGGCGTGACGCCCCAGTGGAACTGGGCGTCAGCTTTGGTGTAGGTCGCCGCGGTGGCGCCCGCTTCGACGGAGCGCAGGGTGGTGCACTGGCTGGAGTATTGCTTGCACGCTGGGTCATCGCACGGACGGCTGCGCACGAGGAGGAGGTCGCACGTCTGCACGGAGGCCATCGCATATTTATGCGCGGCCGCCAAGCCGCTGGGCCAGCGGCCGACATGATGGAAGAGCAGGCGGTCGTCGTGCCAACTGACCGGCGCCGCGGACTCAAGCAG
Source organism: Opitutus sp. GAS368 (assembly GCA_945882655.1). Taxonomy (GTDB): domain Bacteria; phylum Verrucomicrobiota; class Verrucomicrobiia; order Opitutales; family UBA953; genus UBA953. Next base: position 489 of record CAMCWL010000090.1, read on the forward strand.
CGGCCGGAGCGTGAAGCCTTCGAGCTTCGCGCCGAGTTGGGGCGGGAGGGCTGCCCCGGCGAGGTCGCAGAGCGTCGGGAGGACGTCCAGGTGGGCCGTCAGATTAGACACCGTGTGCGGCTGCCATTTCCCGGACCATTTCCAGAGGGAGATGGCCCGCGAACCGCCCTGCCAGATGGTGCATTTGCTGCCCCTCATGCCGGCGTTGAAGACATCCAGGCCGTGGGTCTGGCCGTTGTCGTTCATGAAGACGAGGATCGTGTTGTCCTCCAATTTACGCTCCCGGAGATGCTGCATCAGCCGTCCGAGGTTGTAGTCGAGGTTGGCGACCATGCCGAGATACGCGGCCTCCTCGTCGTCCACCTTGCCTCGGAACGGCGCCACGAACTCCGCGGGGGCGGCCAGCGGCGCATGGGGCGAATAGGTGGCGAGATAGCAGAAGAAGGGGGCGTCCTTGCGCTCATCGATGAAGGCCATGGCCTCGTCGAAAAAGATGTCCTCCCGGTAGCCTTTCCGCGGTTCGCGCTTGCGGTTACGGATCATGACCGGGTCGAAGTGCACGTTCGGGCCGCCGACATTGGTGGAGGACCATTCGAACCCGCGCTTCTCCGGAGCATAGTCGCCTTCGCCGCCCAGATGCCACTTGCCGACGAAGCCCGTGCGATAGCCTGCGGACCGCAGGAGCTGCGGCAGAAGGACGGCGTCCTTGTTCAGGTGTTCTCTCGGCAGGGTGGTGTGCGTGACGCCGTTGCGGAACTCGTGCATACCCGTCAGGAGCGCCGCGCGCGTCGGCGAGCAGGACGGACTCACGTAGAATTGTTCGAAGCGCACGCTCTGGTCGTGCAACGCGTCGAGATTCGGCGTCTTGAGCAGCGGATGTCCGTGCCGCCCTAGGTCGCCGTAGCCCTGGTCGTCCGTCAGGATGAAGATGATGTTCGGCTTCGGCGCGGGTCCTTCGGCGGCCCGGAGCACGGCCGACGGCGCGAGCAGCAGGGTGGCCAGGAAGAGGAAAATAAGCTTCATGTGGAGAGGAGAGGGAAGAAGGCGTGCTGGCTTGAGGGCGATGCGCATGCGCGAATCGCGGGTGCGGGGGTGGGGGGGCGGCCGGGGGACGTCCGCAGTCAGTCGGAAACCGACTCAGCGGGCGAGCGTCTTCACGCGCAGGCGGCGGTATTCCATCTGGCCGCGGTCGCCTTCGAGGCCGATCGGGCCCGTGGCGGGCAGCTTGAGGGCGGCTTCCAGGACTTCGCCGTTGCAGGTGGCGTGCGCGACGCCGCCCTTCACGACGACGACCAGTTCGTTCCAGTCCTGGGCCTTATACTGCTTGAGGTCCTTGTAAGGTCCGGCGACGAGGAAGTCGCGGCACTGGAGCTGCGGCTTGCGCAGGTAGACGCCGCTGTCGGCGTTGGGGGTGGCGCGGACTTCGAGACGTAGCTCGAAGTCCTCGAGGAATTCGCGGGTGGTCCAGAGCGCCTGGATGCGGCGGCCTTCGGCGGGAGTGGTGATCACGAGGCGTCCGTTGATGGCGCGGTAACGTCCGTCGGGGCTCTCGGTCCGGCCGTCGAAAGATTGGTCTACCTTTACTTCCACGAACAGCGGGGCGCCGGGCTTAGGCGCGCCCTTGCGGGGAGGCGTGGCGCGGTAGCCCCAGCCGGTCAGGTCCTTGCCGTTGAAGAGACTCACGAAGCCGTCCTCCGGCTTGAAGTCGTCGGCCGAGGTGTCGAGGTGGCCGAGGGTCGCGAACACCGGACGGAGCGCCGAGGCCCACTTCGCGTAGCCGGCGGGGTTGAGGTGGAGCAGGTCGGGGAAGAGGGAGGGCAGGGCGTCGCCTTCGGCGTTGGCGAAGAGGGCGTAGGTATCGAGCACCGTGAACTGCGGGTCGCCTTTCACCGCGGCGGCGAAGAGCTCGTTGACGGCGAGGATGGTCTCCTTCGGACGCTTCTTCGTGGCCGAGCTCGGGAAGATGCGGCAGACGATCACGGGCATCTTCGGATCATGGGCCTTGAGCGCGGCGACGATTTTCTGGAAATTACGGCCGATGGCGTCGGCCGGCACCTCGACTTCGATGTCATTCGTGCCCATCAGCAACACGACGGCCTTCGGGTTGAGCGCGAGCACGTCCTCCTTGAGCCGGAGCAGCATGCCGCGGGTCGTGTCACCGCCGATGCCGCGGTTGGCCAGCTTCATGCCTTCGAAGGCTTTCCGGAAATCCGTGCCCCAGCCTTGGGTGATTGAATCGCCGAAGAAGACGACCGCGCCTTGGTCTTTGGCGACCTCCGTCGCCCATTGCGGGCGGATGGTATTCCAACGCTTCACATAGCCGTCATAGCGGCGCAGCGCGCCTTCGCCGGGCAGCGCGGCCTCGGCCGAGGGCGCGGGCAGGGCGAAGGACGCGGGATCGGCGGCGGTCAGCGAGAGGACCGAGAGCAGTAGGGCGAGGAGCGGGCGCATGGTAAGGTTGGGCGGATTATTTGGCGGCGGGTTTCTTGACGGCGGGACTCAGGGGCTTAGGAAACTTGGGTTCGAGGCCGAGCCGACGGCAGTCGGCGTCCATTTCATCGCTCCAAGCCGCATAGAGTTTCTTCAGCTCGGCCAGCTTGGCGGGCTCTTCGGTGGCGAGGTCGCGCTGTTCGCTGAGGTCGGTGGCGAGGTTGAAGAGCCGGTCTTGCGCGGGCTTTTGTCTGGGGCCGGGAGCGGCATCCCCTTCGGTGCTGTGGACGTATTTCCAGTCACCCTGACGCGCGGCGTAGTTGTTGCTCATCGTGCGGCTGCGCCAGAACAGGACGTCGTGCGGTGCGCCCGAGCGGACGCCTTTGATGAAGGGGAGCAGGTCCACGCCGTCGATGGCAGAGGCGTCGGCGCCGGCGGCCGCGAGCGCCGTGGCGCTGATGTCGAAGCTGATCGCAGGCTTCGCGTAGGTCGTGCCGGGCGCGATGACGCCGGGCCACTGCATGAGCATGGGCACGCGGATGCCGCCTTCGAAGGTCTCGCACTTCGAGCCGCGCAGGGGCGTGTTGCGTGAGCCGTTGACGGCATTGCGCGTCGTCGGGCCGCCATTGTCATTGGTGAAGACGATGAGCGTGCGGTCGAACTCGCCCGTCTGCTCCAGTTTGGCGATCACCAGGCCCACGGCGTCATCCATCGCGCTGAGCATGGCCGCATAGGTCTGGCGTTTGGGGTCGGTGATGCCGGGGAAGCGGGCCTTGTATTTCTCGGTCGCTTCCAAAGGCGTATGCACGGCGTTGAAGGCGAGGTAGAGGAAGAAGGGCTTTGCGTCCTTGGTTCGTGGTTCTTCGTTCTTGGTCGGGGAGCATCGCTCGACGAAAGCCGCCGCCTCTTCGCCGAAGGCGTCGGTCAGGTAGCGCTGTTCTTTCACTGGATCGCGATTGCGCAGGATGGGGGCGTTGTACTCGCCTTTTCCGTTCGGTTGGATGATGTATTGATGCCCGCCTCCGACGAAGCCGAAGAACTCATCGAAACCACGGTCCACCGGCGTGAAGCCCTGGGTCGAGCCGAGGTGCCACTTGCCGACCATGCCCGTCACGTAGCCCGCCGCTTTGAGCCGCTGCGGCAACGTATTGGCCTGCGCCGGCAGCGGCCCGCCGAGGTCTTCGATGCCGTAGCGATGCTGATACCGGCAGCTCAACAAAGCGGCGCGCGTCGGGGTGCAGAACGAACCGTTCGCATACGCATCGGTGAAGCGCACCCCTCTTGACGCCAGGCGATCGATGTGCGGCGTCGGAATGTCTTTGCCGCCTTGGGCACCGATGTCGGCATAGCCCATGTCGTCGGCGAGAATGACGATGATGTTGGGTTTCCGTAGGTCAGCGGCGTGGAGCGCGGCCAGAGGCGCGAGGAGGAGAGTGGTGAGGACGACCAGGGGATTTTTCATGGGGTGGCTTACTTCGATCCCTTGGCTTTTTGCTTCGATGCGGCAGCGGGCTTTGCCGGAAAGCGTTTCACTTCCACGTCGTTCTTCTGCGGTTCGCCGGGGGTGGAGCGACCGTCGGTGATGAGTTTTTCGAGCAAGGTTTTCATCTCGGCGACCTTCTCCGGCATCGTGGCGGCGAGGTTCTTCGTCTCACCGAGGTCATCCGCGAGGTTGTAGAGCTGCACGGCCTGCGATTGGTCGCCGCCTTTGCCCCAGCCGCCGGAACCGGGTGCGGGGATGTATTTCCAGCTGCCGCTACGCAGCGCAGGGACGCCACCGATGGAGGCGCTCACGGCATTGCCGCGCACGGGTAGGTCGCCGCCCTTGAGCAGGGGCATGAGGCTCACGCTGTCTTCACCGGCGTTGTCTGGCAGTCGGGTGCCGAGTACCTCGGCGAAGGTGGCGATGAAGTCGGACTGCTGCACTATCTGGGAGCAGATACTGCCGGCTTTCACCTTGCCGGGCCAACGCACGATGAAGGGCACCCGATGCCCACCTTCCCAAGCATCCGCCTTGGCGCCACGCAAGGGGCCGCTCGGGTAATGACCCATCTTCTCCAGGTCCGAAATGCCGATGTAGGGTGCGCAGCCGTTGTCGGCGGTGAACAGGACGAGCGTATGGTCTGACGCGCCGCTTTTTTCCAGCGCCTCGAGGACGCGGCCGATCAGGGCGTCCGTCTCCATGACGAAGTCGGCGTAGAGATTGAGGCCGCTTTTACCTTTCCACGCCTCATTCACCGAGAGCGGCGTGTGCGGCGAGGTCAGCGGCAGGTAGAGTAGGAAGGGCTCTGGTTTCTTCGCGGATTCAGTGATGAATCCTGCGGCCCGGTCGCCGAGCGCGGGCAGGATCGGCTCTAGGGTCCAGCCCGCCAGCGCGGGGCCCTGGATGCTGGCCTGGTTGTTGCCGACGAGGCTGGCGGTCAAGAACTCGGTGGGGATGCCGACGGTACGGTCGTTCTCGATGAAACAGAAAGGCGGATGGTTGGGCACGTCGGTGCCGAAGTAGGAATCAAACCCGCGCGTGGTCGGGCCTCCGCCGATGGGTTGGGCGAAGACCTCGCGCCAGACCGCGCGCTGGGCCTCGGTGGCCAAGGTCGCTCCCTTGGGCTTTTCTTTGAAGAGAGCGTCGCGATTTGCAGGGATGGGCCAATCCCAGCCGAGGTGCCATTTGCCGATGGCGGCGGTGCGGTAGCCGTGTTGCTTCGCCAGCGTGCCGATGGTCATGCGATCGGGGGCGATAAGCGGAGCACCCCACAAAGGCACGATGCCGGTCTGCAGGCGGGTGCGCCAATGGTAGCGGCCGGTGAGCAGGGCGTAGCGCGAAGGGGAACAGACGCCGGAGGAGGAATGCCCGTCGGTGAAGCGCATCCCCTGCGAGGCGAGTTTGTCGAGGTGGGGCGTGGGGATCTTGCCGCGCGTCGGGTTGTAGGCGCGGACGTCGCCATAACCGAGGTCGTCGGCGAGAATCACGAGGATGTTCGGCTTGCGCGCGTCGGCGGCGCAGAGGGCTAGGGGTAGCAGCAGGGAAAGCAGCAGTCGCATGGGGGTCAGGCGACCTTACCCTGTCGCCGGCACCATTCAAGCCACATGCCGCGGAAGGCCGCCTCGACTTTGCGCGTGTAGCCCGCCGCGTCCAGAATCGGGGAGGCCCGCATTCGTTCGCGGAGCGAGACGCGGAGGTCGGCGAGCCGGGGCAGGTCGTGGGCTAGCTTCACCGCGACGTCGACGTAGCCATCCGCGTCCTTCGTCGCGAACTCGCTCAGGCCGACGTTACTGAGGATGCTCAAGCCGGCGCGGCCGAGGTTACGTTGGCCGACAAGGCTAACGACCGGCATGCCCATCCAGAGGGCGTCGAGGGTGGTGGTCATGCCGCCGTAGGGGAACGTGTCGAGGGCGACATCGATGTCGTGATAGCGGGCCAGCAGGCCGCCATGCGAGAGGTCCGCGGCGGCGGGCACGTAGTCGGCGAACTGGATGCGCTCCGCCTCGACGCCCCGGCGGACGAGTTCGTCGACGAA
>CAMCWL010000091.1 GCA_945882655.1 Opitutus sp. GAS368
GTGCGCATCGCCGACGGCTGCACGCTCAATAAACCGACGGTCCTCGCCAACGGCGACTGGCTCCTGCCGGTCTCCCTCTGGACCCGCGACCGGATCAAACCTTGGAACCGCGACTTCCCGGACGTGGAGTCCTTTAAGGATCACCACCGTGACCTCGACGCGATCCGCATGGCCAACGTCTACGCGTCGTCCGACCAAGGCAAGACTTGGACCCGCCGCGGCGGCGTGACCTTCCCGGGCACCGACTTCGACGAGCACCTGATGGTAGAACGTAAGGACGGCTCGCTCTGGATGCTGGCCCGCGCCGGCAAAGGCATCAGCGAAGCCACCTCGACCGACGGCGGCCGCACTTGGACGACTCCGACGGACTCGCCGATCCGGAATCCTAAGGCCCGCTTCTTCCTCCGCCGGCTCAACTCCGGCAATCTGCTGTTGGTGAAGAACGGCCCGATCGACGTCCAGCTGCCGCGCCGCTCCAGTCTCATGGACTTCGTCTCGAAGGATGACGGTAAGACCTGGGGCCCTGGCCTATTGCTCGACGACCGCTCATCGGTCTCTTATCCCGATGGCTTCCAAGCTCCGGACGGCACGATCCACATCCTCTACGACTGGAACCGCCACACCGACGCCGAGATCCTGCTCACGAAGTTCACGGAAGAGGATATCGCCAAGCAAACGAAGGTCACCCGCTCGCTCGTGAACAAGGCGACGAAGACCCCGCACCCGGAGCTCGGCGGCCACGGCGTCCGTGCTGACGCCAAGTGGACGGCCCAAGGCCTCATCGATGCGAAGCAGGACCGTACCAGCATCCCCTACGAAGGCTACACGCCCAACCGGATGGTCTGCGATACTACGCTGCGCCTGATGCCCGACGGCTCCTGGATCTATTTCATGCTGGCCGGAGGAGACACCGAACCCTCCCCGCTGAACTATACCGCCATCACCCGTAGCACCGACGAAGGCCGGACGTGGTCGCCACTGGCGACGTTCGACGTCGGCTTCCCGCGCGAAGGTCAGACCATCGGCCAAGGCCCTACCGAAATCCTCGTTCGCGATGGACGCGCGACGCTCTTCTTCGCCACGCACTCGAAACACTGGGCCAACGATTTCCGTTCGTGGTATCTGACGAGCGACGACTCCTTCAAGACCTGGAGTAAGCCGTCCGAACTGCCCGGCCGCCTCAAGGAACGCACCTTCATCCGTCCTTCGATCTCCACGCGCGATGGCCGCATCCTGATGCCCTTCCAGCACTACGTCGGCCCGGATGCCGAAAAAGCCAAGGCCCCGCTCGACCGCGCCTTCACCAACCCGCGCAATGGCGTGCTGATGAGCGCGGACGGTGGCAAGACCTGGAGCGAGCACGGCAACGTACGCCTCACGCCTAATGACAAATACTTCGGCTGGGCCGAACCGACCATCCATGAACGCGCCGACGGTTCGATCCTGATGTATATCCGCGCCGATGGCCTCGGCGGCGTGCTTTATCAGGCGATCTCCCGGGACGGTGGTCGCACCTGGCCCGAGTTCGCCTCGGTCACCGACATCCCCAACCCCGGCAGCAAAGCCACCCTCTTCCCGCTCGGCGGCCAAGCGGTCGCCTTGCTGCATAACAATAACTCCAAACGTCGTGCTCCGCTTTCCCTCTGGATCAGCTTCGACGACGGCAAGACCTGGCCGTACCAGCGCGTGCTCGTGGCCGAAGCCGGCCCCGACCCGAAGTATCCCGGCAAGCACATGAAGGGGTCGATCAATTATCCGGACGGCTTCGTCAGCGCCGACAAGCAGTGGCTGCACTTCGCCTACGATGACGCCCGCCACCGGGCCGTGCATTACAGCGCCAAGCTTCCGCCGCTGCCCGCCAAGTAAGCAGAGGGCAAAAGGCAGATTAAGTTGGCAAAGCAGGGCCGAGGGCTAAGTTGGCCTCTTCCCCGCCCATGCGCCTCCTCCTCGCCTTCGGGCTCCTGCTGCTCGCCCGCCCCGCCCAGGCCGCGGAGGCCGACGTCATCGTCTACGGGGCCACCCCGGGCGGCTTCTGCGCCGCAATCGCCGCCGCCCGCGAAGGCGCCAAGGTCGTGCTCCTCGAACCCACCGCCCACGTCGGCGGCGTCAACACCGGCGGCCTGAGCTTCAGCGATTCCAATCAGACCGTCCGCTCCACCCTGCTGGGTCTGTTCGAGGAATGGCACCAGCGCGTCGCCGCCGATTACGCCGGCCGCGGCGTGAAGCTGCCTTACGACGTCGCGGTGAAGGACAACTCCGTCTGGACCTACGAGCCGCACGTGGCCGCCCGCGTGACGGACGCGATGCTCAAGGAAGCCGGCGTGAGCGTGCTGACGAAACAGACCCTGGAAGGCGTCGAGAAAGCCGGCGCCCGGATCGTCGGCCTGCGGACGTCCGGCGGTACGCACACCGCGAAAGTCTTCATCGACGCCACCTACGAGGGAGACCTGATGGCCCGCGCCGGCGTGGTCTGGCATATCGGCCGCGAGAGCCGAGACGAATACGGTGAATCCTTCGCCGGCCGCCAATACCCGAAGGAGAAGATGGCCATCAACGGCTTTGACGCCAACGGCCTGCCGCTACCGTTCATCACCTCCCTCCGCCCCGGCGACGACCAGGCCGGCGAAGAGACCGTGATGGTCTATAGTTTCCGTCTCTGCCTGACGAAGAACCCCGCGAACCGCGTGCCGTTTCCGGAGCCGCAGACCTACGACCCGGCCCGCTTCGAGCTGATCCGCCGATATTTCCAGAAATACCCGAACGCGCCGCTGCCCTGGGACCTTTATCCCCTGCCGGGCGACAAGTTCGACGCCAATAATGGCATCGGGAAGATGTTCTCGATGGGACTCGTCGGCGAAGCCAACGGCTGGTGCGCCTCCGACCCCGCCGGCCGCGCCAAGCTCTGGGAGAAGCATAAGCAGTATACCCTCGAGTTCTATAAGTTCCTCACGACCGACCCGGCCGTCCCGGCGAAGATCCGCGCGACGATGGCCGAGCTCGGCCTTTGCCGAGATGAATTCCCGGAGACGCAACATTGGTCGCCGCAGCTCTACGTCCGCGAAGGACGACGCATGGACGGACGCATGATTCTGACCCAGAACGACGTGCTCAAAGACGCCCAGAAGGAAGACCCGATCGCGATCTCCTCCTTCCCCATCGATTCGCATGACTGCCGCCGCCTCGCCCTGCCCGACGGCGTCATCAACGAAGGCACCATCTTCCCCGTGCGCATGCCCGGACGTCGCCACGGCTACGCCTACCATATCCCTTATCGCGCCATCACGCCTTCGGCCTCGGAGTGTTCCAACCTGCTCGTCCCCGTCGCGCTCTCGGCCACGCACGTCGCGTATTCATCCGTCCGCGTCGAGCCGACTTGGATGGCCATCGGCCAAGGCGCCGGTGTCGCCGCCGCCCTCGCCGCCAAGAACGGCGTCACCGTCCAAGCCCTCGACTACCCCACGCTCCGAACCCGCCTGCTCGCCCAGAAGGTCGTCCTCGAACTCCCCGTGCTGCCGCCGGTCGGCAAGGTCGCCCGCTCCTCCGGTCCGGTCTCGATCGCCCCGAAGTCCCTACCGGGGCTGATCCTCGACGACGCGCAGGCCGAACTCTCGGGCGACTGGGAACGCTCCACGAACTTCAAGCCGCACGTCGGCACGGGCTACCTGCACGACGAACAGCGCTCCGATGGTAAGTCGCGCGCGGTGTTCCGCTTCAAGGGACCTGCCGACGGCGAATTCGCACTGCGCATGGCCTACTCCGCCCATGAGACGCGGACGACGCGCCTGCCGATCACGATCGTCGGCGGCGGCACGGAGCATCGCTTCTCCGTGGACCAGACCCAGCCCCTCCCCGCCGGCGAGGCCTTCCGCGAAGTCGGTCGCATCCGCCTCCGTCAGGGCATGGACTATACGCTCACCGTCGCCAATCAGGACACCAAAGGCTTCGTGATCCTCGACGCCTTCCAGTTGCTCCCGGTCGTCGCACCGGCAAAGTAACCCCATGAAGACCCGCCTGCTCCTCTGCCTGACCGCCCTGCTCGTGGGCTGCTCCACGCCCAAGGAAGAGCCTAAGCCGTCCGCCTCGCTGCTGCCGGTCGGGTGGGACGCCAAGGTCGCAGGCGACAAGGTCATGGCCAGCCTCTTCAAGGTCACCGGCCCGGAGGTCAAAGGCGCGCATGACGCCCATTTCACGATCATCGGAGACCGCGCCTATGTCGTGGCCGAGGTCAATGACCGCCAGGCCGGTGAGGCCGCCCAGTGGCCCTTCGTCTACGCCACCCTGTCTATCGTCGACCTGCGCAACGAACGCCTGCTCGACGTGATGACCCTCGCCCGGTCCGAACAGGCCTTCGCCAATGAGACGCTGCCCGTCGGCGCCTGCTTCGTGCCCCGCATCAAGCAGGTCGGTCCGAAGACCCTGCGCTGCTGGTTCGCCAGCGAACAACCCGGCAAGCGGCAGTCACAGACTTACTATCGCGACTTCGACCTCGGCACGCTGACCTTCGAGCGCGAGATCCATCGCATGAAGCTACGCACGAGCGACGGTGTCTTCGACCTGCAGCCACAATATCTGCATGCCGACGCCGCCAAGCAGGGCTTCAAGCGCAAGCCGGTCGACGCCGGTCTTTACCTGTTCGACAACTTCAAGGAATTCGATGGCCGCACCTACATCGCGATCAATAACTACCTCGGCGCCCAGCAGGCGCTTTGCACGCTGAACGCCGCCGCAGACACCCTCGAAGTCGTCGGCCACTTCAATGGCCCCGGCGGCCCGGCCCTGACCGAGCCCGCGGTCAACCGTCTACCTGACGGCACCTGGCTCGCCATCTGCCGCCATGAGAACGGCGACCATAACTACTGGTTCTGCGAAAGTCAGGATGGTCGGACCTGGACGACCGGGGGCGAGAAGGCCTTCGTCAAGCAAGGCGCCGGCTCCAAGCCGACGTTCGATAAGTTCAACGGCACCTACTACCTCGGCTGGCAGGAGCTCACCCGGATCGACGGCGTCAGCCGAAGCGTCTTCAATGTCGACGTCTCCAAGGACGGCCTCACCTGGGAGCGTAAATACCGCTTCGAGAGCACCAAATCCTTCCAATACCCCACCTTCGTCGAGGACAGGGGGGCTATCTGGCTCGTGGTTACCCAAGGTGACTCCGACCCCAGCCGCAAGGAACGCATCATGTTCGGGCGTCTGGAGTAATCATAAGGTCTCGATTAGCTTTCGGTCCAAAAACTCCTCGCAACCAATCTGGGCGGGAGGTGTATTACTCCTACCCCCATGCGATTCCTCGCCCCCCTCCTTCTGGCCGCGACCTTCAACGGCTGCGTCGCCGGTGAACTGTCCTTCGACAAGCAGACCCTGACCAAGGACTTCGTGGCCGAAGGCTGCGCAGTCGGCGACTTCGACCACGACGGGCAAGTCGACGTCGCCGCCGGCTGGTTCATCTGGAAAGGCCCCGATTTCAAGCAGCGCATCGCCTACGCCGTCGAGCCCTCGCACGACAAAGGCCCGAACAAGACGCCCTTCAACGGCGCCACGGGCTATTCCGACTATTTCGTTTCATACGCTTACGATTTCAACGCCGACGGCTGGCAGGATATCCTGGTCTTCGGTTTCCCGGGCGACCCCGCCCTCGTCTACGAAAACCCGAAGGGCAAAGCCGGCCCCTGGACGGTCCATAACATCTTCGACGTCGCCGACGGCGAGTCCCCCCAGCTCGTCGACATGAACGGCGACGGCAAGCCGGAGCTCCTCTGTCACACGAGCGATCGCGTGAAGGACCCAAAGAACAACAAGGGCCGTCACGGCGGACAGTTCGGCTTCGCCGAAATCGATTGGCAGAATCCGTTCGGCAAGGCCCGCTTCCGTCCGATCACGCCGAAGAACAAGGCCAACGACCAGAAGATCTTCAAGTATACGCACGGCTACGGCGCCGGCGACGTCAACGGCGACGGCCGCATGGACATCCTCGAGGCCAACGGCTGGTATGAACAGCCCGCCGATATCTCCAAGGACTCCGACTGGAAGTTCCACGCCGCCAACTTCGGCGTCGGTGGCGCCCAGATGTATGTCTACGACGTGAACAAGGACGGCCGCAACGACGTCATCACGAGCATCAAGGCCCACAGCTACGGCCTGTCTTGGTTCGAGCAGAACGCCGACGGCTCCTTCAAGGAGCACGTCATCCTCGGCAAGACCAAGGAAGACAACGCCGACGGCAAGGGCTTCAGCCAGATCCACGCGGTCGAGCTCCGTGACATGAACGGCGACGGCCTGCCCGACATCATCTGCGGCAAGCGCCGCTGGGCCCACGGCATCAAGGGCGACGACGAGCCCAACGCCGATCCGGTGCTCTATTGGTTCGAAC
>CAMCWL010000092.1 GCA_945882655.1 Opitutus sp. GAS368
TTCTTGTCGATGCGGGCGACCTCCGTCACGTGGACGTGAGGGCTGAGCAGCGTCGTGGTCGGGAGCTCGAAACGCACAATCCGTCCATCCGCCTTATTCAAGGCCTCCACGAGCTGCTGAAGGGAAAGGGGGATGGGGGAGAGTTTCATCGAGAGGGAATGTCTTTAGCCACGTCGGCCGGCCAAGCGGACAGAGGGCGAATGGCCATACGGCGGTATTCGCACTCGGCGGCTTCGGACTGAATCTGGAGTTTTCCGGCCTTCAGGGGGACGTCGACCGTCGAACCCTTCTCGCGGTAGCGGGAATTCAGGATCACGTTGACCGTCTTGCCGTTGAGGCGGAAGACCGCGTCGCCGTTGAAGGCGAAGCACTCGATCGTGTTCCATTCGCCGAAAGGCTTCTCGTCGTAATTCGTGCCATGCCAGACGCGGGCATTGACGGTCGTCAGGGTACCCTTCGGGTCGTAGACGCGCTTCTTCACCGGATCATCGGTGCGAATCGGGATTTCTGCCATTGCTCCGGACAAGGGCCAATAATCGCCGATATCGCCTTCCTGGACCTGCAGCTCTTGGCTGCGCATCCAGAACTTCCCGGTGGCGCCATGTTCGCCGACGCAGAAGATCAGGATGCCATTGTCGCGCACCGCGGTCAGACGGGGTTCCCAGCGTTTCTCGCCCCAGCGTTGTTCGGTCTTCAGGTGGAAGTTATCGAACGACGCTAGCGAGCTGAGGGCGCCGAAGACCTGACCAGTGATATGGAGGACCGTCTCACCGTCGACCTGGCGGGTTGTGATCACCTTGAGCGGATCATTATTGAGACCCAGGACCGGGTCGTCCTTAGGCTTGGCGCCGCGGACATAACCCGGAAGGTCGTAAGCCCGGTGGACGGGGCCGAGCCATTTCTCCCACTGGGAGAGCTGGGGGTCGAGTAATGGGCGGAAGGATGATTCTTGGGCAAGGGCGACGGCGCCGAAGCCAAGCAGAGAGAGAAGAGTGAGTTTCATCGGTTTAGCGAATGTCGCGCCAGAGCCAGGTCAGGGCTTCCGGAAGGAGCTGGGCGCCGTGGCGGCTGTTGTGGGTGCCTTGGCCTTCGACGTAGATGTGATCGTATCCCTTTTCCTTCAGGGCGGCGGCCATCTTGCGGTTAGCCTCGGGCCAGCTGCCGTGCTCGTTGAGGAGATCGTTGGCGCCTTCTTGCTGGTAGACGCGGATGTTTTTACGTGGATTAGAAAGGACCCATTCTGGGTAGACGTCCCCGCCGGTCTCCTTGCCGCCACTGAGGTTGGCTCGAATCTTGGTGAAGCTGCCGATGGTCGTGAAGACCTTGCTGAAAGCATCAGGGCGATGCCACGCGGCGTTGAAGGCGCAGATACCGCCAGAAGATGCACCGGCGATGGCGCGACGGGCCGGATCCTTCGAGAACTTAAGGCCTTTCGATTCGGCGAGCGGGATCATCTCCTCGAGCAGGAATTTCACGTAGAGATCGGTGACGCTGTCGTATTCGAACGAGCGGTTGGATTTTCCGAGCGCCTTGCCCTTCTTGTCCTTGCCGTTCGGATTCTTTGGGTCGGGCGTGAATCCGGGCGCGATGAAGAGGGCGATGGTCACCGGCATCTTCTTCTGGGCGATCAGGTTGTCGAAGACCACCGGCACCCGCCAGGCGCCAGTACGGTTGGCGTAACCAGGACCATCTTGGAAGACCATCAGGGCGGCTTCCTTGGTCGGGTCATACTGTTTGGGGACGTAGAGGGACCACTTGCGTCCGTAGCCCGGGAAGGTCTTCGAATCGGCGAGTTCGTACTCGGTGACGACCCCCTTAGGTACGCCGGCCTTCTCTTGGGAGTCCGGGCCAAGGACGTACTGGGAGTCGTAGTCGGGCTTCTTAGGTTCAGCACCGTGCAGGCTGAGAGCCAGCAGACAGGGCAGGAGGCGGAGTAGCTTCATAGGGGTGCTCCGATATGAAGCAGCCCGAGGTGCCGACACAAGCCCAAGAGGGGTCAACGGACGGGCTCTTGGCCGACTTTACGAAGCCGCCAGAGCTCGGGGAAGCGCCAGTGGGTCAGGCCCATCACGCCAAACGTGGCTAGTCCTCCGAAGACCACTGAATTGACCGTACCCATCAGACGGGCGGCTAGGCCGGATTCCGCCATGCCAAGCTCGTTGGAGCAACCAATGAAGACTGCCGTCACGGCCGACACACGGCCCATCATCTCGGGCGGGACCGAGGTCTGCAGGATGGTCTGACGGATGATCACGTTCACCGCGTCGGCCGCGCCAGCTAGGAATAGGAAAATAAAAGAAAAGATGAAGGCCGCGTGCAGGCTAAGCCCGAGGGCGGAAGCGAGGGTGATCGAGAGAGCAAAGCCGATGGTACTCAGTCCGAAGACCGCGAAAGAACCGTAGAGGGAACGTCCGGCGTAATTCAAGGGCGGCCGGATGATGAGGTAGAGTGACATCAGCACTGCGCCAACCGAGGAGGCTGCCCGGAGCATCCCGAAACCGAAAGCGCCGGCTCCCAGCATGTCGGCGAAGATCGGGAGGAGCGCCACGGCGCCACCGAGGAGCACCGCGAAGAGGTCCATCGTGAAAGCCCCGAGCATGATGCGCTGACTCAGCATGAAATCGATGCCCTGACGGAGGCTGACAAAGATGGGCTCGGGGGTGCGCGTCTGGAGGGTCTGGGTCGTGCGCAAGGCGATGGTCAGGCCGAGCGAGCCGGCGAAGCAGATCGTCATCGCCGTGTACGGCACGTTTTCCGGATGGGAGAGCCCGTTCTTTTCGCCCAACCAAACCATCAGGCCGGCCAAGCCAGGTCCGAGGACGCAGGCGAGTTCGAAGAGCGTGTTGCGCCAGCGGACACCGCTGGGGATCTGTTCACGGGGGAGGATCTCCGCGATGATCGCCTGACGGGCCGTGGTGAGGAAACTCCGGGCCAAGCCGCCCAGAATGATTACGCCGTAGATGACGGTGAGTTGAGCCCAGCGCTCGGTCAGGTGCTCGGGTAGGAAAAGAAATAGCCCCAGGGCCGTCATCGCAATCAAGGCACCAATGGCGATACGCCGGCGGTTATTGGTATCCGCGACGTGGCCGGCGAAGAGCACCGCGCTGACAAAGGGGATGACCTCGGCAAGTCCAATGGCGCCCAGAGCTAGGGCCGCGTTGGCGCCTTCGTCCTTCGTTAAGCGAAAGACCTGCCACGCGATGGCCACGTTCTGCATCTGGATAGCCAGGGTACCGAGCACGATTGCCCCCAGATAGAAACGGAAAGACCGCGAAGCGATCGCGGAAGCGGGTGCCGGCGTGGCGAGGGACATCGCCGTCACTACTGCGGCAGGGGAAACTTTTAGGCAATCACCGCTTTGATCACGTGGCCGGAGACGTCCGTCAGGCGGTAGTAACGGCCTTGGAACTTGAAGGTCTGGCGCTCATGGTCGACGCCAAGGAGATGCTGCATGGTCGCGTGTAGGTCGTGCACGTGGACGGGATCCTTGACGATATTGTAGCCGAACTCATCGGTCTGGCCGAAAGCCTGGCCACCTTTGATGCCGCCGCCTGCCATCCAGAGGCTGAAGCAACGCGGGTGGTGGTCACGACCATAGGAGTCCTTGGTGATCTTGCCTTGGCTGTAAGCCGTGCGGCCGAATTCTCCACCCCAGATGACCAGCGTGTCTTCCAGGAGTCCGCGTTGCTTAAGATCCTTGATGAGCGCGGCCGAAGCCTGGTCGGTCTGCTTGCACTGGCGCTTGATGCCGCCGGGCAGTCCGCCGTGCTGATCCCATCCTTGGTGGAAGAGCTGCACAAAGCGTACGCCTTTCTCGATGAGTCTTCGGGCCTGCAGGCAATTCGCCGCAAAGGATCCGGGCGACTTCACGCTCTCGCCATACATCGCGAGGGTCTCGGGGGATTCCTTCGAGAGATCGGCGACCTCGGGGACGCTCGTCTGCATGCGGTAGGCCATCTCCGCCTGGGCGAGTCGGGCGTCCACCTCCGGGTCGAGCTCCGCGGCGCGCTGATCCGCGTTTAGCTTACCGAGCGCGTCGAGCATGCCGCGTCGGGCATGCGGGGAGACCCCTTCAGGATTCGTCAGATAGAGCACCGGCTCCTTGCCGGCCTTGAACTGCACGCCTTGATGCTCGGAAGGCAGGAAACCTGAGCCCCAGAGTCGAGAATAGAGCGGCTGGTCCTTGGTGGCGTCCTGCGAGACCAATACGATGAAAGCCGGAAGGTTCTCGTTCATGCTGCCGAGACCATAGGAAGCCCAGGCGCCCATCGAAGGGCGACCGGCGACTTGATTGCCGGAACAGAAGAACGTGATGGCAGGGTCGTGATTGATCGCCTCCGTATGCATCGAGCGGATCACGCAGACATCGTCCGCGACGCCGCCGATATGGCTCATCAGGTCACTGTATTCCACGCCACTCTGGCCGTACTTCTTGAAGTCGACGAACGAGCCGGCGAGCGGAAGGGTGGCCTGATAGCCGCTCATGCCGGTCAGGCGCTGGCCTTGGCGGACGGAGTCAGGCAGCGGCTGGGTGTGCTTTTCGCGCAGAAGCGGTTTCGGATCGAGGGTCTCGAACTGCGAAGGGCCGCCAGCCTGGAAAAGGTAGATGACGCGTTTCGCCTTGGCCGGGAGGTGCGTGCCCTTGGGGAGAGTCGCCGCTTGGGCGTCGCCGGTGATGCCACGCATGGCCAAGGCCCCGAGCCCAAGAGCGGAGGCGCCAAGGAAGTGCCGCCGAGTGTGCTGCATCAGGCTGTCGTAACTGGGCTTGGCGGTATGCATGATTAGCGAGAGGTAACGGCCGCGTCGCTCGCCAGGATGGTCGAACAAACGAGCGTGAGGGCGGCAAGGGAAGGGTCGGCGGGCATCTTTGGTCCGGATGGCACCTGCACAGGTGCCGGCTGCTTCTTCGCCTTCGGGTCAGCCTTCGGTTCGGGGGCTGCGACCTTCACGGGCTCGGGAGCGAATTGCGGCGGCGTGGCCTTCTGGTTCACGTAGAGCTCGTTGAGCGCGGCGAGTTCGGATGGACGAGGGTCACGCGTGCACACGTGGCGGAAGGCGGCGACAATCTGCGCGGAGGGCTCGGACGACGCTTTGCTGACCTTGACGGCTAGGCTCTTGGCGGCTTCGACGAAGCCAGGGTTATTCAGCAGCACCAGTGCCTGCAACGGGGTGTTGGTATTGAGACGCTTGGGCTGGCAGATTTCCCGCGAACCAGCGTCGAAGATCAGCATGTTGTCGGGAGGAGCCGTGCGCTTACGATAAGTGTAGATACTCCGACGACGGGCGGACTCCTGCACGCTTTCGCCGCCGACTTTCTCGACGAGGGTACCTGCGGCGAGCAAAGCTTGGTCGCGGACCATCTCAGCCGACAGCCGAAGGACTGGACCGCGGGCGAGGTACTTATTGAAAGGGTCTTTCTCGCGTGCTTCCGCGGTAGGGGTCGAAGACTGACGGAAGGTAGCGCTGAGGACGAAGCGGCGGAGCATCGCCTTGGTGTTCCATCCGCTACGCACGAAGTCGACGGCCAGGGTGTCGAGCAACTCCGGGTGGGTCGGCAGATCGCCTTGCATGCCGAGGTTCTCGCTGGAAGCGAAGAGGCCGGAGCCGAAGACCTGGGCCCAGAGACGGTTGATGATGACGCGTGAGGCGAGGGGGTTCTTAGGATCGGTCAGCCAGCGAGCGAGACCGAGTCGGTTCTTCGGCAAGGACTCGTTCCAAGGGAAGATGTGTGCGGGCACGCCGGGCTCGCAAGGCTTGGTGAGGTCGGGCTTGTCGTACTCGCCGCGGGTCAGCAAAAAGGTTTTGGGAGCGAGTGATGAGTGCTCCATCGCGAAGAAAGGCGCGGCGGATTCTTCGTGAGCGGCCAGGGCACGGCGGGCTTGTTGGAGGCGTTCCCAGGATTGGGCGTAGCCCGGATTTGCGCGAATATGGGCATGCTCGGAGTGAACCTTCGCCGGCAAGGAGTCGGCGGTAAGGCCATGGAGGACCGCTACCTCAGCGGCCGTCAGGGCCGTGCGCCAAATCTGGATTTCGTCGAGTGAGCCGTTGCGGAAGCCCGCATCGCGGGTGCGGGAGCCGATCTCGAGGGCGTTATCGCGAGGCTTGGCATTGAGAGTATCGCGCACGACCGTCGTCTTCACTTCAAGGCCATCGAGGTACACGCGGAGTCCTGCGGCCTTGGATGAGCCGTCATAGGTGACCGTCACTCGCTGCCAGTTGCCGACCGGGAGCTCGGCTAGGGTCTCAATGGATGCTGCACTGTTCGGCCAGAGGTG
>CAMCWL010000093.1 GCA_945882655.1 Opitutus sp. GAS368
GCGATGTTCGGCTCGGTCTCAACGTAATCGAGTGCTGGCACGCCGTTGATCCAGCTGCGGATGCGGGTGCCTTCGGCGAGGATACGGTACTCGTTCCACTCGCCTTCCTTCACGGCGGCGAGCACGCCGGCGGCGTCTTTCGATTCAGCGATGACTTTATTGCGGCGGCTCTCGTCGTAGATCTTGCCGTACCAGCCCTTGCCGTAGTCCACCTGGTAGCCGCTCATCTCCGAGCTGTTCGGCACGCGCACGCTGCGTATCTGGATGCCGCTGTTGACGAAGCCCGTGCCAGTCAGGCGCAGTTTGACGCGCAGATCGAAATTCTGGTACGACTTCTCCGTCGCGAGGAAGAAGTTCTTCGGCACCTTGACCGTGGCCGAGCCGCCACGAATCTCACCTTCCTCAACGCGCCACCAGGCGGCATCGCCCTCCCAGCCAGCCAAGGTCTTGCCGTCGAAGATCGAGACGGGAGCGGCCTGGAGGGTGAGCGCCAAGAAAAAGGTCAGGAGGTAACGCATGGAGGAAGGGGTGACGTCGAACTTAGCCGACCTCGGACGCCCTTCAACCCTGCTCGTCATCGCGGCATGCAACCGGACTACCCTCAAAAGCACATTGGGACGAACGCCACGCTTGCGTCCCAAGGCCTAACCGCCTGTTTTCATCGCATGTCCTCGACCCACAAACTCCTCCGCGACTGCGCCGCGACCCTGATTCCCGCCGGGGACATCGTGGTACTGGAGGCGGGCACAGAAGTCACGGTCACCCAAGCCCTCGGCGGCTCGGTCACCGTTCGAACCCCGATGGGCCTTTTCCGCATCGCACCCGCCGACATCGAGGCCCTCGGCGCCGACGCCTCGAGCCAGTATGGCAAGAAGGATGAGTCCGTCATCAGCGGGCCCGTGAACCAAGAAGCGCTCTGGGAGTCGCTCAAAGGATGCTTCGATCCGGAAATCCCGGTCAATATCGTGGACCTCGGACTCATCTATCACCTCGAACTCTCACCCGGCGAACGCGGAGGACAGAAGGTCGCGGCGAAGATGACCCTGACTGCACAAGGCTGCGGCATGGGCCCCGTCATCGCCGCCGACGCTAAGTCTAAGCTCGAAGCCCTCCCGGGCGTCGAGTCCGCCGAAGTCGAAATCGTCTGGGACCCGGTCTGGAATCCGCGAATGATCTCCGAAGCCGGTCGCAAGCAGCTCGGTCTCGAGTGATGCCTTCGCCCGTCCAGTCCGCGACGGCCCTCTACCTGCACGTCCCGTTCTGCGCGTCGTCGTGCGACTTCTGCTCCTTCTATCAGGAACAGCCCAAGCGCGGAGAGATCGACCGCTACCTCTCCGCGATTGAACGGGAGATGGAACTCCACCCGCCTGGTCGGGTCGAAACCGCCTTCTGGGGCGGCGGCACACCCGGCCTGCTGCCGGCGGAAGACCTGCTGCGCCTCGGAAAGGCCATGACCAAAGCCGCCGGCCAGCCAGGCGAATGGACCGTCGAGCTTGCGCCATCCTCGGTGCGGGCGGACAAACTCGCCGCACTGAAAGAGATCGGCGTCACGCGCGTCTCGATGGGCGTACAGAGTTTCGATGACGCCACGCTCGACGCGCTTGGCCGCCGTCATTCCCCCAAGCAGATCATGGAGGCCTGGGAACTCATCGAGGCCGCCGGCTTCGCCTCACGCAATCTGGACCTCATCTTCGCGATCCCAGGGCAGGATGAAAAACGCTGGACGGATGACCTGCATCGCGCGATGTCGCTTAAGCCTGACCATCTTTCAACCTATTGCCTGACCTTCGAAGAGGACACCGCGATGTTCGTAAAGCTCTCGCAGGGCAAGGTGAAGATCGACCGCGAGTTAGAAGCGCGCCTCTATCGCCGGACCTGGGAGACGCTCGCCGAAAACGGATACGCGCAATACGAGACCTCGAACTTCGCCCAACCCGGCCATGCCTGCCGGCATAACCTCATCACTTGGGAAATGGGCGCGTGGATTGGCTACGGCCCTTCCGCTTCATCGCAATGGGGTGACCGCCGCTGGACGAACCCCTCGAATCTCGATCAGTGGATCAAGGGCATCGAAGCGAGCCAGCCCGTGCTCGAGCAGGTCAAGGACCTCAGCCCAGCGGATTTGCTCTGCGACGCGCTCGTCTTCGGACTGCGCCTCAACGACGGGGTCGACACCTTCGCGCTCGCCGCGCGTTTCGGCACGCCGTTGCCACAAGGCGTCCGCGACCTCTTCGCCGACCTCGTCGAGGAAGGCCTCATGGAACTCTCCGGCCCGCACTTCCGGCTTACGGGCGAAGGCCGCATGCGTGCCGACGCCGTCGGCGTCGCCGTACTCGAAAAGTTCGACTGATGGACTACGCCCTCGGAGCCGCCTTCTTCTACGCCTGGTCCGTGACCTGCGCCCGCCGCAGTTCCGCGCAACACGGACCTGACCTCGCAAACCTCGGTCGCCTCTTGGTCGGACTCTTGGTTGTCGGATTGATCGTCGTGTTCAGCGGAAGAAACCCGTTCTGCGCCGGCTGGGGCTGGCTGATTCTCGGAGGGGTACTCGGACTCGGAGTTGGCGACATCGCCCTTTTTCATGCGCTGCCTCGCATCGGCGTTGGCCTGACGATGCTACTCACCCAGTGCCTTGCGGCGCCGTTCGCGCTCATCCTCGAATACGAGGCCCTCGGACATGCGCCCAACGGCCCGCAGATGGCGGCCGCGCTCGTCATCTTGCTTGGCGTCGGCGTCGCACTCGGCGCACCCGCGGAAGGCAATCCCGCGGACCGCAGGACTGGTTTCTGGCTCGGCGTGCTCTCGGCCCTCGGTCAGGCTTGTGGCGCGGTCAGCACGCCGATGGCGGCGGAAGCCTGCCGACAAGCTGGCGTAACGATGCCTGATGGCTTCGGCCAGGCGTTCGTGCGCCTACTCGGTGGCGTCCCGCTTGTGATCTTGTTCGTGCTCTGGATGTCCCGTAAAGATGGCCTGCTCGCGAAGGTGCGCCGGCCCTATGCCTTTGGCTCCGCTCCTTGGTGGATGCTCATGAACGGCATCTCTGGACCGGCCCTCGGCGTGGCCTGTTATCAGTGGGCGCTCACGCAGCATCCGGCGGCCCTCGTGCTCAGCGTAGTCGCGCTTACTCCGCTCTTCGGACTGGTGATGCAATGGGCCTTAGAAGGCCAGCGGCCCTCATGGCGACTCTGGCTCGGCGGCGCCGTCGCCATCAGCGGAGTAATCCTGCTGCGGACGCGGTGAGTGTCGGTTAGCCGTTGCCGATATTCGAAAGCAGGTTTGGATAGGGCTATGCGCTGCCCCGCCTACCTCTTGCTATACTTGCTGGGCTTGAGCCAAGGCCTGCTCGCCCTCGAGCCCGCCGGCTGGACTGAACAAAGCCCAAGAGACGAGATTCGCCCAGCGTTCTCGCGCAACGGCGATGCCTTGGTCATCACGCACGACGCCCGGGAAGGTCTCGCCGGCTGGTACCAGCAGAAGTTCGGCGTCATCGGCGGGGACTTCATGAAGTTCAGCGCCACGCGTAAGACTACCGGCGTGGAGAATCCGCGCCACAGTGGCCTCGTGCGTATCGTCTGGTCCGACACCACGGGCAAGGCCGTACCCGCCGCAACCCCCGGCGCCTCCGCCGAACCTGAGCATCCGATCGACGGACTAATCGACGCCCAAGGCATTTCGCTCATCACGGGAGTTTACCAAGTGCCGCCGAAGGCCACGCAGGCGACCATCGAGCTCCACCTCCAGCACGCACCAAAGGGGCGCATCGAATGGAGACATATCACGTTTGAAAAATCCACCGCGCCGGCAGCCCGCAAGGTCCGCCTCGCAACCGTTCAATATATACCGACCGGCAAGTCGCCTCGCCAGAACTGCGAAGAATACGCCCCGATGATCGCTGAGGCCGCCAAGCAGAAGGCCGACCTCATCGTCCTCGGTGAGACCGTACCCTACGTGCGCACGAAGTTATCGCCCGCCGAATGCGCTGAACCGATCCCGGGGCCCACCACGGAATACTTCGGAAGCCAAGCCAAGCTGAATGGGATCCACATCGCCGTCAGTCTCTATGAGCGAGAAGGCCACCTCGTTTACAACACCGCCGTACTCCTGAGCTCGGAAGGCAAACTACTCGGCAAATACCGCAAGGTCTGCCTCCCGCACGGCGAAGTCGAGAAAGGCGTCGCACCGGGCGCTGACTACCCCGTCTTCGACACGAAGTTCGGCAAGGTCGGCCTGATGATCTGTTACGACGGCTTCTACCCCGAAGTCGCCCGGGCGTTAACCGCCAACGGTGCCGAAGTCATCGCCTGGCCGGTCTGGGGCTGCGACCCGCTGCTCGCTCGTGCTCGCGCCTGTGAGAACCGCGTCTACGTCGTGAGCAGCACCTTCACTGACCCGAAGAGCGACTGGATGATCTCCGCCGTCATCGACCGTGCCGGCAAGGTCGTTGCTCAGGCGAAGGAGAGCGGCAGCGTCGTCGTCACCGAGGCCGACCTTTCGAAGCCGCTCGTCGGCCCTTACAATCTCGGCGACTTCCACGGCATGGTGCAGCGCCACCGTCCGGAAGCGCAGAAGTAAAGCTAGGCTAACTCCGCCAAGATCGCATCCCAGAGGGCGATGCGCGATTCGATCGCGGCGACGGAAGCCTCGGCGGCTTCGCTCCACTTACGATCATCGTCACCGCAGAGGAGCTCGACCATGCGAAGCGAGATGGCGCCATGATGGCCGCCGTCGACCTCGATATGGCGCTCAAGGTAATAACGGAAGGTGTCGAGCTTACCGGGGTGTTCGCGGCTGAGACGTGTGACGAGTTCCGTGAACATATCGGGGATCAGGTCCTCGCGGCCGAAGGTGAAGGCCGCGGCGACCTCGTGGGACTTTCCGTTCGTGGCCAGGGCGAAGGTCGCACCGGAGAACGCGGCAGCACCAGACGAGACACCAGCGGAAACAAGAGCGGCGGCAGTGGAGCCTCCTGCCCGAACGGAGGCGAGCGCCTTGTCGACGGCTGATGTATCAGAGCCTGCTTCATGCATCGCGCGCAGATAGAGGTCGAAGTGCGCGATACGACCGCCGCGCGGGTCGACGTCGGATTCTTCGCCGCAGACGATTTCATTGATCAGGAAGCGCACCTCGGCATCACCGACGGGCACCCAAGGGACAGTCACGCATGTCAGGTCACGCTGGAGGCGCTTCAAGAGCGACATGAAATCCCAGACCGCGAAAACATGCGAACGCATGAACACGCGGACGTCGTCGAGCGAGGCCATCCGCGCATAGAGCGGGTGCGCGAGGAGGCGGGCACGGGCTGGCGCGATGCGGGAGCGGACTACTTCAAGGCGAGACATGCTGGAAAGATTAGGAGCGAAGGACGTAAGGCAAGCGGGAGAAGTAGATGGCTGAGTCGATGACAGAGGACTGAATCGATGACAGAAACCGCCCGACAAGTGGCTGGGGGACTGCCCTCGTTGCCACGAGTGAACCAAGCGACCACCCTGGAGCATGGAATCTTCGGCAGAGGGCCCGCCTTATCGGCAGCTTAAGGCATGGGCGGAATCAAGGGACCTGGCGGTGTTGATTTACAAACTTTGCGTTAGACGGGCCAAAACCATCGACCGCGGGTTGGCCGACCAGATACGCCGCGCCGCCATTTCCATCCCCTCGAATATCGCCGAAGGCAACGGCCGGGGGACAAATCGGGACTCGTTGAGGTTCCTCTATATTGCCCGCGGCTCGCTCTGCGAACTCGAGTCACAGATAGACGTCTGCCTGCGCGCAGGCCTGATTGAAGTCGAGGACAGCCGAAGCATCGCCGGACAGATGACCCTGGTAGGCCGACTCATCGGTGGCCTAATTGCCTACCGCAAGTCCCGACCCGACTAAGCCCCATCCGTCATCGACTCAGTCATCTGTCATCTGCCATCGACTCAGTCATCTACCCTTGATCTGCCTCATCGCCTCATACGTCGCGATCCCGCAGGCGGTCGAGAGGTTGAGCGAGCGGGTCTTATCGTTGAAGTGCGGGATCTTCACTTCGCGGTCCGGACCGAACCACGCGTGGATCTCGTCGGGCGTACCGGAGCCTTCGTTGCCGAAGACAAGCCC
>CAMCWL010000094.1 GCA_945882655.1 Opitutus sp. GAS368
CCCGATGGCACCGGCACCGATCGGATCCTTATCCTGGAAGACGTGAAGAAGGACGGCTCCTACGCCAAGGTCACGGTTTTCAAGGACGGCCTCAATCTGGTCTCGGGCATCGAAGTCGGCCACGGCGGTGTGTGGGTCGGTGCGGCCCCAGAGTTCCTCTTCATCCCAAAGGATGCCGACGACAAGGCGGGCAAGCCCGTCGTGCTGCTTGATGGCTGGGGTTTCCAAGACACGCATGAGACGCTCAATAGCTTCGTCTGGGGTCCCGATGGCTGGCTCTACGGCAACCACGGCGTCTTCACCCACTCGGTCGTGGGCAAGCCGGGCGCTCCCGACACGAAGCGCGTGAAGATCAACGCCGGTGTCTGGCGCTTTCATCCGACTCGCCACCTCTTCGAGGTCTTCGCGGAAGGCACGAGTAACCCTTGGGGTCTGGATTACAATGCGGGCGGTGAGTTCTTCAACACGGCCTGTGTGATCCCACACCTCTATCATATTCTCCCCGGCGCCCGCTACCAGCGTCAGGCGGGCCAGCACTTCAATCCGTTCACCTACGACGACATCAAGACGATTGCCGACCATGCGCACTACGCAGGCGGCCGAATCCATCGCCCGGATCCGCTGAAGGTCCCGGAAAGCACCGATGTCGTCGGCGGCGGTCACGCCCACTCGGGTCTGGCCATCTATAACGGCGATAATTTCCCCGAAGCCTATCGCGGGATGCTCATTTTTGGTAATCTCCATGGCCATCGTCTTGTCTCGGACCAGGTCGAGCCCGCCGGCAGCGGTTTCGTCGGCCATCACGGCAACGACTTCCTCCGCAGCAATGACGCCACGTTCATTCCGGTGTCGCAGCGCGTGGGTCCTGATGGCGCCCTCTACCTGAGCGATTGGTCCGACGTCCAAGTCTGCCACAATAACACCCAAGAGATTTGGGACCGCACTAATGGTCGTATCTATCGCGTGAGTTTCGGTAACCCCGTCTCCCGTGCTCGTGACCTAGCGGCGCTTGCGGACGCCGAGCTCGTCGAGATCGCCCTCGCCGACGCTAACGAATACTTCGTCCGTCAGGCCCGCAAGGTCCTCGCCGAACGCGGCTTATCCGGCGTTAGGATTTCTGGCGAGTCCCTCACAAAGTTGCGCACCGTGCTGACCTCGGATACAGATTCGCTTCGCCGTCTCCGCGCGCTCTGGGTCCTGCAGTCGACCAACCTCCTCGACGACGCGCTCCTCGCGGCTTCGCTCAAGGATGTCGATCCCTCCGT
Source organism: Opitutus sp. GAS368 (assembly GCA_945882655.1). GTDB lineage: Bacteria > Verrucomicrobiota > Verrucomicrobiia > Opitutales > UBA953 > UBA953. Next base: position 1,266 of record CAMCWL010000094.1, read on the forward strand.
GCGCGGTTGGGCTGTCCGCCTGATCGCTCAGCAGTGGACTGCCGGCGTGCCCGCCCTTGCGGAACTGGCCAAGTCCGAATCCTCCGTGCAGGTTCGTCGCGAGCTCGCCTCCGCTTTGTCGTATCTTCCGCTCTCCCAGCGCGCGGCGATTGCCGAGCCGCTCCTTGCGCGCGCCGAAGATGCCAAGGATCATAATATCCCTCTGCTGGTCTGGTATGGCATCGAGCCGTTGGTCGGTGTCGACGCCGCCCGTGGCCTCGCCCTCGCCGCCATCAGCCGGCACCCGCAGACGACCGACTTCATCTATCGCCGCCTCGCCAGCGACGCCCGCGCCCGCTCCCAAGTTCTGTCGCTCGCCCTACGCGAGCGGGATGTGGCACGTCGCGCACCGCTGGTGGCCCGCGTGGTCGAAGGGGTCCGTCAAACGGGTTCCTTCACCGCGCCCGAGGGTTGGCCCGAACTGGTCGCCGGCCTTCGCCAGGGCGCTTCGCCCGAGTTGCTCGCGAACCTCAACGAGCTGGACGCCCTCGCCGGCGACGAGGCTAGTCGCGCCTATTATCGCGCCCACCTCGCCGACGAAAAGGCGCCGCTCCCAGCCCGCCAGCGTGCGCTCGCCGTGCTCGTGGCCTCGCGTGATCGCGCCGCCGCTCCGGTGATCCACCAGGTCTTCGCCGAGAAGACCACGCCGTCTTTCCGCCGCGCGCTGATCCAGGCGCTCGCCACCGTGGGCGACGCCGCTTCGCCGGCCGTGCTGCTCGGACGCTTCGCCGTCTTTTCGCCCGAACAACTCAACGACGCCGTCGCGGCACTCGCGGGCAATGCCGCCGGCGGCAAGGCCCTCCTCACCGCCGTGGCGGCGGGCAAGGCCGACAAGGCTCTGCTCTCACCGCTCGTGGTGCGTCAGCTAAAGTCGCTCGGCGATCAGGAACTCGACGCGCAGCTCACCGCCATCGTCGGCGTGGTCAACGCGACCAAGGCTGATTTCGCCAAGAACAAGGCCAAGTACGAGGCCATGCTTAATCCGGTGGCCGTGCGCAAGGGCGACATCGCGGCCGGCCGTCAGCTCTTCACCTCAGCCTGCGGCATCTGTCATACTTTCGGTACCGTCGGCAATCTGGTCGGCCCCGGCCTTGCAGGCTCCAATATCGGTAAGCTGGATTACTTCCTCGAGAACGTGCTCAACCCCAACGGCGTCATCGGTAAGGATTACCAACTGAACGTCTTTAAACTCAAGAGCGGCGCGACGATGAGCGGCATCGTCCAGTTCGAGGACGCTCAGTCCTTCCGCCTGGTCATGCCCGGCGGTGCCAAGTTCACCGTCGCCAAGGGCGAGGTCGAAAAGCGCGAGACTCTGCCGATGTCGCTCATGCCCGAGGGGCTGCTCGATGCGCTGACCAAGGAGCAGGTGATCAATCTCGTGGCCTATCTGCAGTTTCCTGACGGCTTTCCCAATACCGCACCAGGCGTCTGGCGTCTCGAAGGCGCGGTCGAAGGCGAGAGTTTAAAGGTGCTCACCGTCACCGGAGGTAAGACTTCTGGGCAGAAGATGACGTCTTTCAAGGCCAGCCGCTGGAGTGGTAATGATCACCTCTGGTGGACGGGCGGTAAGGTCGGCGACACGCTCACGCTCGCGCTCCCCGTCGCGGCGAAGGGTACCTACGAAGTGAAGTTCGTCGGCACCAAGGCGCATGACTACGGCAGCTTCGAGCTCCGTCTCGACGGCAAACTCCTTGGCGAAGAGGGTTACGATTTTTATAATCCTGCTGAAGTCGTCACCACCGGCGAACTCAACGGTGGCCGTCACGAGCTCGATGTCGGGGAGCATCGCCTCGAGATCAAGATCCTCGCTCCTAATCCCGCCGCGACCCCGCGGAATATGTTTGGGTTGGATTATGTGAAGTTGGAGAGGAAGTAGGAGCTAAGATACATAGGGACAGGGGCAGGGACACGGACAGTTTTCGATGCCCAGGGATAGAGGCAGGGACAGTGGTAGCATTAACCTGCCGCCTGCGTCTGGCCCTGCCCCCAGGTCTTGGAGTCTGTCCCGGCCCCTGTCCCTGTCCCTTGGTCTTTTCAGTCATCAAGATTCTCGCCCCTAGTCCCGCCGCGACGCCGCGGAATATGTTTGGGTTGGATTATTTGAAGTTGGAGAGGAAGTGAGGAGCTAAGATACAATAGGGACAGGGGCAGGGACACGGACAGTTTTCGATGCCCAGGGATAGAGGCAGGGACAGTGGTAGCATTAACCTGCCGCCTGCGTCTGGCTCTGCCCCTAGGTCTTGGAGTCTGTCCCGGCCCCTGTCCCTGTCCCTTGGTCTTTTCAGTCATCAAGATTCTTACCCCGAATCCCGCGGCGACCCCGCGGAATATGTTTGGGTTAGATTATGTTAAGTTGGAGAGGAAGTGAGGAGCTAAGATACATAGGGACAGGGGCAGGGACACGGACAGTTTTCGATGCCCAGGGATAGAGGCAGGAATAGCCGCAGGATTCGCCTGCCGCCTGCGTCTGGCCCTGCCCCCAGGTCTTGGAGTCTGTCCCGGCCCCTGTCCCTTGTCTCGCTCAACCCTCTTGCCTCCTCAGCTTCTTTCGTCATCCCTGTGCTGAGCCCCATCCTATCATGAAGTTCCTCCCCGCCTTCTTCCTCTCTGTGTTGACCGCCATCGCCGCCGACGGTCCGAAACAGTCCATCGAGAAGCTCGATCCGGCGCTCGACGCGTTGATCGCTGGCGACGCCAAGATTGAGACCATCTCGAACGGTGGATACTCGTGGTCCGAAGGCCCGGTCTGGTATAAAGGTCGCATCGTCTTCTCGGACGTGCCTAATAACGTCGCCTACCAGTGGATTGAAGGTGACGCGATGGCCTCCATCTTTCTGAAGCCCAGCGGCACCGACGCTCCTTCCGCGAACCAAGGCTCCAATGGACTCTCCGTCGACGTACAGGGTCGCATGCTGCTCTGCCAGCATGGTTCCCGCCGCGTCGCGCGCCTCGGAGGCGATGGAAAGTTCGAGGTCCTTGCAGTTAAGAACCACGAAGGCGTCCGATTCAATAGCCCTAACGATCTGTGCGTGGCTAAGGATGGCTCCGTCTATTTCACCGACCCCGCTTACGGCATTCCCAAGGGCGAGAAGTCCGAAACCCAATACCACGGGGTATATAAGCTCGCGACCGACGGAAAGGTGACTCTGGTGACCAAGGAAGTCCAGTGGCCTAACGGCATCGCTCTCAGCCTGGATCAGAAGTCCCTCTACCTCGCGATCTCGGACGGCAAGAATCCGCGCGTCGCGGTCTGCAACCTCGATGGTTCCGGCCTGCGCGACGTCTTCCTCGCCGCTCCGCTGAAGAGTAAGGAACGCCCAGGCTCTTGCGACGGACTTAAGCTCGACGTCAACGGCAACATCTGGACCACCGGTCCAGGCGGCGTGCTGATTCTCTCACCCGAAGGAAAGCACCTCGGCTCAATCCTCTGCGGTCAGCCTACCGCTAACCTCGCCTGGGGCGACGACGGCCATACCCTCTACGTCACTTCCAAGGACCGACTCCTGCGCGTGAAGACGAAGGTCAAGGGAGCGGGATTCTGACCGGCGGCTTAAGGCCATCGGGGGGACATTATAATAGGGACAGGGACAGGGACAGGGACAGGGACAGGGACAGGGACAGGGACAGGCTCCAAGACTTAGGGGCAGAGCCAGATGCAGGTGGCAGTTTAATCCTGCTTCTGTTCCTGACCCTGCCCCCAGGCATCGAAACCTGTCCGTGTCCCTGCCCCTATCCCTTTATTGTTTCCCGTTGTCCGGTGGACGAAACGGAGAGGAGTAGGGCTGTCGGCTGTTCGTGGTGTGGCTTGCGCGAGCCTTTAACACTCCTGTCAGCAGCTTGAGGACTTCGGTGCAGTCGGATTCCAGCGATTGCCCCTCACCACTCGAAATCAGGTTCGCGGCGGCTCCGACGCGCAGTTGAGTTTTGACCTCCGCGCACGAGCCCATCGCGATCTGGTAGAATCTTGGCGTATCTTTTTCTCCCCGCCGCTCGTAGCCCTCGGCGATGTTGCTGGGGACAGATAGGGCGGCTCTCCTCAGTTGATCGCAGATCCAATGGTGCCGAGAGAGTTCGCTGGATTGCGTCAGTCGGATGACCTTTGCGGCCATGTTCACGGCTTTCTGCCAAGCAATGAAGTTCTCAAGTCCAGGTGTTTCCATGGGAAGATGAGGAACGCTGGCGTGCTATAGTTCACGCCGATTCTACTGGGGCAGATTACTTGGGGCGAAGATATCGGCGGTGCGTGGGACTTTGCGAAATGAGGGGACAGCGTCGTTACAGGGGCAGGGGCAGGGACACGTTTCGATTACTTAGGGGCAGTCCTAGGGATAGTTACTGGAAGCTGCTCCTGTGACTGCGTCTACCCCTTGGTATCGAACCTGTCCGTGTCCCAGTCCCTGTCCCTTGCCTCTTTGCATCCTCCCAAGTCTTGCCCTCCCGCCAAAACCCTCCTTCCTCCTTCTCTGTGAAAGCCCTGCTCCTGACGGAATATAAGAACATGTCCTACGTGGACGTGGCTGATCCGGTCTGCGGTCCGGAGGACGTCCTCATCCAGGTCCGCGCCTGCGGAATCTGCGGTTCCGATATCCACGGCTACGACGGCTCCACGGGCCGCCGCATCCCTCCGCTGGTCATGGGCCACGAGGCCGCGGGCGTCATTACCGGTATCGGTGCCCAGGTTAAGGGCTTCGTCCTGGGCGATCGCGTGACCTTCGATTCCACGGTCTTCTGCGGCGAGTGCGTCCACTGC
>CAMCWL010000095.1 GCA_945882655.1 Opitutus sp. GAS368
TCGGGGCGGGGGTCGAACCCGCACACCTTGCGGCGCTAGAACCTAAATCTAGTGTGTCTGCCATTCCACCACCCGAGCAAAACCTGTGAGCTGAGGTTTGCGCGTCGGGCGACGGAGGCAAGCGCTTACGCTAAGCGACCGAGGGGCGAACCGACCTTAGCGTACACTTCCACCGCGGTTTCGCCGGCATGGATGAGGTCGTCCTCTAACTTAATGCGTCCGGGCTCGAAAATAGTCGCGACGAACGATCCGCCGAAACGGAAGTAGCCTTTCTCGTCGCCCTTGGCGACCTGTTGGCCGGGCTTGTAGGTCTCGATGATGGTGCCGACATTCGTGGCGCCGACGGAGACCATGGTGACGAGTCCGAACGGTCCGGCGTCGATGGTCACGCGCTGGCGTTTGTTCTGCCAGAGATACGCGGCACTACGACGGAGGGCGATGGGGTTGACGGAGTAGAGCTGGCCCTGAGCGAGCACGGGCTGGCCGGGCACGCCAGCGACGGGGAAGTGGAAGCGATGGTAGTCGACGGGGCAGAGGCGGGAGCAGACGACGGTGCCGCGCGCGTAGCGTTCACCGAGTGCACGATCCGCGACGAGTGCAGCCATGTCGAAGGTCTGGCCCTTGGCGAAGATGCCGTTCACGCGCGAGGCGTCGGGGAAGCCGAGGTGACGGCCGTCCGCCGGCAGTACGGCCATCTCGGTGCGCGGGTCGACGGGGCGGGCGGAGTCCTTGAGCTTGCGGTAGAAGAAGTCGTTGAAGGTCCGATACGAGTTCAGGTCGGAGTCCGCGAACTCGGCCGGGTCGAGGCCGAAGGCCTTCACGAAGGGCGCAACGCGCCGCGCGCTGCTCGGGCGATCCATGGCCCAGCCATACAACTTGGAGAAAAGGGCCCGTTTGACCACCGTGTGGAGGGTTAGCTTGCCGAGGGGGTTGCCGTAGATGCGACGCAGCCACTTCTCGCCGTAGACCTGTTCGGTCTCCATGCGGCCGGTATGGCGATTGAGCAGGGTGATGGGGGCGTCGGCTTCCATGCGGGCAGATTTGCCAAAAATGGGCTTCAAGGGAACCATATATCTGTCAAAACACTCCTTACCCCCATGTCGCGCCTGGCCCTTGTCCCTCTTCTCTTCGCAGCGCTCGTCATGGCCCAGCAGGGGCCCGTCAAGAAGACCCCCGAGGTCATCAAGGCCGAGATCGAGACCGACGTCATCCGCGCGCGCCTCGAGCTCGCCTCTTCGCAGCGTCGTCTCGCCGCGCTGACGCAGACGCTCGAGATTCGTAAACTCGAAGCCGAAGCCGCCCTCCGCGCCGCCCGCGCCGAGGCCGCCGCTGCTCCGGTCGACGCCGAGCAGGCGAAGCTCAAACTCGATGCTGCGCTCGCCGCCGCCAAGGCTGCCGTCGCTTCCGCCGATAAGGATCGCGCCCGCGCCGAACTCGAAGTGCAGGCCCGCCTCGCCACCGCCGAAGTCTCCGTCGAATACGCCAAGGTCTCCTCCGTCGCCCAGATCGCCCGCCTCCAGGCCAAGGTCGCCGATATCGCGAGTGGTGCCCTGGTCACCTACCCGAAGGATCCGCTCATCGATGGCGTCCTGCACATCTCTGATCGCCGCATCCCGTTCAATGGCCGCGTCGACGATAAGCTCGCCCAGTTCGTCTGCGGCCGCATCGCCTTCTACAACGCCATCGATAGCGAAGCCCCCATCTTCATCGTCATCGATCGTTCGCCCGGCGGCTCGGTGATGTCGGGCTACATGATGCTCCAGGCCATGGAGACCTCGAAGGCCCCGGTCTACGTCGTCGTGAAGGGTTACGCCGCCTCGATGGCCGCAATCATCACCACTCTCGCCAAGCGCTCCTTTGTCTACCCGCAGACCATCGTCCTGCATCACCAGGCCTCCGTGGGCCTGGCCGGTAACGTCACCCAGCTCAAGGAGCAGCTCAAGTGGAGCAAGGTCTGGTGTGAACGTATCTTCGTGAAGGTCGCCGCGCGCATCGGTACCGACGTCGATGATTTCGTCGCCCAGATGTATAAGGGCGCCTCGACCGGCGACTGGAAGATCCTCGGCGACGAGGCTGGCCGCCGCAAGTGGGTGACCGACGTCGTTGACCGCATGTCCGAAGATTCCCTGTTCAACGCCACGGCGGTCCCGCCGATCCAGGCCGAACCCAATCCCGACGGCTTCAATGCCGGCAAGGCCCAGGACGGACGCGTCCGCCAGCAGCTCCCGCCTCTCGGCCCCTGCGATCTCTGGTGGATGTACGACCCCACCGTCGAATTCGTCCTCCGCTAATTTAAAACCAAAACACCCTCATGCATCTCCGCACCTCCCTCCGCGTTCTCGCGCTCGCCGTTCTCACGGTCGCGCCCGTATTCGCCCAGCAGACCAAGGCCAAGCCCGCCGACGCTCCGGCCGCCGCCGCTCCCGCCGCGGCGCCGACCGCGCAGCCGATTGCTCCGCAGGGCGCTCCCGCCCAGCGCGACGAACTCACGCCCGAGCAGAAGGCTTCCATGAAGGAAGCCGACCGCATGCGCGGTGAGAAGGCCCGCATCGACGCCGAGCTCGCCCTCGCTGAAGCCAAGCGCACCGAAGAACTCGCCCCGCTTAACGCCGAGGTCGCCCGCCTGACCACCGAGCGTGCGCTCCGTCTCGCTAAGGCTTCCGCCGAAGCCGCCGCCCTCGAAGACGAGCGCGCCAAGCTCGAGCGCCAGGCCGCGCTCGAGACCGCCCGGTCCACCGCTCGCCTGACGGAGCGCTCTAACAAGATCCGCGAACTCGAAGCCGAAGCCAAGCAGCTCCAGCTCGAAGCCGCTAATACCGTCGCCCGTCTGTCCAACGAGATCCAGCGCTTCCAGAAGGAAGACGAGGCCCGCAAGATCGCCAGCAAGGCCAAGCCGAAGTATCTCAAGGACCCGCTCGTCGACGGTGTGCTGTATATCAGCGACCGCCGCATCTCCTTCAATGGCGCCGTGACCGAGCAGCTCGCCGACTACGTCTGCACGCGCATCTCCTTCTATAACAACCAGTCGTCCGAATTCCCGATCTTCATCGTCGTCGACAACTCCCCTGGCGGCTCCGTCGCCGCCGGCTACCAGATCCAGAAGGCCATGGCCGCCTCCAAGGCCCCGGTCCATGTCGTCGTCAAGGGCTTCGCCGCCTCGATGACCGCCGTCATCTGCACGCTCGCCGAGCGCTCCTACTGCTACCCGAACACGATCCTCCTGCATCACCAGGCCTCGAACGTCGTCCGCGGCAACATGACCGTCCTCAAGGAGCAGATCGATTTCACCAACCAGTGGTTCTACCGCCTCGCCACCCCGGTCGCCAAGAAGATGGGCATCTCGCTCGAAGAGTTCGTGAAACAGATGTACGCCAACGATTCCAGCGGCGATTGGCAGGCCTTTGGCGATAAGGCCAAGGAACTCAAGTGGGTCGACAATGTCATCGAGCGCATCGAAGAGACCGCTATCCTCGATCTACTCCCCGTGCCCGTCGCGCCGAGCTCCATGCCGTCGCCGTTGCCCCAGCCGCCTACCCGCACTGAAATCTCGGGCGTGACTTCGCGCGTCGATGACAAAGGCCGTCCGTATTTTGAACTCCCCGCCCTCGCCAATCCCTTCGACGCCTGGTGGCTCTACGATCCGCAGGGATTGTATCGGGCGCGGTAAGAGTTTAGGTGATAGCGGTTGGCGGTAAGCGGTTGGCGGTTGGGACGTCATCTCGGGTCTCAGGTCTCGGCTGCAGGTACGGGTACAGGTACAGGTTCGGGTTCAGGCCCGGGACCTGTACCTGCACCTGAATACCTGAACCAGATACCCGATGGCCGAGACCCGAGACCTGAAAATGGTGCCCGGCTAATCATCCGGTCTCCGGTCTCCCCTTGAGTTCATCATTCCCGCCACCCGCCACCTGGGGCTGCCACCCGCCACCCGAAACTTGCATCCACTTTTGCACCTTTGCACAGGCCGTAGGCCGGTTTGCACCTTTGCACTGCGTGGGTGTCTTTTCCCGAGCCTATCCGACTTGCACCGTCTGAAATAGGCGGCTTGATGGTCGGATACCCCCATGCGCTCCTCGTCGCTCCTCGCCCTTCTGGCTTCGCTTGTCTTCGTGACGGCGGCCGAAGACGGCGCCCAAGTCTATAACACCCTCTGCGCCGCCTGCCACGGCCCCGATGGCAAAGGACTCAATGGCCTGCCGCCCCTGGTCGGCAGCGACTGGCCCAAGGGCCCGGCCGCGCGCTCGATCAAGATCGTGCTCAGCGGGATGGAAGGTCCGGTCGAAGTCGCCGGCAAGAGTTACAACATCGTCATGCCCCCGCAGGGTGCCGTGCTCAGCGATGAGAAGATCGCCGCCGCCCTCACGTATGTCCGCAAAGCCTTCGCGGGCGGCGCTGGCGCCGTGACGCCCGACGAGGTTAAAGCCGTGCGTGCCGCGACCGCCAAGCGCACCACGCCATGGACCGCCGAAGAACTCCTAAAGGACCATCCTTTCCCGCCCGCCAAGACCGCACTCAAGAATCTCGTCGGCACGATGTATAAGGGCGAGTGGAAGACCTTGCCTGACTTCTCCACGCTCAAGCCCGCGCTGATGGAAGATTTCAACACCGGCGTGATCGACGTCGCGCAGTCCGGCCAGAAGGACGCTTTCGCGATGGTCTGGACCGGCCAGTTCGATGCCCCGGCGGAGGGTAAGTATACCTTCCTCTTCGACTGCGACGATTTCGGCGCCCTCTATGTCGGCGGCGAACGTATCGCTGAGGTGAAGGGCATCGGACCCGTCGGTGGCCGCGCCAAGGAAGTGCCGGTCATCCTGAAGAAGGGCCTTACGCCCATCCGCGTCGAATACGTCGAGTTCGCTGGCCAGGAAGTCGTCGTGCTCGGCTACAAGGGCCCGAAGGATAAGGACTACAAGTGGCTCTCTAATACCAAGGGCGGGAAGGCCGGTAAGCCCGCCAAGGTGAGGGTCTTCATCCCGATCCAGCCCAAGGACGGCGTCGCCGCGATCTACCGTAACTTCATCGACAAGATCACCCCGCGTGCCATCGGCATCGGTTTCCCGAACGGACTGAACATCGCCTATAGCGCCGACAACCTCGCCGCTGAGCTTTTCTGGAACGGCAAGTTCATGGACGGCGGTCACCACTGGACCGACCGTGGCGCCGGCAACGAGCCGCCCGCGGGCACGAATGTCATCAAGCTCTCCGACGGCCAGGGCGTCCTACTCGAAGGCTCCGCCGGCGACGTCGTTCGCTTCGTCCGCGAGAAGGAAGAAAAGGAATGGAAATTCTCCGCGGTCAAGGTCGCGGCCGAGTTCAAGGGCTACGACCTCGATAAGGCCGGTAACCCGACCTTCCGCTCCGCAGGTGAAGGCTTCGCGCTCACCGACGCCTGGCTGCCTGAAGAACATTCCGGCAAGGCTGCGCTCTCCCGCACGCTCAAGGTGACCGGCGACAAGACCGTCACGATCGTGCTCGCCCGCGACCTCGCGGTCAGCGGTCCGAGTGATGGCGTCACCGAGATCGCCGGCGGCCTAGTGGTGCGCGCTGTCAGCGGCCCAGCCCCGAAGGCCAATGCTAACGACAAGACCCTCACGCTCACCCTCAAGCCCGGCGAGACCGCCGTGCTGGGTTACTCCTTCCGCTAACCCTCATCACCGGAACCCAAATTTATGAAGAACCTCTCCCTGATCCTCGCCCTCGCCGGACTCGCCGTCGGCGTGTCGGCCGCTCCTGAAAAAGCCGCCAAGGCCGGCAAGGCTGCCAAGTCTGGCAAGCTCGCGACGGTTGACTCCATTCGCGTCGCCGAAGCTCGCCAGAACGAATTCTACGAACGCGTCGAGATCCCCACGCCCGCGGGCGAAGTGACCGAGGTCTCCTCGATCGCGTTGCTCCCTGGCAAGAAGGTCGCCATCGGCACCCGCCGCGGCGACATCTGGGTCGCCGAAGGCGCCTACGATGCCGACCTCTCCAAGATCAAGTGGACCAAGTACGCTTCCAACCAGCACGAGCCGCTCGGCATGTTCTGGAAGGAAGGCTCCATGTACGC
>CAMCWL010000096.1 GCA_945882655.1 Opitutus sp. GAS368
GGGTTTGTCGGATTGACATCCCCGCTGGGGTGGGGCTTAACCCAATCTTTCCTCTCTCGGGCTGTAGCGTAGTCTGGTAGCGCGCTTGCATGGGGTGCAAGAGGTCGTGAGTTCGAATCTCACCAGCCCGACCAGAGGAAAACGAAGCCAAAGCCCCATCCGGGGTCGTTTTCGGCTATTTTGAGACTTCCGTCGCAGCTCCCACCTTGCCTGGCTTCTGGCCCAGCGACCAATCGGCGGACTGGCCTTTACGTTGGCGGGAGAGCCATTCGAGGGCAGCCAAAGGTTCGGAGTCATGGCCGCCTTCGAAGACCGTCACGCGGGCGTTACCGGAGGCGCGGCGGAAGAGGGTGGCCTTCTGGCGCTCGGGGTCGATCTGCGTCTCGGTGACGAGCGCGGCGGGAATCTTCTGCTCGCGGACCATGAAGTCGATGTCGGCGGCTGAGACCTGTTTGTCGGGCGCGGCGAGCACATTGAAGGCGAGCAGCGAGTGGCTGACCGGGACCGAGCCGGTGTGTCCGTCGTGAATGCCGGTGTTGATATCGAGCGGTACGCCTTTGGCAGCGGCGAGATGGAAGAGGGGCGAGCGATGGCGGTATTCCGCTTCGGTGGCTGGTCCAGGTTTTCCGCCGCAGCACTGCTCAATCATCTTGGCGTAATTATTCTTCCGTACCGAGCTCTCGACGTGCCAGGCGGTGAGGTCGGAGATCGGCACCCAGGCGCTGACGCCGGCCCAAAGGTCGGGCGTGCGGGCGGCCATGACGAGTGACATGTGTCCGCCGCCGGAGCCACCGACGAGATAGATGCGATTGGTATCAATGCGGGCGTGGCTCTTGGCGTATTCCACCGCGTCGACGATATCCTGCGAGGCCAGGTCGGAGGCACAGGCTTCGGGACGGTTGTTAGGACCGCGGAAGTCGGGGGCGACGAGCACCCAGCCTAGCTTTTTCGCCTGGGCGATCCAAGGCGGGCCTTGTTCGAAGCCACCGCTCCATGAGTGCAGGAAGACGATGAGCGGCACCGCGGGACCGCTGGCGTCATGCGCCGCGGACTCCGGTCGCCAATAGATGACTTTCTGCGGCGTGCCGTCCTTCGAGCTCGGGATGTCGATGGCGAGCTTCAGCGCGGCCGCGCGGGTCTCGGCGGCGGACGGACGTTTCGGCGCGACCTTGGGTTCGGCGGCGAAGGCGACGACGGAGAGGAGGAGCGCGATGAGCCTCACTTGAGTTCAGGGCGCAGGTGCGCCTTGACGTAATCGATGTCGTTCGCGTGGACCGCGTTCGGGGCGCCAGGGTAGACCAGTTCGCAGCGGACGCCGTTCGCATCGCAGTGTTCCTTGAGCTTCACGCCGAAGTTCGCGGTATGCGTCGGATCCTTCTCGTCCTGGCCGAGATTCGGAGGCGTGGAATAGAAGAGTCCGACGGGCGGGTCGTCGCGGCTGACGAGTTCGTAGGGCGAATACTGCTTGATCCAGGGCAAGATGCGTTCGCGCTCGGCGTAGAACATGTCGAAGGACGAAACCTTCTTTTTCGCGTCCCAGCTGATGCCGAAGGCGTGGGCGCCGTATTTGCTATTAGGCGTCCACGCCCGCATCTGGTGCGGGTCGAGGGTCGTCTGGGCGCCGCCGACCGCCGCGCAGGTCACGCGGGTAGATTCGCGGGCGATGGGGTCGGCGCTCTGCGGGTCGGCGAGGTCGTCATGGAAGGCGAGCCAGAGGCTCGTGCAGGCGCCGGCGGAACCGCCGGCCAGGGCGACCTTGGTCTTGTCGAGATTCCATTCCTTGGCCTTGCTGCGGGTGAACTGCAGGGCGCGGGCGCAGTCGAACATCGGGCCCTTCACCGGGGGGACGAGTCCATCGGCGGCGGAGTCCTTGATGGTGCGGTATTCCACGGACACGACGGAGATGCCGGCGTCGAGGGCCGGCTTGAGTAGGCTGCGGACGACCGAGCGGTCGCCGCCGCTCCAGCCGCCGCCGTGGATGTAGAAGAGCAGGGGCGTGGGCTTATCGGACTTCGCGCGCCAGAAGTAGATCCGTTGCATGCGGTGCGGACCATAGGAGACGTTCTCGTCCGGCTCGACGGGCAGGGGATATTTACGAAATTCCGGGTCGCCGGCTTTGGGCGCCGCCGGCGTCTTGGCCGCCGAATCGGCAGCGAAGAGCGATACCGCGCCCAAGGTCAGGGCGACGACGGAAGCGAGCAGGGGGTTCATGCTGCCTTTGAGACAGTCCAAACCCCCTCTGGTTGCGAGGATAACCTTACTTGGCAGGGGCCGCCGGCGGGATCCTGCAGGACTGCCAGGCGAGGAACTTCCATTCGCCCTTTTCGAGCCGCCAGACTGCCAGATACCCGATGGTGCTCTCCGCGGCATTACCCTTTACGACGGCCTTCACGTCGAAACGACCGGCCATGAGGGCGATGCCAGGAGAGGGGAAGGTGAAAGTCCGCTCTTGATAAGCGTATTTCGAATAGGTGGCGGAGCCGTCCGTCAGCGAGGCGATGAGCGCGTCCTTCGAGTCGACCTGTCCGTTGGAGTGCGCGTAGCGCAGTTCGGCTGAGAGCACGGCTTCGAGCTTTTCGCGGGTCGGGGCAAGCATGGCCGCCACCCGGGCGTCGTCGGCCGCGGACACGCGCGCGAGTTCAGGGTGGTCGGCGGCCGAGCAGGTGAGGGTGGCGAGGAAGACGAGGAGGAGGGAGCGCATGACAAGAATGGATGACAGATTACGGAGGACAGATGACAGATGGGAAAGCAGATGATCGTTGAGACAGGGTGTAACTCAATATATCCGTCATCTGTCATCAGCCATCTATCCTCTTCACTGCCTTACGGCCGTGACAATGCTGCGATCGCACGCGGTGTCCTGGTGGCGGATGTCACCGAAGCCGGCTTCGGTCAGGAGTGCGCGCATCTCGCCGGTGCCGTAACAACGGCCTTCGGTGACGCTCATCAAGAGCGCGGAGTAGGCCGCCACGGGGGCCGGCCCGGTCTTGTCATCGTTGAGGTGGGCGTCGTGCACGATCAGCAGGCCGCCCTTGGGCAGCGCCTTGGCCGAGGCGGCGAGGAGGAAGCGGACCTTATCGGTGTCCCAGTCGTGCAGCACGTTGGAGAACAGGTGCACATCGTAGCCGGGCGGGAGGGCCTCGGTGAACATGTCGCCGGCCGTGACGTCGACCCGGTCCTGGAAGCCGCGCTTGGCGATCATCTTGCGCGTGATGCCGTCGACCGGCGCCCGTTCGAAGACCGTGGCGGTAAGCTTGGGGTGATTGGCGACGAGCGCGCAGGCGTAGATGCCCGAGCCGCCGGCGATATCGAGCAGGCGGGTGCGCGCGCCGATGGGGGAGGCCTTGGCCATCGCCGGGCCGAGGGTGAACCCGCGCGAATCCATCGCCGCGGTAAAGCTGGTAGCGAACGCGTCGGTGAGCATGGCTTCGCTCCAAGGTTTCTCGTCCTTGTAGCTGCCCCAATTGGCGGGCTTGTCGGTCTTCAGGATGATGATGAAGTCCTTCACCACCGGGCGGTCCTTGAGCGAGGCGTAGTAGGCGCCTAGGAAGATCGGCGAGGTGCTGACGAGGTGTTCTTGGCCGAGCGGGGTGGTGGAGTAGATACCGTCTTTCAGGGCCAGGAAGCCATTGGCGACGAAAAGCGTCAGCATCACGTCCGTCGGCCGGCGGTGCGTACCAAGGTCGCGGCAGACCGTCGCGAAATCGGCAGGCTTCGTGGCGAGCTTGGTGAACAAGTCGAATTCCGTGATCGCGGCGGCGATCAGGTCGACGGCGTAGAGCCCGTCGCGGAAGCGATAGATTTCGAGCGGGTCGTGCGCGGGCGCGCGGGTGAGGTCAAGCGGAGCGGACATGTTACTTGAGGGTCTTGATGTAAAGGACGATGGAGTCGACTTGGCCGTCGGTCAGGACGCCGGCGAAGCTGGGCATGGCGAACTCGGACTTCACGAAAGAGGCGTGCTTCTTGGCGTTGGGTTCGAGGATCGATTCGCGCAGGTAAGCCGCGTCGACGGACGTCGAACCTTTCTTGCCTTTTTCGGTGACGTATTCGCGCTTGGAGCCGAAGAGGCCTTTCCACTTCGGGCCGACGTTGCTCATGGCGGTGTCGGTGACGGAGTGGCAGGCGACGCAGCCGTACATGGTGGCGAGGCGCTGGCCCTCCTGGGCCGAGATGACTTCGGCTTTCTTCGCGACCGCGGCGCGCGGGGTGAGGTCGACTTCGATCGGGCCGAAGCCTTCGGCGACGGGGTCGAACTTCGTCAGTTCGTAGGGCGTCGTGTAGGCGTTCGCCCGCATTTCGGCTCCGGAAGAGGAAGCCAGATCCCAGCCGAGGCGGAGCTGTTCGACGGCCTTGAGGCCTGGCACGCCGAGGAAGACGCTCTTGCCGTCCAAGCTCACGTAGGCGCTGCTGGCGGTCAGCCAGTCATTCCCGGTCTTGCCGTCAGCCTTGTATTGGGCGGAGCCATAGGAAGGGGCCCGCTTGTAGCGCCAGGTCGCGAGCGAGTAGCTGTCGGGGTTCGCAGCCTTGGCCGGATCGAGGGCGACATCGAAGCGCAGCAGGACGCCGCGGTCCGTCGGGATGACCTCGCGGGGCGTCAACGAAGGGGCGCCGGTGTAGCGGACGCGTTCGATGCCCGAGAGGGTATCGAGGGTATTGCCCCAGCCGGCGATCTGGAAGCCGGCGATATAGAGCTGGCCGTCGACGGGATTGACGGAGCCGTTGAGCGGTGGGGTGGCGAAGCCTTTGGCGACGCTAACGACGCTGGCTTGGGGCTTGGCGCCGCGGTGGTTCCAGAGCACGCGCAGGAGGTCCGGCTGATTGAAGCAGATCTGCACCATCTGGTCGTTGAGCGGACCCATCTGCGCGTCGACCAGCCAGACCTGCGAGAGGGCGGAGGCGTTGACCGCATGCGGGATCCAGGTGAGCGGGGCGGCGATCGGCGCCGGGTAGCTTTCCTTGGGGAGCTTATCGCTGAGGAAGCCGTAGAACTGATTCCCCTCGATGATGTGCAAGGGCGTGCTCGGGATGTACTGGCCTTGTTGGTCGCTTGAGACGACGAGACCGGTGCGTGGATGGACGGAGATATTCGGCTGGCGGAGGCCATAGCCGAGGCGGGTCGTAGCAAGGCCGTCGGCGGAAAGACGCAGGACGCTCCCGTTGTGCTTGCCGATGGTCGTCGCTTCCTGGCCGCCCTTGGCGATGACGAACTCGCCCTTCGGCCCGAGGCGCAGGGTGCTGGGGAACTCGCGCATGTCGGCCGTCTGCGCGAAGGCATTGGAGAAGAGGTCATGGACGTCGGCCTCGCCGTCGCCGTCCGTATCAAGCAGGCGCCAGACGCCGTTGCGGTCGAAGACGAAGATCTGCTCATCACGGATGGCGCAGGTCATCGGCTCGTGCAGTCCGGAGGCGAAGCGGCGCCAGGTGACCTTGTCGGCGCCATCCTTGAGTCCGCGGGCTATCCAAACGTCGCCATCGAGGGTGACGACAACCGCCGTACCATCCTTGAGGAACTGAATGTCGCCCGTGCGGACGGCGCGTTTCCAGGGATTGTCGACGGGCAGGCCGACGTGGTCGACGACGTAGGGTTCCAGCGAAGAGCTCAGGGCGATCTTGGTCGTGACGGAAGATTTCCAACGCTGCGTCGTCGGTCCCGTCGGAATGGCGGCAGCAGTAATACTCGGGGCGGGGTGTTCATCGCAGAGCGCGACGCAGATGGCGGCGGCGGTGGCGTTGGCCGGAACCTTCACCGCGAAGAAGTCGGTGTCATGTGCGAGCTCCGCCGGGCCGGTGACCGTCACGCCGGTTTCGAGTTCCTGCGACGGGCCTTGGTGGCGCGTGCCGACGACGAGGAGCAGGTCCTTAGCGTGGGGTGAGATGGAAAGGTGGCGTTCGACGACGAT
>CAMCWL010000097.1 GCA_945882655.1 Opitutus sp. GAS368
GAGAGCGTGGCGGGATTGAGGTCGGCCACGGCCGTGAGGACCGGACGAACCGAGACGTCGGTGAGCGCGCACCAGCGGGCGAACGCGCTGGCCATTTCGCGACCCATGAGGCCGCCGCCGATGATGCCGATGTTTACGGGAGACATGAGAAGAGGGGTAGGGGTGGGGGTAGGGGTAGTAAAGATGACAGAGGGCAGATGACGGATGGCAGAAGGAGTGAGTTTTTCTGTGATCGATTCAGTCCTCTATGCAGTCATCGACTCAGTCATCTTTTCTGCGCGATAGGCTCGGGCCAGTAATGTCACGGGTTGGAGGAGAGAGATAGGTGAGCCGGCTTGGCGGAGGCCACGGGCGATCTGAAGGTGGCACCCGGGGTTGGCGGTGGCGAGGACCGATGCGCCGGTGCCGATGACGTGCCCGATCTTCCGGACGAGGAGCTGTTCGGACTGCTCGGGCTGGGTGATGTTGTAGATGCCGGCGCTGCCGCAGCACCAATTGGCCTCAGGGAGCTCGACGAGCTTCAGGCCAGGGATCAGCTTCAGGAGGTCGCGGGGTTGCTTCGTGACCTTCTGGCCGTGCGTCAGGTGACAGGAGTCGTGGTAGGTGACGGTGAGGTCGCCCAGGCCCGTGCGCGGGGCGCGGCAGCCGTGTTCCATCATCCATTCGTGGATGTCGCGGAGTTTTGAGTCCCAGAGTTTCGCTAACGGTGCGTAGACGCTGTCATCGGCGAGCAGGGCGCTGTAATGGCGGAGATGATTCCCGCAGCCACCCGAGTTCGTGATGATGGCGTCGAACTGCGACGGCGGGAAAAGGTCGATCATCCGCTTGGCCAGTGTCTTGGCCGCGTCGGCTTCGCCATTGTGCGCATGCAGCGAGCCGCAGCAGGGCTGGACGGGTGGCGTGTGGACCTCGCAGCCGTTGGCCAGGAGGACATCGGCCGTGTCGCGATTGATGTCGGCGAAGACGAGGTCCTGCACGCAGCCTGTGAGCAGGGCGACGCGGTGCTGCTTATTCGTCGGCGTCTCGACCGGGCGGATGAGCTGCGGCGAGAACTTCGTCGCGACCGTCGGGCACTGAGGCTCGAGGCGACGGAGATCCTGCGGAAGGAGCTTGGTCAGGCCAATCTTACGGAAGGCGGTCTGCAGTCCGAGGCGTTGATAGAGCCAGAGCATTCGTCCGACGAAGCGGAGCAGGCGCGGGCGCATGAACAGGCCGCGGATCGTGACCGCGCGCCAGAAGCGGCTGGTGAAGGTCTGGTTGAGGCCGGCGGACTGGACTTCGGCGCGGGCAGTCTCGAGGAGGTTGGAATAATCCACGCCGGCGGGGCAGGCGGTCTGGCAGGCCAGGCAGCCGAGGCAGTAGCTCATCTCGTCGGCGAAGGCCGGCGACAACTTCAGTTCGTCGTCGGCCACCGCCCGCATGAGCGAGATGCGCCCGCGCGGGCTGTGGCGTTCCTTGTTGGTGGCGACGTAAGTCGGACAGGCCGGGAGGCACATCCCGCAATGCATGCACTGCTGGAGGATCGAGTAATCGAGGAGCTTGAGCGAAGGCTTCATCCCTCAGTCGAAAATCTTGCCGGGGTTGAGCAGGTTTTGCGGATCCCAGGCGCGCTTGATCTCGCGCATGAGGTCGTGGCTATTCTCGCCGACCTGACGTCGGAGCCAGGCTTTCTTCGCCAGGCCGACGCCGTGTTCGCCGGTGATTGTGCCGCCGAGGGCGAGCGTCTTCGTCACGATATCCTCGAGGGCTTCATGGACGCGGGCCATCTCCTCGGTATTACGCTCGTCGGTCAAGAAAGTCGGGTGCAGGTTGCCGTCGCCCATGTGGCCGAAGGTGCCAACGAGGAGGTTATGCTTCTTCGCGACCTCGGCGACGAAGGCGACCATCTCGGCGAGCTTATCGCGCGGGACGGTGACGTCCTCGAGGATGGTGGTCGGGCGGACGCGGGCGAGGGCGGAGAAAGCGGAGCGACGGGCGGAGGCGAGTTGCAGGGCTTCGGCGTCATCGCGGGCCACACGGACGTCGCGGGCGCCACGGGCGCGGGCCAGGGCCAGCATCTGTTCGGCTTCTTCGGCGACCGCGGCCGGATGCCCGTCGGTCTCCATGAGCAGGAGCGCTTCGCAATCGCGGGGCAGGCCAATCTTGGCGTAGTCCTCGACGCAACCGATGGTCATGCGGTCGAGGAACTCTAGGGTGCAGGGGATGATCTTCGCCGCGATGATATCGGACACCGTCTGGGCGGCGTCCTCCATGCGATCGTAGCTCGCCAGCATCGTGCGGCGGGCGGCGGGGCGGGGGAGGACTTTGAGCAGGACTTCGGTGATGATGCCGAGCGTGCCTTCTGAGCCGATGAAGAGGTCCTTCATCGAGTACCCGGCTACGTCCTTCACGCAGGCGTTGCCGAAGTGGGCGATACGACCGTCGGGCAGCACGACCTCGAGTCCCATGACGTAATCACGGGTCACACCATACTTGAGACCGCGCAGGCCGCCGGAGTTTTCGGCCACGTTACCGCCGATGGTGCTGATCTTCATCGAGCCCGGGTCGGGCGGATAGAAGAGGCCGTGCTTATTCGCCGCGGCGTCGATGGCGGCGGTGATCACGCCGCACTGGGCGCGGACGGTGAGATTAGCGGCGTCGACCGAGAGGATTTTATCCAGACGCGTCAGACACAGGACAATGCAGCCTGTAGAAGGTACGCTGCCGCCGCTGAGTCCAGTGCCAGAGCCGCGGGTGACGATCGCGAGGCCGCGAGCGGCTGCGAGCTTTACCACCTCGGAGATTTCTTGAGTCGATCCTGGGTGCACGACGACGCCGACCGGGCCCTTGAGGGCGGCCGTCCCGTCGAATCCGTAAGGGATGGTGTCTTCCGGTGATGTCAGCACGTTCTCGGCGCCGACGATTTCACGTAGGCGGGCGAGGACAGCTGGGTCAGGGGAGGACACGGGGCTCAGATGAGCTTCAGGGCTTCGTCGACCGACACGTTGCGGTGCACCATCGCCATGAGAGCCTGCGTGATGCCACGCGGGTTCGGGTGCTGGATGACGTTGCGACCGTAGACGATGCCCGAGGCGCCCTGCTTGAGGAGGCCTTCGGTGCGGACGAGGATTTCCTTGTCGCTCACGCGACCACCGCCGCGGACGAGGACCGGGATACCGGAAGCCGTCTCGATGACCTTGTGGTATTGAGAGACGTCGTCGGTCGGGTCGGCCTTGATCACGTCGGCACCGAGTTCGACCGCCTGACGAACCAGGTGGAGGATCTTCGTGAGGTCACCATCGACCATGTAGCCGCCGGCGATGGCGTTGGGCTGGAAGACGAGCGGTTCGACCATCATCGGCATGCCGTAGTAATCGGCCTGCGGCTTCAGCTTGATGATATTCTCGATGCACTGCGCGGTCACGTCGGGCGCGCCGGGAATCTGGAAGAGGTTTACGCAGACGCAGGCGGCGTCGAGGCGGACGGCCTGCAGCATCGTCTCCTCGATCATCAGGCTGAACGCCGTGGCCGGGAGTTCCTTACCGTAGACGTTGGCGGTGTCAGTGCGCAGGACGAGGGCCGGCTTCTGCTTGCCCGGGATGGACTGCAGGTGGCGAGCCTGGCCAACCGTTAGCTGGATGGCGTCGGGACCGGCGTCGACGAGCGTCGCAACGACCTGGCGCATGTCTTCGATGCCCTGCAGGAAGCCAGGCTGGTTGAAGAAGCCGTGGTCGACGGCGACGTCGAAGCAGCGCTTGGACGAGGCGTTGAAGAGGCGGTTGAGGCGATACTGCTTCATGAGGGGAGTGGAGGGCGGGACTTACTTCAGTCCCATGATGTGCTTGAGGATGTAGAGCTCGAGCGCTTCGTAGTCGCGGGCGTCGCGATACTGTTGGACGAGCTTCTGGTCTACCGTGCGGACCTTCTGGACGAGCGCAAGGAACAGCTCGCGGCTGTTCTTGAGATGGTCGGTGACCGGGGAGCCGCGTTGGGTGCGGATGGCCTTGACGTCCAGGCCGATGAATTCGCCACGGTTGCCGTAGCCGGACTCCTCGAGGACGCGGACCTGGTTGAAGGCCGCGCGGAGGTTGGCGCCGCCGAAGTTCTTGTCTTGGTCGTATTTCAGGCCGTTCTGGTCGTTGAGGTGGACGCTTGCCAGTTTGTCATGGGCGAGGGCGAAGGCCATCTCATCGCTGGCATCGAGGCCGGCGAGCATGGCGTGGGCGGACTCGATGAGGCCCTTGACGCGCTTATGGTCCTTGGAGGCGTAGGAGAGGGTGAGGGCGTGGCCGATGGTCGGCACATAGGCCTGGTCGGTCGGCTCATTTGGCTTCGGCTCGATCCAGATCTCGATGTTCTTGTCGTAGTCGAGCATCGCGTTGACCGTCTCGAGCAGGCGCTGGTAGGCCAGCTTGGCGTCCTTGGCCTCGCGGATGTAGGTGCCTTCGCGGGCGAGCCAGAGCACGATCGCCTTGGAGCCGACGGCGTTGGCGATGTCGATGCACTTCTTAGTGCGATCCCAGGCGTAGGCGCGATCGGAGGCGCTGTTGGAAGTGTAGGCGCCGTCGACGGTCTGGTCGGCGAACCACAGGCGCGGGGCGACGAACTCCGGGGTGAGGCCTTGGTTGGCGAGCATCGCCTTCACCTCGGTGGCCTTCTTGAGGATTTGGTCAGGCTTGAGGTCGTCCATGCCCGGGACGACGTCGTCGTCATGGAATTGCACGCCTTCGAAGCCGAGGGGGCGATAGAGGGCGAACTTCTCCTCGTGGGGGAAGACCTTGCGGACTTCGCCGCCGAAGGGGTCGCCTCCTTCGCTGATGTTCCAAGGGCCGAAAGAGAATCGATACGTGACGGGGGTGCTCATGGGGAAAGGTCTATTCTAACATCCGGCAGGGGAATCGCTACGCTTGGCGTCTCCCTTGGTAGCACTATTATCTCAACTAACCCCTTGCAGGAGGGGGTGTCTTTGATACGAATGACCTTATGAAAGCCATCCGCGAGAAGGTCGAGCTGCCCGAGGGGCACTCCTTCCGCGTGCTGCGTTGGTCGAAGTCGCTCCGGGAGGTCGAATGTATCCTGGGGCCGGGTCGCACGCAGCCGGTCCAAGGGGAGGGTAATCACTGGCATTTCCATAAGGAGATGGAGCTGACCCTTTTCACGGCGGGGGAGGGCACGCGTTTCGTCGGTGATGCCATCGGTACGTTCGCGGCGGGCGACCTGGTACTGCTCGGCGAACGCCTGCCTCATCACTGGCATACCTCGGGGGCGTCGGGTGGGCTTTCGATTCAGTGGCATTTTCCGGAGAGCCATCCCGTGTGGGCGTTTCCGGAGAATCTTGAACTGCGCGATCTCTTCAAGCGGGCCGAACGCGGGCTGCATCTGCGTGGGCGGACCGCGACGGCCATCGCCACGCTCATGCAGGATGTCGCCCGCAGCAAGGGCGCGGGCCAGCTGGCGGCGTTGCTGCGTCTCCTGGCGGAAGTCGCCGATGCACCGGAGTCGGACCTCGCATTGCTTTCGTCGCGCAGTTTCACGCTCAGCGCCGAGTCGCATTACCAGAAGGCCATCTCGAAATCCGTCCAGCACCTCGTGGCCAACTTCCGCGACGAGATTCGGCTGGAGGACCTCCTCAAGATCTCCGGTCTCAGTCGCCCGACTTTTGCCCGGCAGTTCAAGCAACACTCCGGTCACAGCTTCAGCGCGTTCGTGAACGAGCTCCGCCTCCAGGCCGCCCGCCGGGAGTTGCGGGATAGCGAGCGGAGCGTCCTGGACATCGCCTTGGCCTGCGGCTTCCGCCAGGTGACCTTCTTTAATCGTCTATT
>CAMCWL010000098.1 GCA_945882655.1 Opitutus sp. GAS368
CCGGACGGACGGCTCGGAGAGCCGTCCCTACCATAAAAGCCATCCCTCCGGCCCTCAGGCCCTCGAGACCTCCTATCCTCGCCTCCCCCTACCCCTAATAGGAGGCCTATTTCCCGCCTTTCCCCTTGCGGGAGGTGGGGGGTACCCTAACTTGCGGTTAACTTTCCCGACCCATGGTCACGGACAACAAACCTTCTCTGGTCACCATCAACGTCGATGGCGTCGAACATCAAGTCCCGGCCGGGGCCAACCTGGTCGATGCCTTGGGCAAGATCGGGAAGGAAGTCCCCCACTATTGCTACCACCCGAAGCTCCCGGTCGCGGGCAATTGCCGCATGTGCCTGGTCGAGCTCGGCTCGCCGATGCGCGACCGCGCGACCAACGAGCTGGTGATGGAAAACGGCCTGCCGAAGATCGGCTGGCAGCCTAAGCCGGCCATCGCCTGCGCCACCAACGTCTCTGCCGGCCTGCACGTCCGTCTCGAATCGCCCGGCGTCAAGGCCTGCCGCGAAGGCGTGACGGAGATGCTCCTCCTCAACCACCCGCTCGACTGCCCGATCTGCGACCAGGCCGGCGAGTGCAAGCTCCAGGAGTTCTCCGCCGAATACGGCCGCGGTTATTCGCGCTACGTCGACGAGAAAAACGCCAAGCCGAAGAAGACCCGCCTCGGGCCGCGCGTCACGCTCGACGACGAACGCTGCATCCTCTGCTCGCGCTGCGTACGCTTCTCCAGCGAGATCGCCAAGGACCCCGTCCTAGGCTTCGTCAACCGTGGTTCCTACAACACGCTGACCTGCTTCCCGGGCCGCGAACTGGACAACAACTACTCGCTCAACACCGTCGACATCTGCCCCGTCGGCGCACTCACGAGCACGGACTTCCGCTTCAAGATGCGCGTCTGGTTCCTGAAGCAGACCCCGAGCATCGACACCGAATCCTCCGCCGGCGCGAACACGACCGTCTGGTCCCGCGAAGGTAAGATCTACCGCATCACGCCGCGCCAGAACGACGCCGTGAACGATACTTGGATGGCCGATTCTGGCCGCGAACTTTTCAAGTCCGTCGACGCCCCGAACCGCGTCACGAACGCGACGGTGAAGAACGAGAAAGCCACGGTCGAAGCGGCCTTCGCCGCCGCTGCCGAAGCCCTCTCCGCCGGCGCGCTCGCGATCGTAGGCTCGTCCCACATGTCCGTCGAAGAGCAGCGCCTGCTCGCCCGCCTCGCCAAGTCCAAGAACGCTTCCGTCTACATCCCGGCCCACGTGGGCAAGGGCGACGGCCTCCTGGTCTCCGAAGACCGCACCCCGAATTTCCGCGGCGCCCTCGTCACGGGTCTCACCGACCGCGCGCCCGTCGCCGACCTGAAGGCCCTCGCGGCTGACATCGACGCCGGCAAGGTGAAGTCCCTCCTCATCGTGCGCGAAGACGCCGCGATGCTCGGCCTGCCCGCCTCGACGCTCGCCAAGGTGCGCAGCGTCGTCCTCGCCACGCATCACAACGTCACCACCGCGGCCGCCGAAGTCGTGCTGCCCGCGCTGACGGTGTTCGAACGCAGTGGCTCGTTCATCAACTGCCAATTCCGTCTGCAGTCCTTCGCCCAGGCCGTCCCCGGCCCGACTGGCGTGCTACCTGACGCGCTCGTACTCGCCCGCCTCGCCGGTGCCGACGCCGCCACGGTCTGGTCCGAACTCTCCGCCAACGTCGCGACGCTCACCGGCCTCGACGGCCGCCTGCTCCCCGCTGACGGCGTGCAGCTCGACGGGGCCGCATTCGCCGCCCATAAATTCCCCGAAGGCAAACTGCTGAAGTTCGCCCCGGTCGTCCTCGCCTAAGCCCTGACGACCATGGAAAAACTCCTCCACGATCTCGTCCTCTCGCCGGAATGGTATTTCACCGCGGCTCGCGGCCTCACGCTGATCCTGATCGTGATGACGCTCGCCGGTTACAGCGTGCTCCTCGAGCGTAAGGCTTCCGCTTGGATCCAAGGCCGCCTCGGACCGAACCGCACCATCCACCCGCTCATCGGATGGATCCCGTTCGTAGGGACCTTCCTAGCGAAGGGTGGCTTCATCCAGCCCGCCGCCGACGGCGGCAAGTTCCTCTTCAAGGAAGACGCGCTCCCAGGCCACGTGCGCAAGTTCTACTACGTCCTCGCGCCGATCATCGCCCTCGCGCCCGCGCTCGCCGTTCTCGTCATGCTGCCGTTCGGCGAGTTCCTCTACGAAGGCAAACGCTACGCCATCTCGCTCACGCAGGGTGCCGACGTCGGCGTTCTGTTCATGTTCGCGATCAGCTCCCTCGGCGTCTACGGCATCGCCCTCGCCGGCTGGTCCGCCAACTCGAAGTTCCCCTTCCTCGGCGCGGTCCGCGGTGCCGCCCAGCTGATCTCGTACGAACTCGCGATGGGCCTCTCGGTGCTCACCGTCTTCCTCGCGACCTCCGCCCCGGGCCAGGACCACGGCCTCAGCCTCGTCGCGATGGTCAACGCCCAGAGCGGCGCTTGGAACATCCTCACCCAACCCATCGCCGCGCTGGTCTTCCTGATCTGCGTGTTCGCCGAGACGAACCGCCATCCGTTCGACATGCCGGAATCCGAGACCGACCTCGTCGGTGGCTTCCACACCGAATACGGCGCCTTCAAGTTCGGCATCTTCTTCGTGGCCGAATACAGCCACATGATCATCGGCTCGACGTTGTTCATCCTGATGTTCCTCGGCGGCTGGCACGTGCTGCCGTGGATGCCGACCGTCGGTGAAGGCTGGATCGGCTCGCTCATCGGCGTCGCCACGTTCTTCCTCAAACTCTGCTTCTTCCTGTTCTTCTTCGTCTGGGTGCGCTGGACCCTTCCGCGCTTCCGGTATGACCAGGTGATGCGTATCGGCTGGCGCGTGCTCCTGCCCATCGCTGTCCTTAACCTTCTCGCGTACTTCGCATGGTACGCCCTCCGCGGATAACCCACACCATGGCCATCAAAGTCGTCGAACGTCGTCCGCTCACCCTCGCTGAGCGCACCTATCTCCCGCAGATCCTCGCGGGCCTCAAGGTCACCTGGGACAACATGGTGCGTCCGTCCGTGACGCTCCAGTACCCGGAAGAACGCCCCACCATCCCGAAGAACTATCGCGGCGTGCCCACGCTCGTGATGGACCCCAACGGACGCGAGAAGTGCGTCTCCTGCCAGCTCTGCGAATTCGTCTGCCCGCCCAAGGCCATCCGCATCACGCCGGGCGAGATCTCCGAGAACGCCACGAACGCCCACGTCGAGAAAGCGCCGAAGGAATTCGAGATCAACATGCTGCGCTGCATCTACTGCGGCCTGTGCCAAGAAGTCTGTCCCGAAGAAGCCATCTTCCTGCAGAGCCAGTATTCACTGACCGGCCTTACGCGCGAATCCATGGTCAATAATAAGGTGAAGCTTTACGAACTCGGCGGCACCCTTCCGGACGGCCACCACAAGTGGGACAAGAAGAAGGAAGAGGCCGAGAAGCAGGCCGGCGGCGGGCACTGAGCGGTAGGGCTAGGGCTGGGGATAGGTAATGAAGGTAGGGACAGCACCACGTGCTGTCCTTTTTTGTGGAAACCATTCTCGGGTGGCGGGTGGCAGCCCTGGGTGGCAGGTGGCGGATGCCGTCTTGAGGTAGGGACGTGATTGCCATCGCGTCCGTGGGCGGACGGAGGTCGGAACGGTCGGTGACCTGGCCCGGCTCGACACACGTACCGCTGCGAACGGCGGTCATGGCAATGACCGCCCTACCCAAGGCAGAACCGCAGCATTCTATCCGGTTTCCGGTCTCCCTTTGAGCGCTGCTCTCTACCTCCGCGGCGATTACTTCGCCGCGGGATAATCCGTATACCCCTTCGGGCCGGAGGCGTAGAAGGTGCTTTCGTCGGGGGTGTTGAGCGCGAGATTTTCCTGCAGACGGTGCGGGAGATCGGGATTGGAGAGGAACGGTACACCGTACGCGACGGCATCCGCCCAACCTTCGGCGATGGCTTGTTCGGCCTGCGCGCGATCGAAACCACCAGCGGTGATGAGCACGCCCTTGAAGTCCTTGCGGAGTTCCTTGGGGCCGACGCCACTGGTCGCACCGTGCGCGATATCCTGGGCGGTGACGCGCGTGACGTGCGCGTAGGCGAGCTCGAGCTTGGAGAGTTCGCGGAGAAGGTAACCGAAGGTCTCGGTCGGGTTGGCGTCGGACATGTCATTGAACACGCCACCGGGCGAAAGGCGGATGCCTACGCGATCGGAGCCCCAGATGGAGATGACGGCATTAGCGACCTCGAGAGTCAGGCGGGCACGGGCGGCGAGGGAATTGCCGTAGCCGTCGGTGCGGGTGTTGGTACCGCTGCGCAGGAATTGGTCGAGGAGGTAACCGTTGGCGTTGTGGATCTCGACGCCGTCGAAGCCGGCTTCCTTGGCGAGGCGGGCGCCGCGGACGTATTCGGCGACGATACCGGGGATCTCTTCGATGTGCAGGGCACGGGGGACAACGTAGTCGGCCATCTCCTTGCCGGTCCAGACCTGGCCCTTCGCCTTGATGGCAGAGGGGGCGACGGGCAGTTCGCCATTAGGCTGGTAGTCCGGGTGCGAGATGCGGCCGACGTGCCAGAGCTGGAGAAAGATGCGGCCACCCTTGGCGTGCACGGCGGCAGTGACCTTCTTCCAGCCGGCGACCTGTTCGTCGGTGTAGATACCAGGGGTGTTCGGGTAGCCATGGCCGCGGGGCGAGACCGTGGTCGCCTCAGCGATGATCAGGCCGGCGCTGGCGCGCTGGGCGTAATATTCGGCCATCAGGTCCGTCGGGACGTTGGCCCCTTCGGCACGGCAACGCGTCAGCGGAGCCATTAAGACGCGGTTCGGCAGCGTGAGGGCACCGACTTTGAGAGGAGAAAAGAGGGAGGACATTTGCGGAAGAAAAGGGAGAGGGGTAGGGATAGGGGTAGGGATAGGGGTGGGGGTGGGAAAGGCAAGGAGGGGCAATAGAGCGAGAGGCACAGTTGACCAGAGGCCCGGAGGCTCGGAAACAACAAGGGAGCAAGTGCTATGCATTCAGGTGACGGGTGGCGGCCACCAGGGAACTGCAACGGGTAGGGACGGCTCTCCGAGCCGTCCGTTCGCAGGTCGAGTTTCGAATCTGGATCGGGACAACGGCGGGCTCGGAGAGCCCGCCCTACCACCCGTCGCCTGAAAGTGTTTCCGCCCTGTTCCCTGTCTCGGGTAGGGCGGCCATTGCCATGGCCGCCGTTCGCAGAGGCATGTACGTCGAGCCGGGCAAGGTCACCAACCATTCCAATATCCGTCCGCCCACGGACGTGATGGCAATCACGTCCCTACCTCATGACAGCCCCGCCACCTGCCACCCGGGGCTGCCACCTGCCACCCGAAATGAAATCCGCTAGGGCAGCACGCGGTGCTGCCCCTACCTCGAGACAGCTAGGTCGTGTCGCGGGCCTTACCCCACCCCACTCCGTTCTCGCTCATTACCCCATTAATCTTCCCTCCCCTACATCCCACCCTTACAAACGCCCTACGCCTCCCGCGTCGTCGTCATGTCGTCCGTCCCCCCTCCCCTTCCCCTCGCCCGTTCCGCCCAACCGACGTACATCATCGGCCACAAGAATCCTGACGCCGACGCGATCTGCTCCGCCCTCGCCTACGCCGCCTTCAAGGAAGCTTCCGGTCAGACTGGCTTTAAGCCCGCCCGTTGCGGCAA
>CAMCWL010000099.1 GCA_945882655.1 Opitutus sp. GAS368
GAAGCCCCCTTTCAGGCCCACCCCTGATTCGTAAAGCACGCAAAGTCCGTTAGTTCGGATTTTGCGGCTAAAAAGTGGCGGAGAGGATGGGATTGGCTGCGCTCCGCTCCGGGCTTCGCCCGATGCCTTCGGCATCGCCTGTTCGCCTAACGGCTCACCGAACGGGTTCTCATCCCATCCGGCAGCCTTTTTGGTCACGCAAAGTGGCGGAGAGGATGGGATTCGAAGGAAAATTCCTCGTGTGTATGTCGTTGAACTCCAACGACCGAGGATTTTTGCGGACAGTTTGCGGACAAGTTAACTGCCAACTCTGCTAATTTACCCGAGTGATTTTAGCGCGCAAGTATTATCCGCAAATCCGTTGCAGAAAATACTCAGATCAAAGCGACAAGGTTTCACGCAATCGATCTCGCGCGGAAGCGACGCGATGTTCGACCGCCTTGGCAGTCAGCCCGAGGGCTTCCCCGGCCTCCTGATGCGACAGACCTGAATAGGCGGTTAGGATCAATGGCTCGCGCAAACCTTCAGGCAGACGCTGGACTGCGGCACGCACCATGGCGGCGCGCTCATCGGCATCGGCGGTGTCCTCGACCGAACCCTCGGGAATCTCCGGAGTCAGGCCGGTAAACCTCGCCAGCCGTCGCAGCCAGCTGCGCCGCCGGTTCCTGGCCAGGTTGATCGCGATCCCGAAGACCCAGGTGGAAACGTTTCCACCGGTGAAACGCTCGGAGGTCCGCCATGCCGTCGCGAAGGCCTCGGCGGCGACCTCCTCCGCATCGGCCGCATCGGGAAGCAGGCGATGGAGGTAGCCGCGGATGCGCGGGTTCAGCTCATCGAAGAGCACCCGCCATCCAGCCTGGTCGTCCTTTGCAGGCAGGCCGTTCATCGGGCCTTGTGGTGTCCGTCGACGCCGGGAGCGCCCTCATGGGAGAGGGCTTCGACCTGCGGCAGGATGAGCGCGACGTAGGCTTTTCCCTTCTCGGGCGGCATGCAGCCGGCAATCGCGAGCACGTGCTCGCGACGGGAACGCTCGCAGCGTCCGAGAGCGGCCTCGAGGCCGGCCTTGGACTCGGGGCCGGGCTTCGCCTCCATGGCGAGCTTGGCCTGCCTCACCGCCTCGCAGTGAACCTCGCACTCCTTCTCGAACTCGCCCTGGAGCGCGGCGATCCGGCCGATGGCGGCGTCATCGAGCCCGAACTCGGCGCGCAGCCACGCGGCCTCCGAACGCTGCTCGCACGCCGCGGCCATCCTGAAGTCCCGAATCGCCCACCAACCTGCGAACCCGGCCAGGAGCGAGAGGACCAACACGGTGATCAGGAGCCGCCCCCTCATCGGGCGGAAGCCTCCACGATTGAGCGCGCATGAAGCTTGGCCATCTGCTGCGAGTCCTGGTTGTTCGAGCGCCAGCCAGCCAGTCCGCCGACCAAGAAGACCGCCATGGCGACGGCCGAGACGCGAAGCACCGGACTGGGCCTGGGCCCCCTGAGGATGTCGCGGGAAAAGTCCTCGCAACGGCGGGGGGAGACCTGCCAAGCGGACATCAACTCGTCGATGGGTTTGTTGCTCATATTGACTGTTTAATGTCCGGACACCCCGGTGTCCCCCCTAAAGCCATTCGGGTGACCATAAAACATTCCGGGGGGAACCGGGGATGCGCACATGAATAGGTATGCGGATCAACACGGTGCAGCCAATCAAGCGGGTGTCGGCGTGGGGTCTCCTCATGCTCGCGACCTTACTGGCCGCCCCTGCGCAGGCCTGCGAGATCTGCCGCAAGGCCTACTTCGACGCGATGGAAGCGGCCCCCAAGGCCTCGGCCCTTCACCCGGAAGCCCGCGTGGTCGAATACCGCCTCTCCATCTCCGAGCAGACCTTGAGTCCGGCAGGACAGCCGACGCAGGCCCTGACCATCAACGGGGGCACGCCAGGCCCCGTGCTGCGCTTCAGGGAAGGCGACGTGGCCCGCATCACCGTGGTCAACGGCCTGGCAGACGACTCGACGTCCCTCCACTGGCACGGGCTACTCGTCCCCAACCTGCAGGACGGAGTGCCGGTCGTCACCACACCCGTGATCGGCCCCGGGCAGTCGCGCACCTTCGAGTTCCTGATCCGCCAGAACGGCACGTACTGGTACCACAGCCACACTGGCCACCAGGAACAGCGCGGCGTCTACGGCGCGATCGTGATCGAACCGAAGGAGGTCGAAAAGCTGGCCGACCACGACCAGGTCGTCATCCTTGGCGATTGGACGAACGAGCACCCGGCCGAGGTCCAGCGCTCGCTGCTGCGCGGAAGCGACTGGTACTCCTACCGCAAGGGCACGGCGCAGTCGCTCATCGGCGCCTACCAGGCCGGCAAGCTCAAGGAATACCTCGATGGCCAGAAGTCCCTGGTTCCCCCGATGGACCTCTCCGACGTCGCCTACGACGCCTTCCTGATGAACGGACAGCGCCGCCTCCAGCTTCCCGGCAAGCCGGGCGAGAAGGTGCGCGTGCGGCTGATCAACGCAGGGGCAGCCAGCTACTTCTACCTCGATGCCGCTGCGGGCCCGCTCCGGATCATCTCCGCGGACGGCCAGGACGTGGTCCCCTTCGAGCAGAAGCGCCTGCTGATCGGGCCTGCCGAGACTTACGACGTGCTTCTCACCGTGCCTGCCTCGGGCTCCTGGGAACTCCGCTCCACCGCGCAGGACGGCAGCGGGTCGGTCTCGGCCTGGATCGGCGAAGGGTCACCGCATGAGGCGGCCCCTCCGCCCAAGCCTGACCGCTATGGCATGAGCGCCTACCTGTCCTCCATCCTCGACCAGATCGACCCCGAGCCCGGCGCCCAGGAACCTGAGCGACCGATCTCGCCCTACGCCAAGCTGCGCGCCGCCAAGCCCCACGCCGTCGCCGCCTCCCACCGGGAGCTGACGCTCAAGCTGACAGGCGACATGATCCGCTACGAGTGGAGCTTCGACGGGCTCGACCCCCGCGAGGCCGAGGCGATCAAGGTCAAGGAAGGCGAGACGATCCGGCTGCGCCTGGTGAACAACAGCATGATGCATCACCCGATCCATTTCCACGGCCACTTCTTCCGCCTGGTGGACGCAGCCGACAAGGACCCAGCGACCTCCCCGCTGAAGCACACGGTCGACGTCCCCCCGATGAGCGTGAGGACGATCGAGTTCACGGCCGACGAGGGCCAGGGAGACTGGCTGATCCACTGCCACCTGCTCTACCATCACATTACGGGCATGGTGCGCACGATCCGCGTGACCGGTGCCGACGGCGCGGAGCCGCCGCATCCCGCGGCCACGCACGCCATGGCGACGACCTACGCCTGGGGCCAGGCCGCCTTCACCAACGCTTCCGCGACGGGCTACGCGACAATCCAGTCCGGACGCGACAACCTCTACGTCAGGTGGGAGGAGGGCCTGCGCCGCGGCGACGGTCATGAGCGGGAGATCAGCTACCAGCGCTACCTAGACACGCGCCTGTCGCTCGTCGCCGGCTACCGCTTCGGCAACCTGGACGGCGACCGGGACGGACCCTTCGCCGGCGCAGCCTTCCGCCTGCCCTACTTCGTCGACCTAGGCCTGACCCAGCAGTCCGGAGGGGAAACCCGGGCGGCCTTGGCCAAGAGCCTGCAGCTGACCGACCGGCTCTCGCTCGACCTCTCCTACCGCTACGGCAGGCGCACCCACGCGTCCACCGCGGCGGACCTCCGCTACCTCCTCACCAAGGACCTCTCGCTCACCGCCGGCTATAGTTCCGACTTCGGGGCCGGCGCCGGCATCCTCATCCGCTTCTGACCACCACCAACCCACACCACCATGAAACACGCCATACTCGCCATAATGCTCTCAGCCTGCGGCCTGATCGCCGCCGACAAGCCCGCCGACGCGAAGCCCTACCCCCTCGACAAGTGCATTGTCTCCGACGAGAAGCTCGGCGCCGAGGGCAAGCCCGTCGTCTTCGTCCACGAGGGACAGGAGATCAAGCTCTGCTGCCAGGACTGCCGCAAGGACTTCGACGCCAACCCGGCCAAGTACCTGGCCAAGCTGCCCAAGGCCGACTCCAAGCCGGCCGGCGCGGAGCACAAGATGTGCGCCTGCTGCGCCGACGCCGCCAAGCCGGCGGAAGCGGCGAAGCCCCATGAGCACGGTGACAAGGCCGGCATGAAGTGCCCGGATTGCTCCTGCTGCTGCAAGGACCACGGAGCCAAGGCCGACGGCCACGACCATGACGCGAAGCCGGCGGACGCCGCCAAGCCCCACGAGCACGGCGACAAGGCGACGAGCGCCGACAAGGCCGAGGCCGCCAAGCCCTACCCTCTGAAGAACTGCATCGTCTCCGACAACGACCTAGACTCGATGGGCGAACAGGCTTCGTTCGTCTACCAAGGCCAAACGATCAAGGTTTGCTGCAAGCCCTGCATCGCGAAGTTCGAGAAGAATCCAGCCAAGTACCTTAAGAAGCTCGAAGGCAAATAAGCCTTCCGAAGCCCCGCAGAAGCGGGGCTTTTTATTGGGCAAGACCGCGAGCGTTCCTCGCCTCCGATGAGTATCAGGATGTGCTGACCTGATGAACGATGCTCCGACCTCCAAACAGTGCGACCCGGCGTGTGACATGACGGGCGGTGCTTATTCTCCTTTGCGACATAGGCACGAGGGAACGACCTACTATTTCTGTAACCCGAGCTGCCTGCGGAAATTCCAGGCGGCTCCGGACAAGAATCTGCGTGCTCCCGACCAGGCCGACGGTGACAATACTTGCTGCACGGTCGAGTCGACGGACGGACTGACCTACTCCTGCCAGAAGCGAACCAACTGTAACATTACGGTTGGCCCAACAAACCGTCCCTGATCACAAGCCTCCTATAAATCCAGCGCAATTGCCACGCCGCCTGATTTAAAGGCAGATCGCTCAGTGGGCGCAAGTACAGCCATACTCCTGACGCTTGCACTCTCCGCAGAGGGCGGTGTTCAAAGTCAGACGGAAGTTCGTCGGTTTGGCGTCCGCCGCGGCGCGGACTTGAACCACGATGGCCGCCGGCTCCTTGGCTTGCAGCGGTTCCTTGGTGATGAATCCATTCGGATGGGGCTCAAGGATGACATCCTTACCGTCGACCTTAACGACGACGATGCGGTCGCCTCTGGGCACGGGCTTGCCGGCGGCGTCGGCGAAGGTGACCGTGGCCTTGCGGTCCGACTGGATCACGAATTGCGCGCGCAGTCCGGGTGCCTCCAGACGGCGACCAGGCTGGACGTCGGTAGCCGGCTTGGCGGGCTCGGCGGCGATCAGGGCGCCGATTGAAAACAGGGAGAGAAGGAGGATTTTCATGGTTGGGTGGTTGTTGGGGTGGGAGAAGAGGAGAAACGCGCCTCGACCCAGTCATAAAGGACAGGGAGAAGCAGGAGCGTCAGGGCAGTGGAAGTGAAGATTCCCCCGATGACGACGGTCGCCAGCGGCTGCTGCACCTCGGCCCCTGGACCGGTCGAATGGGCCATGGGCACGAAGCCCAAAGAAGCGACGAGCGCGGTGATGAGCTTGGGACGCAGCCGGGTGACGGTGCCGTCGACCACCGCGAGGCGGAGCGGGCGGCCTTCCGCCCGCAGCTGGTTGATGAAGCTGATCAGCATGATGCCATTG
>CAMCWL010000100.1 GCA_945882655.1 Opitutus sp. GAS368
CCCAGGACATACCCCAGGCCACGACGTTAAAGAACATCGCGAAGGTGGCCCAGCGACGAAGAGAAGAACTCTCGTTCACGAACGGCAGCCGATCAGCTCGATGAGCTTATAGGCGCAAGCTTGGGCGAACTCCTTGTCGTTGATCGCGAGGTCGAATTCCTGCACCGTAACCGTGGCGTTCGACTTAAGCGCCGTGAAAAGGGCCTCATCGGCGACCGCGTCATGGAAGGGCTGGCCGGCGGCGCTGATGACCGAGATCGCCTTGCGCGGAATCATGATGGCCGTGCCAGCCTGATAGGCGTTAGCCTTCTTGGCCACGATGGCGCCCAGTTGGCGGCATTCGTCGGCGGTGGTGCGCATGAGCGTGATCTGCGGGTTATGGATGTAGAAGTTACGTCCGGCGAACTTGGCTGGCACTGAGGCTTTCTCGCCGAAGTTCACCATATCGAGGCAGCCCGGGGCGACGACCACGGGGATGTTCGCCTTGGCCGCGGCGTCCATGCGCTCGGGTCCGGCGTTAAGATTGCCGCCGACGAGTTCGTCGGCCCATTCGGTCGTGGTGACATCGAGTACGCCAGAGACGATGCCGCTCTCGATGACGGATTCCATGATGCGCCCACCCGTGCCCGTGGCGGCGAAGACCAGGACCTCGTAGCCGGCGGCTTCGAGGACTTTCTTGGCTTCGGTGACGCAGGTAGTCGTGTTGCCGAACTGGCTGGCGACGATGAGCGGCTTGGCGGCGCCGATGGTGGGTTCGACGGAGACCATGCCGCAGATCGCACCGGCAGCGCGGGTGAAGATGACGCGGGAGAGACGGTTGAGGCCGGCGACATCGGCGATGCTGGGCATCATTGTTATATCCTTGGTGCCGAGGTAAGGGGCGACATTGCCGGCAGCCAGGGTCGAGACCATCAGCTTAGGGAAGCCGAGGGGCAGGGCGCGCATGGCGGCCGTACCGATGGCCGTACCGCCACCACCGCCGAGGGAGATGATGCCATCGATACGACCTTCCGCCGCGAGCTTGGCGACGCAGGCCGGGGCCGCCTTGGTCATGGCCACCACGCACTCGCCGCGGTCTTTCTTGGCCATCAGAGCGGCCAGATCGATGCCAGCCGAAGCGGCGACCTGTTCGCGGGTGATGTCGGGCTGCACCGTGGCCGGGCCGCCGGTGCCGACATCGATCAGCAGCGGCTTGTGGCCGTGGCGGGCGATCAGTGCCGCCACGAAGGCATGTTCTTCGCCCTTGGAATCAAGCGTGCCGAGAACTGCGATCGTGGCCATGGGTTCAGAAGAACTTACGCTTCACCGGGATCTGCTTGAAGCGCTGGGTGAGCTCAGTGAGGGACTGCTCGACCGCCATGCGTTCGAGACTTGAGGCGCCGACAAAGCCGTCGGTGTCGGTGTGCTCGTTGATGAAGGCAGCGTCCTCAGGCGTGTTGATTGGTCCACCGTGGCTGAGGAAGATGAGGTCCTTGCGGACGGACTTCGCGGCGTCGATGATGCCTTGGGTGATCTTAGCGGCTTCCGGGAGGCTCATCGTGGCGTTGGTCACGCCGATCGAGCCGCCGACCGTGGTACCCACGTGGGCGATGATGACGTCGGCGCCGGCCTCGGCCATGGCCTTAGATTCTTCAGGCGAGCCAACGTAGACGATGGTGAACATGTCCATTTTGCGAGCGAGGGTGACGGTCTCGAATTCCTTCTTCACGCTCATGCCGGTCTCTTCGAGGATCTGGCGGAACTTGCCGTCGATAATCGTGTGGGTTGGGAAATTGTTAATACCGGAGAAGCCCATGTCCTTCACTTTGCCCAGCCAGTGCCACATGCGGCGGCGAGGGTCGGTGGCGTGGACGCCGCAGATGACCGGGATTTCTTCGACGACCGGTAGCACTTCATATTCGCCGATCTCCATCGCGACCGCGTTGGCGTCACCGTAGGCCATCATGCCGGCGGTGGAACCGTGACCGGCCATACGGAAGCGGCCGGAGTTATAGACGATGACCAGGTCGGCGCCGCCGCGTTCGATGAACTTGGCGCTAATGCCCGTGCCAGCGCCAGCGGCGATGATCGGCTTGCCCTTGGACATCGTGTCGCGGAGGCGGGCGATGACTTCAGTGCGGGTATAAGGGTTTCCTTTTCCGGTCCAGGGGTTGGGCATGGTGATAAGAGGGGAAGGGTGGTCGGGGGTTGCTCCTTGCGGGGATAGGTCTTATGCAAAGGACGTGGCCCGCAAGAGCGATTTAAAACATTACAGTGAGACGCAACTCCGTCATTCCGAGACGGACATCGAGAACCCGCGTTCCCGCCGCCAGATCGTCGCCGCGGCTGATTATAAGGACGAGCGCCCGTGGGTCCTCTCCGGAGACCGTTGCAAGGAGCTCGGCCTCTTCGAAATCGCCCACCTCGGCGTCGCCGAGATGCTGGCCCCTTATGAGGTCGTCCGGGCGAACCAGAGCGGGGCCTTCTTCATGGCCTGTCTGGCCGGCCAGGGTCAGGTCTGGGTCGATGGCCGCTGGCGGACCATCTCAGAGGGGCAGGCCTGCCTGCAGCCCGCCGGCATCCGGAACTCTTTTCGCATCGGTCGAAGCAAAAGGTGGGATTTCTGCTGGATTCGTTTCTCGGGCGGCGTGCGTTCTAACACGATTTTTAGGGCAAGTTCTCCCGTGCTGGCCGATTTTGACGGGGAGCCATTGCGCGCCGCCATCTCCGGGCTCATCGCGGAACTCAAAGGAGCGAGGGTCTCCCGTCGCAACCACCAGTGGATCGAACTCACCTATGATTACGTGCGGAGTTTCGCCGGCAGCTTCCGCGGCGATCCGCGCGTGCAGCGCCTATGGGACGAAGTCCATGGTCGACTCGATTTTCCCTGGGACACCAAGTCGCTCTCGCGGGAGTCCGGATTGAGTTTCGAGCACCTCCGTCGACTCTGCCTGAAAGAGATCGGACGCACGCCGATGAACCACCTGACCCACCTGCGAATCCAGCAGGCCATCAGGCTGATCAGCGAGTCCGACGACAAGTTAGCCGTCATCGCCCGCAGGGTCGGTTTCGCCAACGGCAACAGCTTCTCCTCTGCCTTCAAGAAGTCGACCGGCCACGCCCCGTCTCATTTCAGGGCCGAGGCCTGAAATTCCGCAGGAATGTGCATCTGAGAGGGGTCCGGTTGTGCTACGGGGTGTCGCTAAGTCTTGTAGGGTGCGCGCGGCTTACTTTGATAAGGGAATGCTTCCCCGCATCGCCTCCCTCTTGCGTGCCGCTTTGGTTTTCGTAGCCGCATCCGTATACGCCGCACCGATCAAGGTGACGATTGTCTCCGATGACCCGGCCGCGGTCAAATCGCTGGCCGACGAATTGCATGCGGCAGGTGCCATCGTCACCGAGTCTGCTCGTCCGCGCGATGTTCTCGCCGCCACGCACGAGAAGGACGAAGTCATCGTCCTGTATCGCAAGGACTACACCCCCTATGAAGTCAGGGATCGCGCAGCGTTGGCAGATCTTTCGAACCGTGGTGTCAACTTCGTCGCGGTGCGCGGTGCCATCGCCGGTCCTTCGGCCAGTTGGGCTAAGGATACCTTTGGTGCGGGTTGGACGCCGGAGAGCCGTCGCTTCCGCGCTCTGATGATGCTGAACATCCGGACAGACGCCCATCCGCTCGCCAAGGATGCCTCTACTTTCGATGTCACCGACCAGACGGTCTTCAACCTCGAGCTCAACGAGAAGATCCTCGTGCTCGCCGCTTCGTTCACCTCGAAGGTGAGCGCCAATCGCAAGAACATCGCTGAGGTCTCCGACAAAGCCTCGGTCTATGATATCCAGCCTCAAGCATGGGTCTTTGAAAACAGCCGCCTGCGTTCGGCGGTTTTCCTGCAGGGTGAAGCCGAGACCCTCGCCCACGCCAGCTATCGGACCTTCATCAAGCGTGGCATCGCCTGGGCGGCCCGTCGCACCAATGTCGATGAACTCTGCACGCCCAAGGACCTCGTGGATATGCGTTACCCGGTCGGCGGCCCCAGCCGCGCGGAAAAGGCTATCGCTGCTTTCCAGATGCAGCCTGGCTTCAAGGCCGGCGTCGTCGTGACCGAACCCCTGATCAACAAGCCCATCGCGGTCCAGTGGGATGAACGTGGTCGACTGTGGGTCGCCGAGAGCCCGGAATACCCGAACGGCCGTCGCCCGCTCACCGCGGAATCCTGGCGCGAAGGCGGCGTGTTGGTCCCCGGTAGCTACGACCGACCCGCGCAGGACAAGATCAGCGTATTGGTCGACACCGATGGAGATGGTGTCGCCGACAAGAAGCAGATTTTCCACGAAGGCCTCGAACTGATTACCGGCTTCTGTCATTACAAGGATGGCGTTATCGTTGTCTGTCAGCCGCACATCGTCTGGCTGCGCGACACCGACGGTGACGGTAAAGCGGACAAGGAAGTCGTCCTTTATGGCGGCTTCACCCCGGGCGACACGCACTTCGTGGCCAATCACTTCGTCATGGCTCCTGATGGCTGGGTCTACGCCAGCAATGGTGGCGGCGGCGAGGTCTTCCCCCTCTCGAATCCCGAGCGCAAGGTCCGCCTCTCCTCTGGAACCTTCCGTTTCAAGCCCGACGGTTCGGCTATCGAGCAGATTGCTTCTCAGGGTGGCAACAGCTTCGGCAACGAAGTCACCAGCAAGATGGAGCTCTATCACGGCAAGGCGACCAACGGTAATCCCATCCAGCACGTGGTGCTGCCTGAGTCGATCCTCGCCAAGGCCCCGGGCACGCCCGCTAAAGCCTTCAGCTCCGTCAACCCACGTCGTCCTGTCTTGCGCACCGACCTCCCTGACCGAGCTCCGCTCCTGCAGATCGACCAAGTCGGCTACTACACTGCCGCCTGTTCCGTCGCCGTGCAGGAACATGGCGCTTGGCCCGACGCCTATCGCGACACGATCTTCATCACCGAGCCGATTCTCGATATCATCCACTTCGAAAAGCTGACCCCGAGCGGTCCGACCTTCCTCGGCGAAGTCACGATCAAGGACCGTGAGTGGCTGCGCTCCATGGACCACTGGTTCTGCCCGATCGATGTCTCTTTCGGTCCGGATGGCGCCCTGTACGTCCTCGACTTCTACACCCCGGTCGTCGCGCACAATGACACCCGCGGTCCGCTGCACAGCAAATCGGGCGCTTCCGTGAGACCCGACCGCGAGCACTATTTCGGCCGCATCTATCGGATCCAACATGAGTCTGCGAAGAAGTTCGAGATTCCTGACCTCGCCAAGGCCGATGTCGCCGGTCTCGTCGCCGCCTTCGAACATCCGAATAAGGTCGTCCGCTTCAACGCCCTCCGCGTGCTCATGGATAAGGACGCCGGACTTCTCGCTTCCGCCGTCGGCCCGCTCGTGACCAAGGTGCGCAGCGAGGCCAAGTCCGAGGCGCGCATTCAGGCACTCTGGGCTCTGCAGCGCCTGGATCGACTTGAGGACGGTCTGCTCCGCGCCCTTTGCGCCGATGCCGACGCCGAAGTGCGTAAGAACGCTTTCCTCGTCGCCGAGGCCAGCCGTAGCAAACTCCCGGCTGACGTTTACGCCAAGGCCCTCGATGATGCCGAGCCTCG
>CAMCWL010000101.1 GCA_945882655.1 Opitutus sp. GAS368
TCCGTCGACCTCGTCTTCGGCTCCAACTCGCAGCTCCGCGCCCTCGCGGAAGTCTACGCGAGCGCCGACGCCAAGGAGAAGTTC
The DNA here is from genome assembly GCA_945882655.1 of Opitutus sp. GAS368. Taxonomy (GTDB): domain Bacteria; phylum Verrucomicrobiota; class Verrucomicrobiia; order Opitutales; family UBA953; genus UBA953. The sequence continues at coordinate 85 of CAMCWL010000101.1, forward strand.
CTCCAGGACTTCGTCGCCGCGTGGACCAAGGTCATGGAGCTCGACCGCTTCGACCTCGCCAAGAAATAAGTCGCCTACCATCCCGGCCCTCAGGCCCGCCAGATCCGTCTGGCGGGCCTTTTTGTGGGCGGGCGGTCCGGCCTGCTTACGCACTTCCCTTGAAGGGGATGCTCCCCCAGTCTGCCGGCATGACGTCCGCCCCCGTCCTGCCGTCGACCTCCCTCGGCCCGATGCTCCGGCTCACCTGGCTGGGAATGCTGCTGCTCGGCGGCGTCGCTTCGGCGCGCACGCCGAACATCCTGCTGATCCTCGCCGACGACCTTGGCTACGGTGACGTCCGTTGCTACAACGACCAAGCGAAGGTGCCGACGCCGAACCTCGATCGGCTGGCCCGCGAGGGCGTCCGCTTCACCGATGCGCACAGTCCCGCGACCGTGTGCACGCCGTCGCGCTACGGCCTCCTGACCGGCCAGATGCCCTTCCGGATTCCGCGGGGCGGCGTCGTCTTCACCGGCACGGGCGGACCGTCCTTGATCGGGTCGGACCGACTGACCCTGCCCGCGATGCTGAAGGCCCAAGGTTATGCCACGGCCGCCGTGGGCAAATGGCACCTCGGCCTGACCTTCCGTGACGCCGCCGGCGCGCCGCTCCAGACGGGCCGGCCCGAAGACGCCCGGCGCATCGACTACGCGCGCCGGATTGAAGGCGGCCCGCTCGATCACGGATTCGAAAGCTTCTTCGGCACGGCCTGCTGCCCGGGCACCGACTGGCTCTACGCTTACATCGACGGCGACCGCATCCCGACTCCGCCCACGGGGCCGCTGGATCGCGCCACGCTCCCGCGCCACCCTTACGCCAACGATTGCCGGCCCGGCATCGTCGCGCCCGACTTCAAGCTGCCGGAGATCGACGAGCAGTTCCTCCGGCGCAGCCGCGATTTCCTCGCCCGCCAAGCCCGGGCGGAACCGCGTCGGCCGTTCTTCCTCTACCACGCCACGCAAGCGGTGCACCTGCCTTCGTTTGCGAGCGAGCAATACCGCGGCAAGAGCTCGGCCGGGCCGCACGGCGACTTCATCGCGGAGCTCGATGCGCAGGTCGGCCTGCTGCTCGCCGACCTGGAGAAGCACGGCCTGGCCGAGGACACCTTGGTCATCATCTCGAGCGACAACGGACCTGAAACCACGAGCGCCCTGCGCATGCGCGCCGACCACGGGCACGACGGCGCCCGCCCGTGGCGCGGACTGAAGCGCGACGCCTGGGAAGGCGGTCATCGGGTCCCGCTCATCGTGCGCTGGCCCGGACGCGTCAAACCGGGCATGATCAGCGACCGGACCATCAACCTCACCGACGTCATGGCCACCGTGGCGGAAATCACCGGACAAGCCCTCCCCGCGCCGGCCGCCGAAGACAGCATCAGTTTCCTGCCCACACTCGAAGGCCGTCCGCAAGCCGGACGACCCTTCCTGTTGACGCAGGCCGCCGGAGGCGCGGCCACGTTGACCATCCGGAAGGGATCATGGAAGCTGATCACGCACGCCGGCTCCGGCGGCAATCGCTACGACCGCGGCGAACTGAAGGATCTCATGCGGGCGGCTGCCTCATCGGAAACCGGCCCGCAGCTCTACGACCTCTCTCAAGACCCGGGCGAGACCACGAACCTGGCGACCCAGCGCCCCGAGATCGTGCAGGAACTCCAGGCCCTCCTCACGGCCACGCGGGCCAGCGGCCGAAGCCGACCCTGAGCGCGACTGTGGCCGTCTCGCGGAGACGTGAACATGATCCACACGATGGCTTTCAAGCGTAATGATTATGGATTGAGAGCGGCAAAAGTAATGGAAGACTTCACCCGATGCGCCCCACCCTTGCCTTGCTCCTTACCCTGCTCTGCGCGCCGTTGGCCACCCACGCCCAGCCGACGGCAAAGCCCGCGACCGTCCGCGACCACCTCTGGCTGTTCGCCTGCCCACCGGGCGGCGACGCCGAGTATCTGGAAAACGCCGGCTACCGCGGCGGGTCCCGCATGACGCCGGTTGAGGGCGCCCATTGGCTGGGCATTCCGAACCTGCTCTTCGTCACCCAGGACCATACGCGCCCCAGCGCGCGCTGGACGGAAATCAAGTGGAAGGCGAAGACGACGATGGATCAATGGGCGGTCTCCTTCGAGTCATTGAAGAAGGTCAGCTGGTCTGCGGTCGGTTCCAGCGGCGGCGGCGGCCTGAAGACGCTGCCCGACATCGTCTCGCTCGCCAAAACCTATCCTAACTTCACTGGCGTCTACCTCGATGACTTCGTCAAAGACCGGAAGAAGCGCCCGGACGGAACCTTCGCCGGCCATCCCGCGATGTCCGAAGAGGAACTCAAGACCATGCGCGCCCAGCTGGCCAAGGTCGGCCGCCCGATGGAAGTCTGGACGACCGTCTACGCCTACGACCTCGACCCGCTGCATCCCGAATACACCCACTGCGAACCTCCTCTGGCCGACTCACTGAAGCACTTCGACGTCATCGTGCTCTGGACCTGGAAGAGCGACGACCTCAAGGACCTGGAGAAGAACCTCGCGCGCATCGAAGCCGCTAAACCCAAGGACACCAAGATCGCCCTCGGCATCTACCTCTGGGACTACACCGGCCTCGATGAAAAGAAGAAGGCCGACCCGACTTACCGCTTCGGCAAGCCGACGCCGCTCGACCTGATGGAGCTCCAGTGCGGCCTCGGCCTCAAGTGGCTCAAGGAAGGCCGGGTCTGCGACCTCGTCGTCCTCGGCAATACCCACCTCGACATCGGCGCCCCCTCCGCCCCCTGGATGCGCCAGTGGATCAAGCAGCACGGCGCCGAAAAGTTGGGGCGATAAGAGTCACTGTCTCTTATTCCGCTTTATCTTTATCTGATTCCATCAGGCAGAGATTCTTGCTGTAACCCTAGGACCTTAGCTTTGTCATATCCCCTCATCCGACCCCTCGGATCCATGCCCTCCCCCCTTCGCCATCCCGTCGTCCTGCTCGGCGCGTGCCTCCTCGCCGCGACCGGCCTGCGTGCCGTGGAGACGCCAAACTACGAGACGCAGATCCGCCCGATCCTGAAGGAACACTGCACGCATTGCCACGGCGAGGAGGAGAAGCCCAAGGGCGGCATCGACCTCCGTCTGCGTCGATTCATGGACGGGAAGACGGAAGATGGCTCGCCGATGCTCACGCCGGGCAAGCCGGAGCAGGGCGCGATCTTCACCCTCACCCGCGACGGCGAGATGCCGAAGAAGGGCAAGAAGATGCCAGAGGGACAGCTCGCGCTGCTCGAAGCCTGGATCAAATCCGGCGCGAAGATCAACGAGGCCGAACCGACCGGCCCCCTGCCCCACGGCGCCTACGTCTCCGCCAGCGACCGGAAGTTCTGGTCCTTCCAGCCGGTCAAGAAACCCGCCGTACCGAAGTTCGCCGACGCCCCCGACCTCGGCCCGATCGACGCGCTGATTCGAGCTAAGCTGAAATCCAACCAACTCGACTTCGCCCCCGAAGCCGACCGCGCCACGCTCATCCGCCGCGCGACCTTCGATCTGACCGGCCTGCCGCCCACGCCGGCCGAGACCGCCGCGTTCGTCGCGGACCCCTCGCCCGACGCCTTCGCGAAACTGATCGACCGTCTGCTGGCTTCGTCCGCTTACGGCGAACGCTGGGGACGCCATTGGCTCGACGTCGCCGGCTACGCCGACACCAACGGCTACGCGGACGCGGATTCGGTCCGACCCTACGCCTGGCATTACCGCGACTACGTCATCCGCTCGATGAACGCCGATAAGCCGTGGGACCGCTTCATTCAGGAACAGCTGGCCGGCGACGAACTCCACGGCGTCTCGGCCGCCAATGTCGCGGCCGCGGTGCTCGACCCGTCCAAGATCGACGCGCTCACGGCCACGGCCTACCTCCGCATGGGTCCCGACGGCACGGGAGACACGGTCGCCGACCTTGAACTCGCGAAGAACCAGAGCATCGCCGACACGCTGCGCATCGTGACGACCTCGCTCACCGGCCTTACGGTCGCCTGCGCGCAGTGCCACGACCATCGCTACGATCCGGTCAGCCAGGTAGATTACTTCCGGCTCCGCGCGGTCTTCGACCCTGCCCTCGACTGGCGTAAATGGCAGAACCCTGCGCAGCGTACGGCCTCGCTCTATTCGGCGGCCGATAAGGCCAAGGCCGCCGCGATCGAGAAGAAGGCCGCGGCCATCGACGCCGAGGCGACGAAGATGTATAAGGACGCCCTCGACGTGATCTTCGAGCAGAAGATCCTCGAAGTCCCGGAGGCCGAACGCGCCGCCTACCGCGTCGCCCGCAATACGACCGTCGCCAAGCGCACCAAGGAGCAGGCGGCGCTGATCAAGAAATACTTCTCCGCCCAGGCGACCTTCGGCCTGGACCTCTACGACAAGGCCGCGGACAACAAAGTCGTCGCCAAGCGCGCCGAGGCGACCGCCCTGCGCGCGACTAAGCCGGCCGAGGGACGCCTGAGCCTGCTCGTCGAACCGGTCAACGCCGCACCGAAGAGCGAACTCCACCATCGCGGCGACCACGCCCAGCCGCGCCAGGTCGTCACCCCAGGCGAACTCGCCATCCTCGGCAACCCCGCCATCCCGGTCGATGACCCGAAACTGCCGACGACCGGCCGCCGCCTCGCCTACGCGCAGTGGCTGACCTCCGGCCAGCACCCGCTCGTCGGCCGTACGTTGATGAACCGCGTCTGGCTGCATCACTTCGGACGCGGAATCGTCAATACCCCCGGCGACTTCGGGATGCTCGGCGAACGTCCTTCGCACCCGGAACTCCTCGACTACCTGGCCGGACGCTTCGTCGAGGCGGGCTGGAGCCTCAAGGCGATCCACCGTGAGATGATGCTCAGCCGCACCTATCGGCAGTCCGCCCGGCATGACGCCGCGCAGACGGCCGACCCGGACAACGCGCTCTTCGGCCGTTATCGTATCCGCCGGCTCGACGCCGAGACCATCCGCGACGCCATGCTCGCCGTCAGCGGCAAGCTCAACCCTGAGCCCTTCGGCGCACCGGTCACCGTCGGTAAGACGGGCGACGGCCGCATGATCCCCGGCGTCGAGGTGCTCAACGCGAACCGAGATGTCATCAAGGTCGACACCTCCTCCCCCGCGGTCTACCGCCGCTCGGTCTACCTCCAGCAGCGGCGCAGCGGACCCGCCACGGCGCTCGCCACGTTCGACCTGCCGAACATGGATCCCAACTGCGAACGACGCGACATCACCACGGTCGCCCCGCAGTCGCTCTTCCTGCTGAACGACGAGTTCGTCATCGAACGCGCCAAAGACCTCGCGGCGCG
>CAMCWL010000102.1 GCA_945882655.1 Opitutus sp. GAS368
GCGGCGATGACATCGGCGTCCTTCACGGAGCCTCCTGGCTGAATGGCGCAGGTCGCGCCGGCGTCGGCCGCGGCGAGGAGGCCGTCAGGGAAGGGGAAGAAGGCGTCGGACGCGATGGCCGAGCCCTGTAGTGAGAGCTTGGCTTCGCCGGCCTTCCAGACCGCGATGCGCGAGGAGTCGATACGGGACATCTGGCCAGCGCCGACGCTGAGCGTGCGTTCCTTGCCAGCGTAGACGATGGCATTGGACTTCACATGTCGGACGACGCGCCAGCCGAAGAGCAGCGCGGTCATCTCATCGGCCGTCGGCGCGCGCTTGGTGACGATCTTGAAGTCGCGCGGGTTGGCGGGCTTCTGGTCGCGGTCCTGGACGAGCACGCCACCGATGACGGCGCGGACTTCGCGGAGGGTGTCGGCACGGAGGCCAACCTTGGCGCGCATGAGGCGGAGGTTCTTCTTCTTGCCGAAGATCGCGAGAGCATCGGCGTCGAATTCCGGCGCGATGATGACTTCCGAGAAAATCTCAGCGATGGCCTCGGCGAGGCCCTTGTCGATGGTGCGGTTGGCGACGATGATGCCGCCGAACGGGGCCTGCTTGTCGGTTTCGAAGGCCTTGTGCCAGGCCTCGAGGAGGGTATCAGCTGAAGCCACGCCGCACGGGTTGGTGTGCTTGAGGATGCAAATCGTCGGGCGCTCGAACTCGCCGATGAGGTAGGTCGCAGCGGTGATATCGAGGATATTATTGTAGCTGAGTTCCTTGCCTTGCAGCTGTTCGAAGGCTTCGTGGAAGGAGCCGTAGAGCGCGGCCTGCTGGTGGGGGTTTTCTCCGTAGCGGAGACGCTGGGCGATGGGCAGGGTCGACGTGAAGCGGGAGGGCAGGCCAAGGACGTTGCCGAGGCCGGGCTGGGCCTGGGATTCGAGGTAGTTGGCGATCGCGGCGTCGTAAGCGGAGGTGCGCTGGAAAACCTTGAGAGCGAGTTCGCGGCGGAGTTCACCGAGGGTCTCGGGCGCCTTCATCGCGGCGAGCACGCGCTCGTAGTCGGCGGGATCGGTGACGACGGAGACGGAAGCGTGGTTCTTGGCCGCGCTGCGCAGCATGGACGGGCCGCCGATGTCGATGTTCTCGATAGCGTCCTCGAACGAGCAGTTGGGCTTCGCGACGGTGGCTTCGAACGGGTAGAGGTTCACGACGACGAGGTCGATGAGGTCGATGCCGTGCTTCTTGGCTTCGTCGAGGTGCTCATGCGAATCGCGACGGCAGAGGAGGCCGCCATGGACTTTCGGGTGTAGGGTCTTCACGCGGCCTTCCATGATCTCGGGGAAGCCCGTGTGTTCGCTGACGTCGGTCACCGGCAGGCCGGCGTCGCGCAGCATCTTCGAGGTACCGCCGGTCGAGAGGAGCTTGTAGCCGTGTTCCTTGACGAGGGCCTGGGCGAAGGGCAGGAGGCCAGTCTTGTCGCTGACGGAGAGAAGGGCGATGGGCATGGTGAAAGAAAGGGCTAGGGGTAGGGGGAGGGGGTGGGGTGGTCAAGGAAGCAGGAGTTGCTGACAGCGGTTAGCGGTTGGCGGTTAGCGGATAGGGTGGGGTATAGGGGAGGGCGTTCTGAGCCCTGGTTTCTCTGGTTCTTCTGCTTTTTGCGTTTCCCAACCGCTAACCGCTAGCCGCCAACCGCTTGGGCGTTCCGCCTCTCCACCATTGACCCTCCCGCCCTTTTTCCCTCCCTCCTACCAATGTCCACTGCTCTCCTGTTCTCCGGTCAAGGCGCCCAAGTCGTCGGTATGGGTAAGTCCCTGTACGAAGGTTCGGCCTCCGCCAAAGACCTCTACGACCGTGCCGCCAAGGTGCTGCCGTTCGACCTCCGTCAGGCCTGCTTTGAAGGCCCGGCCGAGCTCCTGACCGAGACCCGTGTCTGCCAGCCCGCCCTTTACGTCCAAGGCTACGCCATCGCCCAGATCCTCAAGGAGCGCGGCAAGCTCAACGACCTCAAGGCCTGCCTAGGGCTCTCCCTCGGCGAACTGACCGCCTATGCTTTCGCCGGCGTCTGGGATTTCGAGACTGGCCTCAAGGTCGTCGCCGAACGCGGCCGCCTGATGCAGCTCGCTTGCGACCAGACCAAGGGCGGCATGGCCGCGGTCATCGGCGGCACCCGCGACGAGATCTTCAAACTCTGCGCCGCGTTCGACATCGACGCCGCGAACTTCAACTGCCCCGGCCAGGTCGTGATCTCCGGCGACGCCGAGAAGGTCGCCCAGGCCGTCGCCCGCGCCAAGGAGTTCGGCGCCTTCAAACTCGTGAAGCCTCTCGTCGTCGCTGGCGCCTACCACAGCCGCCTGATGGAGCCCGCCCGCCAAGCCTTCGAAGCCTTCCTGCAGGGCGTCGAATTCAAGCGTCCTCAGGTCACGGTCTACTCGAACACCACCGGCGGCACGCTCGCCGAGCCGGCCGATCTGCGCACCGCGCTGGTTAAGCAGGTGGTCTCCTCGGTCCTCTGGGAAGATGACTGCAAGGCTGCGGCCGACACCGGCATCGGCCAGTTCTACGAATGCGGCCCCGGCGGCGTCCTGGCCGGTATGATGAAGCGCTCCGCACCTACGGCCCCGGTGGCCTCGTTGCACGAGTTCGCCGATATTCCCGCCTAAAACCCCTTCTGTTTGGGGCTAACGCTGGACAAGCGCCCCGTCCGCAGTCCTATTAAGCCCTTTCCCTCTTTACCGTGTCCTTAGACCACATCCGCAACTTCTGCATCATCGCGCACGTCGACCACGGCAAGACGACCCTTTCCGACCGCCTCCTCGAGCACACGAAGACGATCGAGAAGCGCCAGATGAAGGAGCAGCTCCTCGACGCGATGGACCTCGAGCGCGAAAAGGGCATCACGATCAAGTGCCACCCGGTGACGATGAATTTCACCGCGCCGGACGGTAAGCAGTACATCCTTAATCTCATCGACACCCCGGGACACGTCGACTTCGCCTACGAAGTCTCGCGCTCCCTTGCCGCCTGCGAAGGCGCGGTGCTCCTGATCGACGCGTCCCAGGGCGTGGAAGCCCAGACGGTCGCCAACGCCACCCTCGCGATGAACCAGGGCCTCGAGATTGTCCCGGTCATCAATAAGGTCGACCTCCCGAGCGCCCGCCCAGAAGAAGCCCGCCGCCAGGTCGAGGACATCCTCACCATCCCTGCGCAGGACGCCGTCCTCGCCTCGGGTAAGTCCGGTATCGGTATCGACGAAATCTTCGCTGCGATCATCAAGCGCGTGCCGCCGCCCCGCTGGTCCGAATACCCGCACCACCGCGCGCTAGTCTTCGACTCCCTCTTCGACTCCTACAAGGGTGTCATCAGCTACGTCCGCGTATTCTCAGGCACCTTCAAGGCCGGCCAGACCATCCAACTGATGTTCAATGGCGCACGCTCGGTCATCAAGGAGGTCGGTATCTTCTCGCCGAAGATGAAGCCTCAGGACGAACTCGGTCCGGGTTCCGTCGGTTACATCGTCATCAATATCCGCGAAGTGGCTGACGTGAAGGTCGGCGACACGATCACCCTCGCCAACGACCCAGCCAAGGAGCCCGTCCCGGGCTTTAAGGAAGTCAGCCCGATGGTCTTCAGCGGTATCTACCCGCTCGACACGGCCGACTACGAGAAGCTCAAGACCTCGCTCGCTAAGTTGGCCATCAACGATTCCTCGCTGACCTACACCGCCGAGAGCTCGACCGCGCTGGGCTTTGGTTTCCGCTGCGGCTTCCTCGGCCTCCTGCACATGGAGATTGTCCAAGAGCGCCTGCGTCGCGAGTACGACCTCGACATCCTGTCAACCTACCCGTCGGTCGTTTATAAGGTGTATACCACCGACGGCGTGGAGCACATCCTCGACAACCCGGTCGTCATGCCGGACCCGTCCGCCATCGAGCACATCGAGGAGCCGACGATCCGCGCCAACATCCATATCCCGGGCACCTCGATCGGCGACATGCTGACGCTGGTCCAGGAGAAGCGCGGCATCTGCGAGCGCACCGAGACCATCGACGGTGACCGCGTCGTCCTCGTCTGCCTCCTGCCGCTCAACGAGATCCTTGTCGACTTCAACGACCGCATGAAGTCCATCACCCGCGGCTACGGCTCGATGGATTACGAGCTCGGCGAATACGTCACCTCGGACCTCGTGAAGATGGACATCCGCGTCAACGAAGAGCCCGTCGACGCCTTCTCGTCGATCGTGCACGCCTCCAAGGCCGAAGGCCGCGGACGTGCGCTCTGCGAGAAGCTCAAGGAACTCCTGCCGCGCCAGCTTTTCAAGATCGCCATCCAGGCGGCCGTCGGCTCCAAGGTCATCGCCCGCGAGACCATCGGTTCGGTCGGCAAGGACGTGACTGCGAAGTGCTATGGCGGCGACATCTCCCGTAAGCGCAAGCTCCTCGACAAGCAGAAGGAGGGCAAGAAGCGCATGAAGCAGATCGGCAAGGTCGACATCCCGCAGGAAGCTTTCATCAAGATCCTCAAGAACGAGGGTTAAGCCCCAATTCGGGCTTTCCCTCGGTGGGGTGGCCGTTAGTTTGGGCGGGTCCTTCCCATGTCCTTCTATTATCGACGTAAGCTCCGCAAGATTGGCAAGGCCTTGCTCGAGGCGTCGGAGAAGATTGAGCTCTACCGTGGCGATGTCCTGACGAAAGAGGCCCTCAATGAACAGCTCGAGCTGGCCGACAAGGTCCGTGTCGCGGCCCGGGATCGGACGATGGAACTCACCCAGGTCGAGGTGCTCGTCAATCGGCTCCACGAGGTGCTCGTCCGCAACGGCGGCAAGATCTACCCTCTCACCACCGGCTGCGATTACACCGAGATGGTGGTCATGGCGGCCATCGTGGCGGGCTCGATCCGCAGCTTCTTCCTGCAGCCGTTCAAGATCCCGACAAACTCCATGTGGCCCACGTACAACGGCATGACCGCCGAGGTGCGCGCTGCCGACGAGCCGGTCCCGAGTCTGCCCATCCGACTGCTCGAGAAGGTTCAGTGGACCTGGACCTACGTCATTCCGGCCGAAGCGACCGGAGAAATCGGTATCCCGATCGTGATGCAGCGCTACGGCGACAACCAGGTCGAGTACGGCCTGCGCTCCCGTCAGCGAACCCTCGACGACGGTATCTTCGGCACCGGCATCTGGAAGGGTGCCGCCGATAAGCATGAGATCCAGGTCGGCAATACGATGCAGTCCGTGCTTGTGCCGGCCGACTTCGGTTTCGAGACGGTGCTGCTGAAGACGTTCTTTCCCGAAGAAGCCAAGCTGAAGTTGCCTCGCCAGGATCAGGATCGCTGGCG
>CAMCWL010000103.1 GCA_945882655.1 Opitutus sp. GAS368
ACGTCGACGTTATGGATGTGCTGCTCGACGATATGGTCGCCGGAAAGCTCCGTGAAGTTGAGCCAGTTGCGGTTCATGTAGTCCGCATCGGTGTCGTCCTTGGCCCGACGACGGATCCACGGCACGGTGCCGTTCCACTGGACCACGCCGCCGCGGAGCGCGCCAATAGCGCCGGCGTCGATGAGGGCCTTGTTCTTCATGTACGAGGCGTCATGACGACGCTGAGTGCCGGCCACGACGGCGAGGCCCTTCTTCTTGGCTTCCTCACCGGTGGCGATGATGGCACGAGCGCCAACCGGGTCGACGGCGACGGGCTTCTCGACGAAGCAGTGCTTACCAGCAGCGACGGCGGCGGCAAAGTGAACGGGGCGGAACGCGGGCGGGGTCGCCATGAGCACGAAGGCGCAATCCGTGGCCATGACCTTCTGGTAAGCGTCGTAACCGACGAAGACCTTGGTCGCGGGAAGCTTATAAGTGTCGTTCAGGCGCTTGGCGCGATCCTCGAAGGCATCGGCCAGGGCGACGACCTCCGCTTCCGCGCCGAGAATTTTGCAAGCGGCGATAAACTGCCCGAGGGCGCCAGTACCGCGACCGCCGCAGCCGATGAGGGCTACCTTGATCTTGGACGGGACGGACTGTCCGCGGAGGATGGACGGGGCGGCGGCTAGAGCGAGTCCGCTCAAGGCCAGGGTGGAGACGAAATCGCGACGAGGGATGGGGTGTTCCATGGTTTGAGATTGTGAGCACGGCCGAGGGCTCTCAAAGGTTTTCTTGCCTTAACGATGTACGCCAAGCCCCCGAGAAACTTCCTCCTTTGGGTCGCCATCCTCGCCGCGGTCTCCCTGGTCGTCGGCGCCGCTGGGGCGGGCTTTCTCCATGCCCTCGAGGCCGTCACTAGGCTCTACCAGTCGACCCCTTGGCTGATTGTCTCCTTGCCTTTTATCGGCCTACTCACGGTCTGGCTCTACAAGGGCCCCCTGAAGGCCTCTGCCGGGGGCGTGAAGGACCTGATCGCCCAGATCAAGACTCCGACCACCCCCCTGCCTGCGACCATGGGGCCGTCGATCATCGGGACGACCCTGCTCTCTCACCTTGGCGGGGCCTCGGTCGGCCGCGAAGGCACCGCCCTCCAGATGGGCGGCGCGATCGCCGACCAAGGTTCGCGCTGGATTGACCTGAACGAATCCGAACGACGCACCTTGATCCTCTGCGGGGTTTCGGCTGGCTTTGCGACCGTCTTCGGCACGCCGATCGCCGCGGCGATTTTCGCCTTGGAGTTCGTGCGACTTCGCAGCTGGGCGATCATTCCCTGCTTAGCTACCGCCTTTCTCGCGGACCTCGTGGCTCGTAAGCTCTTCTTCGCCCAGCATGCCAACTACCGCCTACCCCTCCCGGCGGATTACGATCTCAGCGGACTTGGCTCCGCATTGGCGCTTGGGGTCGCCTGTGGTCTGATCGCTCGACTCTATGTCTGGCTATCTCGACGGGATGCGGCTCGTCCTAATCCCGAGCCCTATAGGCTCATCTTCTTCACCGGCGTGTTGTTCTCGCTGATGGTGTACTTCAAGCAGTTAAGCGATTTCACGGGGCTCGGCTTGCCAGTGATCGAAGCCGCGTTGGTCGAACCCGCGCCTCCGCTATATTTTATCCAAAAGATTGTTCTGACGGGCATGTGCGTCTGGGCCGGCTTCCGCGGCGGCGAAGTCACCCCGCTCTTCTTCGTCGGCGCGACCCTCGGCAGCGCCGCCGCTGTCCTGCTGAGCCTTCCGCTGAGCGTCTGCGCCGCGCTGGGCTTCGTCGCTGTCTTTGCTGGCGCAGGAGCCGTCCCGCTGGCCTGCGCGGTCATGGCCTGCGAACTCTTTGGCCCTTCGATCGGCGGCTACGCCCTGGTCGCCTGCGCCGTCAGTTGGCTCGTCGCCGGTCGCAAGGGACTGTACGCGGAATAAGTCAAACTGCTCACAGGCCGCTTCTAGCGTCCGGCCGCAAGCTGCAAGGTCGTCTCGTTGAAGAACTCAATGCACTTGGCGAGCTTGGGCATCGATTCCGTCCATTCGCGGGAGTACTCGATGCCGATCATGGTCGGCTTGATGCCGAGACGGTCGAGCTCGACCAGGAATTCCCTCGTCCGTCCGACGCCGGTCCCCCAAGGAACGTCGTGACCACTCTTGCCCGCCTCGTGCAGATCGTGCATCTGGACGGTGATGATCCGATCCTTGAGGAGCCGCAAAGATGAAACCGGATCGATGCCGAGCCTGAGCCAATAGCCGAGATCAGGGGCGGCGCCGATGCGCCGGCTGCGTCCTTCGCAAAGCGCCAGCACCATCTCCGGTCGCCACAGATGCGGAGAGATGTCCGGCCCATGGTTATGGATGCCGATATTGATGCCATACTCGTTGGCCAACTTGTCGAGGAGGTCAAGCTGCGTGGCCTTCGGCTCACAGATGAAGGTCTCGACGCCCATCTTGTTGCCGAAGGCGAATAGCTTCCGGCAGGCAGTCTCATCGGACGGCACGGTCTGCACATAGTAGACCGGCATACGGACGCCATGGGACTCCAACTTCATCCGCACCTGGCGAAGCTGGTCGTCGTCCAGCTGCTGGTCGAAGTTCCTGGGGATATCCTTGCTCGTCCGCTGCATGAAACTGAGTCCGCCGATATAAGGCAGACCAAGCTCGGCGGTCTTCTCGATGGCTTCGAAGAGGGTATACTTATGAAAGGTGTAAGCTTCCATGCCCAGGCGCCAACCCAGCTTCTCATGGGCTCGGACGGCAGGCGTCAGGAAGGCGCTAGGGGTGGTGGGTGCGGCGAGATCCCCGAGGACGAACTGCGCGGCATCCAGATAGAAGCGGAGCATCTTCCGGTCCTCGAACACGTGCGGGCTATGGGCGAGGGCGGAATAGAAGACCCTGCCTTTGCCGTATTGCCGGACCCAAGCCAGCGCATAGTCGTTGTCGGCACGTAAGCAGGAGTCGCCCGGCTTGTAGGTGGAGAGGTCCGTCTTCTCGGTGTCAATCTTGAGCAACACGCGGACACACTTCCGGGAATAAGGAGCGTGGAACCGGAAGATCTCGTCCGACCAGGCATATTCGGTGCCGCCGAAAGTTCTCAGCAAAGGATGCGCCGCGTCATCCAAGCCCATGACGATGGGTTCCTTGACGTAACCGCCGCGATGATTCGCACCTCGCGCGCCGATCATATGCCCGAACTCCGCCCAATCCTCCAAGGGCGGCCACTGCCACTTGGTGAAGGCCAAGGAGGTGCCATGCACCCCCATCAGGCCGCCGCCCCGCGTGACGAATTCGAGGAGGTTCTGTCGGCGCTCCGGCTCCGCCACGCAGGCGCCGATATTGTTATTTAGGAAGACGGCGTCGAAACCGCTTAGCGTCTCCCGGTCGAACATCGCCGGGTCTTCGCTGATGACAGCCTCGAAGGCACCCGTCCGCTCGCCGAAAAGCCTGAAGGCTTCGCTGCCGGCCAAGATGGAAGCACGATGGCCGTCGTATTCGAGGTTGCGATTGAAAATGAGCAGTCGGCGCGGCTTGAGCGGCTTGACGGTCGGAACAGCAGGGATGGCCTGTTCAAGGCGCTTCCACTCCGGCGAACCAGGGACGAGCGAGACTTCCTTGCCCGACGACTTAGCAGTCACAGCCAAAGGCGAAACAAGCAAGGCCGCCAAGGCGGAGTTCTTCAGGAAATCGCGACGATTCATGGGAGCAGGGTTTGGGGACCGATAGCCGAGGCCTTGTGTCCACAAATTGCAACCACCGCCTGAGTTCCCCTCTTGAATTAAGAGGCCCCCCAACGGACTTGCCATGCGGGGAGTAAGGACTATGGCTTGCAAAGCCGCCCAGTGATTCCGCTGGCATCCCGCCCTGACTATTTCCGAACGTCCATTAACCGACACTTACCCAAACAAATGCCGACCGCCACCCACGTTGAAGACCCCGATGTCATCCTGATTGGCAGCGGGGTGATGTCGGCCAATCTCGGAGCGATGCTGAAGCGGCTCGATCCGCGACTTTCCATCCAGCTCTATGAGGCCAGCGATGGCTTGGCACAGGAGAGTTCGGATGGCTGGAATAACGCTGGCACTGGGCATGCGGGGATCTGCGAGCTGAGTTACACGCCCAAGCGCGAGGCGGATGGCTCGGTGAAGGTGGCCAAGGTCATCGAGATCTTCGAGCAGTTCGAGCAATCGAAACACTTCTGGAGCTACGCGGTGGCCAACGATATGGCCAGTCACCCGAGGGAATTCATCAATCCAGTCCCCCACATTAGCTTCGTGCATGGAGCTGACCAGGTGGAATTCCTCAAGGCCCGTCACGCCGGAATGTCGGCCCACCATTTCTTCCGGGAGATGGTCTTCACGACTGACCGCACCACCCTGGCGAGTTGGGCACCGCTCCTGGTCGAAGGTCGGGGCGACGAACCCATTGCCGCGACAAAGATGGACGGGGGCACAGATGTGAACTTTGGCGCCATCTCTCGCAAGCTGCTAAGCTGGCTAGGACGGCAGGAGGGATGCGGGGTCGCCTCCGGCCATCGCGTAATCGGCCTGCGTAGAGACGGCACGGGCTGGGAAGTCCGGGTGAAGGAGTCAGCGACGGGGCTGGTGCGGACAAACCGCGCCAAGTTCGTCTTTGTCGGCGCGGGCGGCGGCACGCTTCCGCTGCTACAGATGTCCGGCATTCCGGAGGCAAAGGGCCTAGGCGGTTTCCCTATCGGCGGCCAGTGGCTCATTTGCGACAATCCGGAAATCGTCGAGAAGCACCAGGCAAAGGTCTATGGTCAAGCGCTCGCCGCGGCCCCGACGATGGCTGTGCCGCACCTCGACACCCGCATCTTGGATGGCAGGAAAACGCTGCTTTTCGGTCCCTTCGCCGCCTGGACGACGAAGTTCCTGCACCAGCAGGGCCGCTACACCGACCTGCCCTTCTCCATTCGTCCGGACAACCTCTCGACCCTCGTCAATATTGGCATCCATAACCTCGACCTTGTCCGCTACCTCATCCAGCAGGGCACGCAGAGCATGCGGAACCGTATCGAGGTGCTGAAGATTTTCTATCCGGCCGCACAGGCTGCGGATTGGAAGTTGATCGACGCAGGCATTCGGGTGCAGGCAATCAAGAAGACGGATGGTCGGGCCGGCATTGTCCACTACGGCACCGAGGTCATCACCGATGCCGCTTGCAGCATCTCCGCG
Organism: Opitutus sp. GAS368; assembly: GCA_945882655.1. Lineage (GTDB taxonomy): Bacteria > Verrucomicrobiota > Verrucomicrobiia > Opitutales > UBA953 > UBA953. The sequence goes on from CAMCWL010000103.1 coordinate 5,204, forward strand.
CTGCTCGGAGCCTCGCCTGGCGCCTCGGTCTCGGTAAACGTTGTGCTCGAGGTCATCAGGAAATGCTTCCCCGCCTTGCTCGCCAGCC
>CAMCWL010000104.1 GCA_945882655.1 Opitutus sp. GAS368
ACAGGTGGAGGCGCGCGCGCTCCTCCTTGCTGCCGGCGTGGATGTCGTGGCCGCCGCAGGTCTTGATGAAGTGGCGGTGGAGTCCGTAATGCGTGAGCGTTGTCGTGAGCAGGCTGCGCTCATAGGCCGAGAGCACCGAGTGCGTCAGCCCGGCCGCGGTGAGCCCGTCGAGGAGCGTCTCCGCGTGCGGGTGCAGTTCGCACTCCGTCTTGCGTTCCTCGTAGGCGGCCATGAAGCGCACGGACATCGCGCGGAAGGAGGCTTCGTCCGGCGTGAAGCCGATCGCCTGATAGACCTTGATAACCGGGAACTGGAAAATCTGGCGATAGCGGACGGGGTCGACGAGCGGGTGGCCGTCTTCCTTGAGCAGCCGGTTCAGCGATGCACAGCACAGCCACGTGTCATCGAGGAGCGTACCGTTCCAATCCCAGACGGCGTGACGATAGTCGGTAAGCTTCTTACGCATGGGCGGGCACCAGGGAGAAAGCCTCGATGGCCACACCTTGGCAACAGTGGGTGAGATCGGGGGGCCGGCCGCCGACATCGAAGCCGTCCCAGCGGAGCGGCAGGTCGCTCCAGGCGGCGGTGTCGGTCGAGCTGAGCTCATACGGTGCGTGGTGGACTTGACCGCGGACGAGTCGGCCGCCGCGTACCGAGAAGAAACTGTAGCGTTCGGCCAAGTGGAATTCGAGCGAGCCAGGCGTGGCGATCTGCGGAGACGATACCGCCGACCAAGCGTATCGCGCCGTCTCCTGTTCGCCTTGGCGGCGGCAGGACTGCGCGAGTCCCGGGCCGAAGGACATTGCGGCATGTTCGTAGGGCAGCCCAAAGCCCGCGCGGGCGATGACGACGGCCGGGGCACGGTCGCAGTCGAGCGAGAAGAACCAGACGCCGGGTTCGCCCGAAGCGTCGCGCACATAGGTGCGCACGTTGAGCTCGTTGAAGTAAGAGAGCCAGGGGAGGGCGGGCAGGCCGAGGGGGCGGACCGCGTTCATACGGAAGCCGACGACTCCGACGTAGGCCTTGCCCTCGAAGGTATCGACCGTGAGGCCGGCCGGTAGGCGGGACTGGATGGCCTCCGCCGCATATTCCCAATGCAGAAAGAAAAGGTCATCCCAACTTTGACGCATGACCGGGCGACGCGTCGGGCGGACGCGGGCGCGCAGGAGTCGGTCGGTCGCGTCATTCACACCCTCATCGTCCTCGGAGGTCCGAGCGGGTCAAGCGGACCGGCTTTTATTTCCCGTCGGCGAACGGAGGCTTCGACAGGTCGAGCTGGTAGAGCACTTGGTTATACTCCCAGCGTGGGGTCGGCTGCTTGTTGCTGGAGAAGGTGGTCGTGTAGGTGCCTTCGAAATGGATTACCGGCGAATCGGCCTGGAAGAATTCTGGATGTAGCACCGGATTGTAGAACGTGTAATCATCGTGCGAGAGCACCTTGCGCGCGTTGCCCCAAGGGCCGGCGGGGTCGGCCGCTTCGGCCAGCCAGATCTCACCCAAGAAGGAGGGCTTGCCGGACTTCTGCGTGAAGATCGCGAGCCACTTACGATTCCAGGGGTGCCAGGCGATGTGGCCCTTGTGCACGACGATGGCCTCGCCGGCTGGCGTGGCGGCGGCGGTGGCGGCGCGCATGGGCTTCCAGTTATCCGGATTCTTCCAGCCTTCATAGGTCGCCGGCGTGCGGAGGGTCGGGAACGGATTGCAGAAGAGGATCCATTTACGGCCGACCGGGTCCGTCCAAGGCACCGCGTGGCCTTCCGGCATCGGTGGGGCTTTGGGGTTGGCCGGGCTTTCCGTCCAGACGGTGTCGAGCGGATGGAAGAGTTCTTCGTGTGGATCCCATTCGACGAGATCCCAGCGATAGGCGTGCATCTCGCCCTTCGTCTTCACCGCAGCGGCAACCAGATGCGGCGCACCTTTGGCGTCAGGTAGCGTGATCGCGCCCCAGATCCAGGTCGGGCCATCGCCGGGTACCTTCGCTACGCCGCGCGGACGGGATTCGGCTGGCGGCGGTCGGCGGTCGGTCACGTAGGTGAAGGCGGGCCGCAGGGGCGGCTTCGCCGGTGGCATGAATTTATCGGTCGACGCCGCGGAGACGTTGAAGATGCCGAGCGGGTAGTGGCTCAGATTCGTGTCGCCCCAGAACCAGAGTAGTTTCCCGCCGAGTTTCGCTGTCACCACGCTATCGGAGCCGAGCACGCCGCTTTCTTTCCAGTCGAGTTGCTCGCCGAGCTTTTGCGATTCCGCGAAGAGGCCCGCGCCCGTGAGGCGGCCGAGACGGCGGGCGAGGATGGTGCGCTCGACCGTGACCTTGAGCGTCTGGCCCGGCTTGGGCGTGAGGCGGACGCCAGCGTAGCCAAAGCCGTCGGCCTTCACGCCGTAGCCGTGGCCGTGGACGCTGAACCAGGTCTCGCGACCCATGAGTTCGGGGAGGTCGAAGGCGATCAGCCCAGCGTTGTCGGAGACGAAACGGGCGCCGTGGATCGTGCGGAGTTCAACACCCGGCACGGCCCAGCCATCGCCCTTTTCGACGATCTCAATGCGGCAAGGCTGGGCGGCGAAACCCGTCGTCGCGAAGGCCAGCAAGCCAAGGAGCCAAGGGGTGAGCCTCATGGGTACAGTGTCGGCGGAATTGGCCGTGATTCAAGCCTGTGCGGGGCTTTTCGCTTGGAGCGGGGGCCGTCCGGGCTTACCTCTGGGACATGCTTCCGGAAGCCCGCCAGAAAGAGCTCAAGGCCTTCGCCGAGAAACTCGCGGACATCGCCCGCCGGGTCTTGGTTGCGGCGCACGCCCGCGTCGCTACCGACGTCGAAATCAAGTCCGACGGCACGCCCGTGACCGTCGCTGACAAGGAAGCCGAGCGTCAGATGCGTGCGGCCATCAAGCAGGCTTATCCGGATCACGGCATCCTCGGCGAGGAGTTCGGCCCCGAGAACGTCGACGCTGAGTATTGCTGGGTGCTCGATCCGATCGACGGTACCAAGTCGTTCCTTTCCCGCGTCCCGCTTTACGTCACCCTCATTGGCCTGCGCTATGAAGGGAAGCCCGTCCTGGGTGTCATCGACCAGCCCATTCTCTGCGAGCGCATCGTCGGCGACAACCTTACGTGCGAACTCAACGGCCGCCCCGTGCGCGTGGCCGAGGTCGCGATGAAGGACGCCGTCGTCGTCTCGACCGACCTCGATAATATCCGCCGCCTGCATCGCGATGTTCGCTGGAACCGTCTCGCCGACAGCGTTGCCCATGTGCGTACGTGGGGTGATGGCTACGGCCACCTGCTCGTGGCGTCCGGCCGCGCGCACGTTGTCGCCGACCCCATTATGAACCCGTGGGACCTCGTGCCCGTGCTGCCCGTCCTGCGCGGCGCCGGTGCCGTCGTGACTTCCTGGGAAGGTGGCGATCCCATCAAGGCCGGCAACATCATCGCTGCGGCGCCGAAGCTGCACGCTGAGGTGATGCGGACGCTGCGCGAGTAAGCGCGACCATGTCCTCCTCGCCCTCCTCGCCTGGCTCGCGGACGACACGACGGGCGTTCTTGGCGACATTGGCCATCGGGGGAGCCGGACTTTCCGCGGGCGCCTATACCCGTTATGCGGAGCCTACCTGGCTGGAGGTTTCGGAAATCCCGATTGACCCCGCCATTTTCCCCGCCCCCAGCGGCCTGCGCATCCTCCATCTGTCCGACCTGCATTTCGGACCGCACGTTTCCTTGGAGCTCATCGAACGCGCGGTCGAACTCGGGCTCGCGCAACGGCCTGACCTCATCGCCCTCACGGGCGATTTCGTCACCGGTCGCCTACGCGAGACGGAAGCTTATGCCGCCGTCCTGCGCCGACTTTCCGCCGTCGCCCCTACGTTCGCCTGTCTTGGCAACCACGACGCCATCGTTGCGGCAGGCCCCGTCGGTGAAATCGCCCGCACCGCGGCGGTCATGGGTTTGTTGCGGCTGGCGCAGATCGACGTGCTCGTGAATGAGACGCGGGAGGTCGCGGTACGCGGTGGGCGATTGAAGGTCTCGGGTCTGGGCGACTTGTGGACAGGGCAGAATCATCCGGCGCGCTGCCTGACGCCGATCCGCGGTCCTGGCCGGGAGTCGCTCCCGCACTTGCTGTTGAACCATAATCCTGACGCGCGCCTCGCGGCGATGCCTTACCATTGGGACCTCATGTTATGCGGCCATACCCATGGCGGCCAGGTCGGGGTGCCGGGATTGGCGGAATGGATCGCGCCGGTCCGCGATAAGTCGCACATCGAAGGCTTACGGAAGCGGGCGGGTCGCCTGATCCACATCACCCGCGGAGTCGGCAGCCTTTATGGCGTGCGCTTCTGGTGTCGTCCGCAGGTGAGCCTACTCGTCGTCGGCTGAGCGCGGCTCAGAGCCGAATCTTCAGCGAACGACCGTGGGCGTCGAGACGCTCCATGCGCGCGAACGCGTCGACCACCCCGGCTGCTTTCTTGAGCGAGGCCGGGTCGTATTGCACAAGGCTCGTGCGACGAAGGAAGTCGGCGACGCGCAGTCCGCTGAAGAAGCGACCCGTGCCGCCGGTCGGCAGGGTGTGGCTTGGGCCGGCGGTGAAGTCGCCCAGCACTGTGGGCGTGTGGCTGCCCATGAGAATCGCGCCGGCCGTGGTGATCTGGGCGGAGAGCTTCTTGAGCTTACCCTTCGCGACCATCAGTTCGAGGTGTTCCGGGGCGACGAGATTGGCGGCTTCGGCAGCGTCCTCGATTTTCAAAACGAGGATGACGCAGACCTTGGCGGCGAGCGCCTTGCGGATCTTCTCGCCGTGGGTGAGTGAGTTGGACTGCGCGCGCGCGGCGGCGAGGCACTTGTCGGCGAAGGCTTCGGTCTCCGTCACCAGATAGAGCTTCTCCTTGCCGCTGCCGTGTTCGGCCTGCGCGCAAAGGTCGGCCGCGACCCACTCTGGCTTGGCGGTGCGGTCGGCGATGATCATCACTTCGCTCGGGCCGGGGAGGAGGTCGACGCCCACAAGGCCGAAGACTTGGCGTTTCGCTTCGGTGACGAAGGCGTTGCCCGGGCCAAAGATCTTGTCGACCGGCGTGACCGTGCTCGTGCCGAGGGCCATCGCCGCGATGGCTTGGACGCCGCCGATGGCGTAGACTTCACGGACGCCGCAGAGGTAGAGCGCAGCAAGGATGTCGGGATTGATCTTCCCGTCTGGTCCGGGCGGCGTGCAGGCGCAGAGTTCCAGGACGCCCGCGACCTTGGCGGGCAGCGCGGTCATCAGCACGGTGGAGACGAGCGGGACTTGGCCGCC